>NZ_JAAYXO010000137.1 GCF_012515855.1 Gordonia sp. (in: high G+C Gram-positive bacteria)
CCACGCTCACCGAGACCGACACCGAGGAACTCGACAAGGCGCTGACGACGGTGTCCGAGGCCTTCGAAGACACTCCGCCGGAGATGCGCGGCGCCGTCGAAGGGGTCGGCCGGCTGGCGACGGTGATCGCCGACCGCGACAACGCGCTCAACGACCTGCTGAAACGGGCCCGCGGCGTCTCGTCGATCGTCGGCGCGCGGAGCGAGCAGATCCAGAAGATGCTGATCGACGCCAACCTGCTGCTAGGCGAGCTGCAGGTGCGGCGCGAGGCCATCCGGCAGGTGATCGTCGGCACCAAGAACCTGACCGCCGAGCTGACGGGCTTCGTCAAGGACAACGAAGAACAGCTGACCCCGGTGCTCAAGAAGTTCAACCGCGTGCTGGACATCCTCAACGACAACGCCGACAACTTCAGCGACGCCATCGACAATCTCGGCCCGTACGCGAACATCCTCGGTGAAGCGGTGAGCTCGGGTCCATATTTCTCGTCGCTGGTGGGCCTGCCGACCTGGGGCGACTACATGGGCACCTTCTTGCGCGTGCTCGGCCAGAAATACCCGGAGGCGGCCGAGTATTTCATCAAGTACTCCGGCTTCCCGTTGCTCCCGGGCAACTGGGGTGAGGCGCCGCGCCGCAGCGCCCCGGACGTGAAGCGCCCGACGCCCTCGAGCCGCCCGCCGCAGCCGCCGAACCGCACCTCGCGGCCCACCGGTGCGCCGACGTCGACGACGGGAGGGCGCTGACATGTCCGTGTCTCAGAAACTGTCCGCACTGTCGACGACCAAGAAGGTGATCGCGGTCGCCGCGGCCGTCCTGGTGGCGGTGCTGGTCGTCATGCTGGCCTCGCTCGGGTTGCAGAAAGCGACCACCCGCACCCTCACCGCGTACTTCCCGTCGGTCACCGGCCTGTACGAGGGCGACCCCGTCCGCGTGATCGGCGTCAAGGTCGGCACGGTGACCAAGGTGGAGCCACGCAGCCGGAACGTCCGCGTGGTGATGCGGATCGACGACGACGTGCCCGTCCCCACCGATGTGCGCGCGGTGATCGTCGCGCAGTCGCTGGTGTCCGGTCGGTTCGTCCAGCTCACGCCGCCGTACACCACCGGACCGACGATCTCCGACGGCAACACCGACATCCCGATGGAGCGCACTGCCGTGCCGATGGAGTGGGACGACGTCAAGAAGCAGCTCGATGAGCTCAGCAACGTGCTCGGGCCGCAGACCGGCGACGACGGCGTCGTCGACCCGGGTACCGCCGCCAAGGCGATCGACGTGGCCGCGGCCAATCTCGAGGGGAACGGCCAGGCCATGGCGATCGCGCTGCGCGAGATGTCCACGGTGATGGGCACCCTCTCGGAGAACCGGGACGACCTGTTCGCCACGGTGAAGGCACTGCAGAAGCTGACCGGTCTGCTCGCGCAGAACCATCAGCAGCTGGTCCAGTTCAACGGCCGGATGGCCTCGGTGAGCAGTGTGCTGGCCGAGAGCGACGAGGCCCTCGGCGATGCGATGGACAACCTCGACGAGGCGCTCGGCGAACTGAAGACCTTCCTGGACGCCAACACCGAGACGATGGCCGCGACGGTGGACAAGATGGCCCCGTTCACCGCCACGCTCAAGCGGAACGACGAGGGGTTGCGCGGTCTGCTGCATTCGGCGCCCAACCAGCTCGCGAACTTCTACAACATCTACAACCCGCTCACCGGCTCTCTCGACGGCGTCTTCGGACTCGGCATGGGCAACAACCTGATCACGCTGCTGTGCGGCTCGATGGCCGCGACCGAACGTCCGCTGGACACTGAGGAGGGCGTGGAGAAGTGTGTCGATCTGCTCGCGCCGATCCTCAAGGACATCGCGGTGAACTTCCCGCCGTTCGCGGCCAATCCGCTGGTCGGGCGGGCCGCCACGCCCAGCATGATCACGTATCAGAACGAGAGCGTGAAGCGGCGGGCGCAAGCCGGTGTGGGCGAGCGTGACGTCGACAGCACCAAGCCGAATCCGCCGGATCCGATGCTCAAGCTCCTCCTGCCGTTCGGGAGGAACTGATGAAGCGTCACAGTCGCAAGTTCCTCGCGGTCGTCGCCGCGTCGGCCCTGCTCTTCCCGCTGGCGGCGTGCGGCGACCATGTCGCCTCGCTCTCGTCGATCGGCGCCCAGGGCACCGGTGAGGGCGCCTACCAGATCAGCGCGACGATCCCGTCCGCGGCGAGCCTGGTGCGCAACGCCCCGGTGATGATGACCGATGCGACGGTCGGCAGCGTCGCGGACATCAAGGTGGTCGACTGGGCTGCCGAGGTGACGATCCGCCTGGACAAGGACGTGCGCATCCCGAAGGGGTCGTACGCGATGATCGGCATGACCAGCGTGCTGGGTTCCTCTCACCTGGAGATCGTGCCGCCGGCCGAACCGAGCGGCCAGTACGTCGCGCCGGGCGACAGCCTGGAGCAGGCCGACTGCCCCGAGTCGGCGAACCTGCCGCGCCTGGAGGGGCAGGGGGTTCCGGGCGTCACGCTGGCGCAGAACATCGATCCGTGCCGCTATCCGACCACCGAACAGGTGCTCAGCTCGCTGTCGGTGGTGCTCAACGGCGGCGGTCTGGCGCAGATGGGCGAGATCGTCTCCGAACTCAGTGATGCGCTGGGCGGCCGTGGCGAAGAACTGAGCACCCTGATTCCGCGGATGAACACCCTGGTGTCCGACCTGGACGAGCAGACCGAGAACATCATCGCCGCGACCGACGGTCTGGCGCGGCTGACCGCACGCATCAACGAGCAGGAGCCGACTGTGCAGCGCGCCCTGGACTCCGGCCCGCAGATCCTGCAGTTGCTGGTGGACCAGCGAACCAACCTGATCGGTTCGCTGGGCGCGGTGGGCGATCTGTCGGCCACCGCCAACGAGATCATGGCCCGGGGCGCCGACGACCTGAAGGTCGTCGCGCCCAACATGAACAAGCTGCTGTCCCAACTCGCCCAGACCGGCCCCGCGCTGACCAACTCGCTCCGGATCCTGCTGACCTTCCCGTTCTTGCAGGAGCAGATCTCGACGATCGTCAAGGGCGATTACGTCAACTCGGATCTGGTGCTGGACCTGACCTTCGACCGGCTCGACAAGACCATGCTCACCTCGGTCGGCCTGACCGGGCCGGAGGGGCTCCTGGGCACGTCCGCGGGTAATGCGCGCAAGTCGACCGATCCGTTGCGCGCGCCCTTCGACCGGAACCGCAACGTCCCGGCGCCCAAGAAGAAGACGCCGGAGAAGAAGGCGCCGGACGGCAAGACCCCGTCCCGGACCACAGCCCCGACCACGAGTAAGCGGGAGGGCAACTGATGAAGATCACCGGTTTCATCCGCGGCCAGCTCACCGTCTTCGCGATCGTCTCGGTGATCGCGATCCTGGTCGTCGGCATCTTCTACATCCGCATCCCGCAGATGCTCGGCGTCGGCAGCTACCGGGTGACGCTCCAGATGCCCGCATCCGGCGGCCTGTACCAGAACGCGAACGTCAGCTTCCGCGGCGTCGACGTCGGCAAGGTGACGGGCATGTGGCTCACCCCGGACGGCGTCGAGGCGGAGTTGACCATTCGCTCGGGCACCGACGACATCCCGAAGGACTCCGCCGCCACGGTGCGCAGCGTCTCGGCCGTCGGTGAGCAGTTCGTCGAGTTCACCCCGCCGGAGAAGCCGGCCGGCGCGTTCCTGCGCGGCGGCGACACCGTCGTCGTGAACGACGACGACATGCCCGTCGAGATCTCCTCGATGCTCGACCAGGCCGATGCCCTGCTGCAAGCCGTCGGCAACACCCAGTTGCGCGAGGTGATGGATCAGACCTTCCTGGCGTTCAACGGCACCGCACCGGAATTGCGCAGGCTCCTGGACTCGATGATCCTGTTCGTCGGCGAGGCGAACAGGAACGTCGACGCGGTGACCGACCTGATCGATGAGGCCGGCCCCGTCCTGGGCACGCAGAACCAGACGGCCGCCCAGATCCGGGCGTGGACGCGCAACCTCACCGTCACCACCGACACGCTGCGCTCGCACAAGACGAACATCACCGGGATCCTGCAGAAGGGGCCCGGGACCGCCACCGCAGCGACGAAGCTGTTCGACGACATCAGCGAGTCGTTCCCGGTGGCGATCAGCAACCTTTCGGTGAACGCCCGCACGATGGCGGTGTATCTGCCGAATCTGCAGCAGACGATCGTGCTCTATCCGCGAGTGCTCGCCACGCTGATCACTGCG
>NZ_JAAYXO010000138.1 GCF_012515855.1 Gordonia sp. (in: high G+C Gram-positive bacteria)
CGAGACCCCCGAACCACCCCGATCTCGATACACGACACGCTCGCTCCGCTCCCGGGCCGCACTCGATCAGCAAGGAGACCTCCTCGGCCGCACTCAGCCCACGCCGGTCGAGTGCCCGCAGCGAGCGTAGCGAGCCCGGGCCGAATCGAGACCCCCGCGAACCAGCCCCAGCCCGATCTCGATACACGACACGCTCGCTCCGCTCCCGGGTCGCACTCGATCACCGTGGGGGGCTCCCGGGTCGCACTCGATCACCGTGAGGGCTCCCGGCCGCACTCGATCACCGTGGGCAGGGCGCTACGCTCGGCGTTCTCGACGTGCGGCTACCGGCGAGTACCATCGTTCGAGGCGGTCTCGCGTACGATTTTGGCCGCCCCCTCGTCGCCGCGACTCCCGCAGGGAGTCGGTCCTGCGGCGCAGGGAAGCCGATCGCGATCGAACTGCGAAGGGACCCCGATGAGCACACGGCAGCCGACCGGGAGCATCGCCGTCATCGTGCTGGCCGCAGGTGCGGGCACACGGATGAAGTCGAAGACTCCGAAGATCCTGCACGAGATCGGCGGCCGCAGCCTCGTCGGGCACGCACTCCACGGCGCCGCGGCACTGAACCCCGACCACCTGGTGGCAGTGGTGAGCCACGAGCGCGAGCGGGTCACCGCAGCCATCAACGACGTCGCCGCCGAACTGGGCCGCACCGTCGTCATCGCTGAGCAGGAGCAGCCGCTCGGCACCGGCGACGCCGCCCGCGCAGGCATGACCGGCCTGCCCGCCGACTTCGACGGCACCGTGATCGTGACCGTCGCCGACGCCCCGCTCCTCGACGGCGAGACGCTGTCGGCGCTGGTCGACGAGCACCTGCGCGACGACCGCGGCGAGGCCGCAGCCGTCACCCTCACCAGCTTCATCGCCGACGACCCGACCGGCTACGGCCGCATCGTCCGCACCGGCGGCCCCGGCGTCGACGTCGCGACCGCCGACGTCCTGGCCATCACCGAGCACAAGGACGCCACCGAGGCCGAGCGCACCATCACCGAGGTGAACGCGGGCATCTACGCCTTCGCGGCCGACATGCTGCGCACCGGCATCGCCAGCCTCTCCACGGACAACGTCCAGGGTGAGTACTACATCACCGATCTGGTGGCGATCGCCCGCGAAGCCGACCGCGCCGTCCACGCCTTGACCGTGTCCGACCCGAGCGTCGTCGCCGGCTGCAACGACCGCGCGCAGCTCGCCGAGCTCGGCGCCGAGCTGAACCGCCGGGTGGTCCGCCGACACATGCTGGCGGGCGTCACCGTCGTCGACCCGGCGACCACCTGGATCGACGTCGAGGTCGAGCTCGGCCAAGACGTGCGCATCGAGCCCGGCACGCAGCTCCACGGCCGCACGACCATCGCCGACGACGCCGTCATCGGTCCGGACACCACGCTCACCGACGTGACGGTCGGCGAAGACGCCCGGGTGATCCGCACCCACGGCAGCGACGCGCAGATCGGCGCGGGCGCTACCGTCGGCCCCTTCGCGTACCTGCGTCCCGGCACGGCTCTCGGCGCCGACGGGAAGATCGGCGCGTTCGTCGAGACCAAGAACGCGCAGATCGGCGTCGGCACCAAGGTGCCGCACCTGACCTACGTCGGTGACGCCGAGATCGGCGAGTACACCAACATCGGCGCGTCGAGCGTCTTCGTCAACTACGACGGCGTTGACAAACACAAGACTGTGATCGGCTCACACTGCCGCACCGGCAGCGACAATATGTTCGTCGCGCCGCTCACAATCGGTGACGGCGCCTACACGGGTGCCGGTACCGTGCTGCGAGAGGACGTCCCCGCGGGCGCTCTCGCGGTGTCTGCGGGTCAGCAACGCAACATCGCCGATTGGGTCGTCAAGAAGCGTCCCGGCACCCCTGCCGCCGACGCTGCCGTCGACGCACAGCAGAATAACTAGGGAACTGCAGGTAATCCCTGCGGGTCCACCGACCTCCCAAATCAAGAAGCCGCTCGCTGAGGAGAGATTGAGTCACCGATGACCTGGACGACCGACAACAAGAAGAACCTGATGCTGTTCGCCGGCCGGGCGCACCCCGAGCTGGCACAGGCCGTGTCGGACGAGCTGGGCGTTCCGATCACCCCGCAGACCGCCCGTGATTTCGCGAACGGCGAGATCTTCGTGCGCTTCGAGGAGTCGGTGCGCGGCAGCGATGCGTTTGTGCTGCAGAGCTGCCCGAACCCGATGAACCACTGGGTCATGGAGACCCTCATCATGATCGACGCGCTCAAGCGCGGCTCCGCCAAGCGCATCACCGCGATCATCCCGTTCTACCCCTACGCCCGCCAGGACAAGAAGCACCGCGGTCGCGAGCCCATCTCCGCCCGCCTCATCGCCGACCTGTTCAAGACCGCAGGCGCCGACCGCATCGTGACGGTCGATCTCCACACCGACCAGATCCAGGGCTTCTTCGACGGCCCGGTGGACCACATGCACGCGCAGGGTCAGCTGGCCGAGTACGTCCGCACCAAGTACGGCACCGACAACATCTGCGTGGTCTCCCCCGACGCCGGTCGTGTCAAGGTCGGCGAGAAGTGGGCCGACGCCCTCGACGGCGCTCCGATGGCCTTCGTGCACAAGACCCGCGACCCCGACGTGCCGAACCAGATCAAGTCGAACCGCGTGGTCGGCGAGGTCTCGGGCAAGACCTGCGTCCTGATCGACGACATGATCGACACCGGCGGCACCATCGCCGGTGCGGTGTCGGTGCTGAAGGAGGCCGGGGCGGGCGATGTCATCATCGCCACCACGCACGGCGTCTTCTCGCACCCGGCCGCCGAGCGCCTCGCGAATTGCGGCGCCAAGGAGGTCATCGCGACCGACACGCTGCCCATCACCGATGACAAGAAGTTCGAGAACCTGACGGTGCTGTCGATCGCACCGCTGCTGGCTCAGACCATCATGGAGGTCTTCAAGAACGGCTCGGTCACGAGTCTGTTCGACGGCGTCGCCTGATAGCGAGCGGCACGCCGACCACCAATACGACGCCCACCAGCGCCCCTCCGGCCACCATCCACGGTGACCAGGTGAGGGACTGGTGGGCGTCGTCGTCGGCGCCCATCAGTTCCATCGCCGCGTCCGAGGCGGCCGGCCGCGGCGCAAGCCGGGCACCCGCCGCCGCCGGAAGTCCGCCCTCGAAACGGTTCAGGTTGGAACAGAGCGATGCCTGCCACGCCTGCGGCCCACCGTCGTCGTCGCCGAGGCCGGTACGCGAGAGTAGGACGGTGCGCTGCTCCCCGATCGTCAGGTCGATGCCGCACGCCGCGCTCTGTGCCGCGGTGCGAATCACGATCCG
>NZ_JAAYXO010000139.1 GCF_012515855.1 Gordonia sp. (in: high G+C Gram-positive bacteria)
AGGCGTCGCCCCGCCGGAGCGCGGAGAACATGTCGCCGTCGGGCACCACGCACAGACGCTGGTCCCACGGGTTGTACGGCGGCTTGAAGTGCGGGTCCAGCGGGAAGTCCTTGCCGAGCATCGCGCGATTGGTTCCGCGGATGATCGCCTTGACCGGCCGCGGGAAGCGCTGTGCGGCTTCGTACACGAAGCGCTGCTGCAGGATGTTCTTCTCACGGGACAGCTTGTAGCCGAGGTTGGGACCGAGCACCTTCTTCATGACGTTGGCGATCGCGTCCTCGCGGGGCAGCGGGATCACATAGGTCGGGGTGCGCTGGAGCATGGTGACGTGCTCGGCGTCGTCGGTCATCGACGGGATGAGCGTGACGGCGGTGGCCCCGGACCCGATCACGACGACCTTCTTGCCCGTGTAGTCCAGGTCCTCAGGCCAGTGCTGCGGGTGCACGATCTGTCCGGCGAAGCGCTCGGTGCCGGGGAAGTCTGGGGTGAAGCCCTCGTCGTAGTTGTAGTACCCGGTGCCGGCGAAGATCCAGCGCGCCTTGACCAGTTCGGTGGGGGCGTCGTCGCCCTTCTCGGTGTCGGCGACGGCGACGTGCCAGGCTTGGTCGACGGAGTTCCAGTCGGCGCCGATCGCGCGTCGGTGGAACCGGATCTTGCCGGTGAGATCGTCGTCGGCGACGGCCTCGTTCAGGTACTCCAGAATCCGGTCGGCGTCGGCGATCGCCTGGTTGTCCATCCACGGCTTGAAGCCGAAGCCGAAGGTGTGCAGGTCCGAGTCCGAGCGGAGGCCCGGGTATTTGAACAGGTCCCAGGTGCCGCCGATCGCATGCCTCGACTCGAGGATCTCGAAGGTCTTGTCCGGATGTTCGGTGGTCAGGTAGTGCGCGGCGCCGATGCCGGAGATTCCGGCGCCGATGATCAGGACGTCGAGGATCTCGGTCCGGGGCGACGTGGACGAGTTGCTGGTCATGAGCTTCCGTTCGTTCGGGCTGGCGCGGGGCGGTACCGCGATCTATGTACCAATGATCGTTGGTATGGATGGTCGGATGCAAGAGCGATGTGCACCGGTGTCAATCGGAAACTGGTGCATAATCGACCATATGCGTGGTGAACCGGTAGATCCCGCGGTGGCCGAACTCATTCGGGCCGGCGTGCGAGTGGTGCTGGCGGCCCCTCCCGAATGGGTGCGGGCGCTCGACGAGAGCGTCCTGGAGGGGACCGGGATGAACGTCATCGCCGAGGATCCCGAACTCCTCGAGATCGCGCTGGCCACCACCGCCGCGAACATCGACCACTGGGCAGCCGCCAATCTGGCCGCCCCGGGCGAACGCGTGAGCGTGCGGGCGCACGACGACATGGCCGACTTCGTCCGCGACCTGGTGCGCCGCGGACTCGATGCCTCCACCCTGGACTCGTTCCGCACCTCTCAGAACGTCGCTTGGCAACTGTGGATGCAGGTCTGCTTCACGTTGACCGACGACCGCGATCTGCTCCGGCAGTTGCTCGAGGTCACCTCCACGTCGATCGCGACCTACATCGACGACACCGTGCGGTCGCTGGCGGAGATGATCGACGTCGCCCGGGCGGAGTTGGCCGGCGACACGCACGCGCAGCGGCGGGCCGCCGTCGCGCTGCTGTTGGAGGGAGCTCCCATCTCGGATGCGCGCGCGCACGCGCAGCTCGGCTACCGGCTCGACGGTCCGCAGCTGGCCGCGGTGATCTCGGGCGGTGCGCGAGTGTCGGCCGAACGACTGGAGTCCGCGTGCGAGGCGATCATGCAGACCTCGGGGATCACTCGGCGCCTGGTGGTGCTCGCCGGAGCCTCGCAGCTGTGGGTGTGGTTTCCGGCCCCGAGCGTGGACGTGGCCGACGCGGTCCGCGATCACGGTGACGTGTGGATCGCACTGGGCTCGCCGGGGGAGGGTCGGGAGGGGTTCCGCCGCAGCCACTTCCAGGCGCTCACCGCGCATCGGATCCTCCAGCGCGCCCGGGCCGACCGGAGGGCCGCTCGGTACGACGAGGTGCGCATGATCGACGCACTGTCCGACGACGAGAAGGTCGGCGACTTCGTCGCCGCCACTCTCGGCGACCTGCTGACGGCCGATCCCGAGGTGGCCGAGTGTCTCCGGGTCTGGTTCGCCCAGCGCTGCAACGCGAGTGCGACCGCCGAACGCCTCTACACGCACCGGAACACCGTGGTGCGCCGATTGGCGCGCGCCGAAGAGTTGCTGCCGGTGCCGTTGGGAGAGAACGCGATCGCCGTCGCGACG
>NZ_JAAYXO010000015.1 GCF_012515855.1 Gordonia sp. (in: high G+C Gram-positive bacteria)
CGGCCTGCAACACGAGGAGCTCGAGTCCGTCGAGGTGGAACGCGACGATGTCGGAGACCGATCCGAGCATCGCCTGCGTCTGCTCCTGCGCGTTATCGAGTGCTTCGGCCGTCGACGGCATGAACGCCGCCCGGTCGATGAACAGGGCGCTCACCACCAGTGACAGCAGAACGATTCCGTAGAGGCCCCCGGCCACCCGCAAGGCGGCGGAGTCGGAGATCCGATGCATGGCCAACAGCAGGAGGCAGGCGATGGCATAGGTCGTCAGGATGTCGCCGCTGTAGAGCGCGACGATGTTGATCGCACCCAGGATGAACAACCCCAGAACACGGCGCAGCATCCGTGCCGAGAAGCCGCGCCCCGCTCGGCGGGCGGCATTCATCTGCAGGGTGAAGCTGTACCCGAACAGAAAGGCGAAGAGCAGGTAGAACTTCATCGAGAACAGGGCGGCGACGATGAAGCGGGCGGCGTCGTCGAGGTGCGAGGTGAACGACGGATCCGTGACGAGGTTTCCGGGGTAGGCCGAGGCCATGAACGTGATGTTGACGACGAAGATCCCGAACAGGGCGAACCCGCGAACGGCGTCGACGTCGTGAATCCTCCCCTGCCGGACGGTATCGGTGGCTGGCTGAAGCGACATACCGAGACTCTAACAGATATAGTTTATGACAGTAACTATCTCACGTATATGGTGGTCACGACGACATCGGCGAGGAGTTGAGTGGGGGAAGTGGCGAGCATGGTCGATGACACTCCGGAGTGGCTGCGCAGGATGTGGCGGCTGCCCGAGCCCGAGGCCCGACGCGGCCGGCCGGCGGGCCTGACCACCGATCGCGTCGTCGACACCGCCGTGCAGCTGGCCGATCGCGGCGGCCTCGACGCCGCCACGCTCCCCAAAGTGGCGAAGGCACTCGACGTGACGGCCATGTCCCTGTACCGCCACGTCGGATCCAAGCGCGAACTCGTCGAGCTCATGGTGGATTACGCGACCAGTCCTCCCCCGCCCGCAGCCGCAGGCGACGGCGACTGGCGCACCGCCCTGGCCGACTGGGCGCAAGCCCTCTGGGACTTGTACGGGACCCGGCCCTGGCTGCTGCGAGCACCGATTCACGGTGCACCGAGCGGCCCCAGCCAGCTCGCCTGGCTCGAACAAGCGCTCGCCGCCTTCTCACACACGGATCTCAGCGCGAAGGAGAAGGTGATGTACGCGATGCTGGTGAGCGGATACGTCCGGCAATCTGCGCTGATGAGCCATGATCTCGGTGAGGGACTGGACGACTCGGAGACGCAGAGCGAACGGGAACACCGCTACGGGCACGACATGCTCGGCCTCCTCGACCGCACCCGGTTCCCCGAACTCTCGGCGCTGTTCGAGTCCGATGCCTTCGATCAGCCGGTCGTGCCCACGGAGACGACACTGCGGAAAGACTTCCGCGACGGACTCGACACCATTCTCGACGGGATCGCCCGACGCGTAGAACACTGAGGACCTGCGATCCCCGCGGCGACGCGTGGGGTGCAGTCGGCGAGGTCACTGGAGGCCTTCGGCGCGGGCCAGCCGGATCTGCTCGGTGACCTCCCGGTATCCCGCCACCCTCGCCATCACCCGGTCCGCGCCCGAGTCCCCCGCAGGGGTGAGTGGTGCCGCCTCGATGCCGTACAGCATGGCGGCGAGTTCGCCGTGGAGTTGAACGCGCTGTTCCGCGGTCCGCGCATCGGCGCGTTCCTTGCGGAGTGATTCGTCGATCAGTCGCGCCTCGACCGCACATCGGACGATCAGATCCACGCGCTTCTTGGCCGCGTCCTCCAGACGCGACACGGTGGTCTTGGCCTCGGACAGGATTCGGCGGTCCTCGGCAGTCGGCGAATCCAGGCGCTTCAACTCGTCGGCCACGCTGCGCAGGGCGACGGCCCGCTCGAAACCTTCGGAGATCTCAGCGATGTCGATGGAGAAGTCCACCTCGCCGAGCCACCCCTCCCGCGCGGCCTCCGATGCGGCCACCTGCTCGGCGGCCTTGATCGCCGAGTCGACGCGTTTGGCGTTGCCCTTGCCCAGTCGTGCGACCCGGGCCTTCTCGTCCGCGATCGCCTGCGCCCGGCGCTCGGCTTCGGCGGCCGCCGCCAGCGCTTCCTTGCGCTCGTTGTGCGAACCGACGGCGGCGGCGACGATCGCGATCACCGCGATGACGCCCACGACCACGCCGATCGCGATCCAGGCGCCGGTCGGGATCGCCATGAGCACCGACACCGCCAAGACGAGGGCGACGAAGCCCACGCAGCCGCTGTTCGAGTCATTCCCCTTGGCCATCCCCTCTGCCTCCGTGTCGCCCTCGCGCGTCGGTGGCGCGAGGTGTCCGAAGGTTACGGGGCGACTCTGACAATCCCGGCGAATCTCCGGCCGGGCAGTGGCGTCAGCCCGGAACGATCATCACCGGGCAGTGGGCGACGTGCAGGACCGCCTGGCTGGTGGAACCCAGCAGCAATCCGCGGAAACCGCCCCGACCGCGGCTGCCGAGGACGATCAGCTGGGCATCGGCGGCCGACGCGATGACCTGCTCGGCCGGATTCTCCATCGTGACGACGTTCTCGACCGCGACGTCCGGGTAGTCCCCGAGGCAGCCGGCGAGCTGCGAGCCGAGGCTCTCGTGGGCCTCGTCCGCCAGCTGCCGACGGCCCTGTTCGAGGCGGTCCACGTCGGCGATGCCCGGATAGCCGTTGTAGGTGTGCACGGCGATCAGCGGCGCGTCGAGGATCGACGCC
>NZ_JAAYXO010000016.1 GCF_012515855.1 Gordonia sp. (in: high G+C Gram-positive bacteria)
CCCTTGAGGCCGATGTCGGCCACCTGCACGCGGGCGCAGGAGTTGGGGCAGCCGTTGAAGTTGATGGTGATCGGCACGTCGAGGTCCTGATTGAGCTCGGCGAGCCGCTCTTCGAGCTGCGGCACCAGGCTCTGCGAGCGACTGCGGGTCTCGGTGAACGAGAGCTTGCAGTACTCGAGGCCGGTGCAGGCGATCAGGTTGCGACGCCACACCGACGGCTTCGACTGCAGGCCGACGGCCGTCAGGTCGGCGTCGAGCTGACCGATCTTGTCCTCGGGCACGTTCACCACGACCAGCTTCTGGTACGGGGTGAAGGCGACGCGGTCGCTGCCTGCCTTCTCCGCGGCGTCGGCGATCGCGTAGAGCACGTCGTCCGACAGCCGGCCGGAGACGGCCGAGAAGCCGACCGCGTACTGGCCGTCCTTCTGCTTGGTGACGCCGACGTGGTCGATCGGCTGCTTCGGCGGGGTCGGTGCCGGGCCGTCGATCAACTTGCGGTGCAGGTACTCGTCCTCCAGGACCTGGCGGAACTTCTCCGGACCCCAGTCCTTCAGCAGGAACTTCAGCCGTGCCTTGGAGCGCAGGCGGCGGTAGCCGTAGTCGCGGAAGATCGCGACCACGCCTTCCCACACGTCCGGGACCTCGTCGAGCGGGATCCACGCGCCGAGTCGCTGCGCGAGCATCGGGTTGGTCGACAGGCCGCCGCCGACCCACAGGTCCAGGCCGGGGCCGTGCTCGGGGTGGTCGACGCCGACGAACGAGACGTCGTTGATCTCGTGGACCACGTCCTGCAGGCCGGAGACCGCGGTCTTGAACTTGCGCGGCAGGTTGGAGTACTCGGGGTTGCCGATGTAGCGCCGCTTGATCTCGGCGAGCGCCGGGCTGGCGTCGAGGACCTCGTCGGTCGAGAGACCTGCCAGCGGGGAGCCGAGCATGCCGCGCGGGCAGTCGCCGCAGGCCTCGGTGGTCTCCAGGCCGACTTCCTCCAGGCGACGCCAGATCTCCGGGACGTTCTCGATCTCGATCCAGTGGTACTGCAGGTTCTGGCGATCGGTCACGTCGGCGGTGCCGCGAGCGAAGTCCCGGGAGATCGACGCGAGCGCACGCACCTGGGCGAGGTTGAGCTGCCCACCGTCGGTGCGGACTCGCATCATGAAGTACGGCGCCTCGATGAGATCGACGTTCGCGTCGCCGGAGTAGGTTCCGTCGAACCCCTCGGCGCGCTGGGTGTAGAGGCCCATCCAGCGGAACCGACCGCGGAGATCGGCCTTGTCGATACCGTCGAAACCGACGTGCTGGTAGGTGTCGATGATGCGCTGACGCACGTTGAGCGGATTGTCGTCGCGCTTGGACTGCTCGTTCGCGTTGAGGGGGGTGCGGTAGCCGAGGGCCCACTGGCCTTCGGCGCGCGTCTTCTTGGGGCGCGGACGCTTCCGGGGGGCCTCGACCGGTGCGTCCGTGTCGGGGGTCGACGGAATGGTGATCGTCATCAAGAACTCCTGAGGAGGCCACGGGGCAGCGCGGCATCACGTTGGGCTGAATCCAGGGGTGAAGAGAAGAGAATCGGCATCCATGGCTTCCCGCTAACAACGCGGGATCAGGACCTCTCGAAGGCCGAGTCGTCGGTCAGAGCCGACAGAATGCGCTGCAGACGCGCTTGAGATCAATGTGCCGCCGTTCGGCGAGCCACACTCCTGGGTAAGTCACGGGAACCATAGTGCCACGGGGATCCGTACCGGTCTACTTGCAGTTATTTTTTCTCACGCTGAGATTAATACTCTTGACAGACGGTGCGTCATGATGGATGAGTGAATGATCGACGTGCCCCGGAAGCGCTGTCCGACGACGCTCTGGCGGCCCTGGCCGGTGCCGACGCGAGCCGCCCGCTGAGCCTGTACCTCCACGTACCCTTCTGCGCGACCCGTTGCGGCTATTGCGATTTCAACACCTACACCGCGGGGGAACTGGGGTCCTCGTCGTCGCCGGCGAGCTGGATGGAAGGGGTTCGCGCCGAACTCGATCGCGCGGCGTCGCTGCTGGCGTCCGGTCGCGAGGTCTCGACGATCTTTGTCGGCGGCGGGACCCCGTCGCTGCTCGGCGGCGACGGATTGTCGGAGTTGCTGGGCGCGGTTCGGCAGTCGTTCACCCTGGCGCCCGGTGCCGAGGTGACCACCGAATCGAACCCCGAGTCCACCTCGCCGGAGTTCTTCGCCACGCTCCGCGACGCCGGCTTCACCCGGATCTCGCTCGGCATGCAGTCGGCCGCCAGCCACGTCCTCAAGGTGCTCGAACGCACGCACACCCCGGGCCGCGCGCTGGACGCCGCCCGCGAGGCCGCGGCCGCCGGGTTCGATCACGTGAACTTGGACCTCATCTATGGCACGCCCGGTGAGCGCGACGAAGACCTCGCGGCCTCGCTGGACGCCGTGCTGTCGGTGCCGATCGACCACGTCTCGGCCTACGCGTTGATCGTGGAGGACGGCACCGCGTTCGCCCGCAAGGTGCGGCGAGGCGAGGTTCCGATGCCCGACGACGACGTCCTCGCCGCCCGTTACGAGATGATCGACGCGCGCCTGTCCGATGCCGGGATGACCTGGTACGAGGTCTCCAACTGGGCGCGCGCCGGCGCGGACGGACTGCCCGAGCCGGAATCGGTGTGTCGACACAACGAGGCGTACTGGCGCAGCGACGACTGGTGGGGCATCGGTCCGGGGGCGCACTCACACGTCAACGGGGTGCGCTGGTGGAACCAGAAGCATCCGGCCACCTATTCGGCGTCGTTGGCGGGCGGCGCGCTGCCGATCGGCGGCCAGGAGATGCTCAGTGACGCCGACCGGCACACCGAAGCGGTGATGCTGCAGATCCGGATGCGGTCCGGGATCGACGTCGAGGAGTTGAGTTCGGACGAGCGCGAGCGCGCCGACGCCGCGGTGGTCCGCGGACTGCTGGAGTGCGACGGGCAGTCGTACGTGCTGACCGACGCCGGCCGGCTGCTGGCCGACGGCGTGGTCCGCGACATCCTCGTCGACTGATCAGCCCACCTGATAGACGCCGCTTCCGGTCGCCACGAGTTGGTCGGACTGGCGCGTCCGGATCTCGACCGAACAGTGGTTGAGACGTTTGCCCTGCCTGTCGCGCGTGCCGATGATCTCGATGTCCTCGCCCATCGCGGGGGCCAGGAAGTTGATCGACATCGACACCGTGACTCCGCGCAACGATTCGTAGGCGGTGTCGCCGGACCAGGCGGCCGCCATGATCCCGAGATCGACGCAGGCGCCGATGGCTCCGCCGTGGACCATCGGTCCGATGGTGGTGTTGGCCTCGGCGAACGGCAGTCTCAAGTGTGCGCGACCATCGCTGATCTCCACCAGCACCACGCCCAG
>NZ_JAAYXO010000017.1 GCF_012515855.1 Gordonia sp. (in: high G+C Gram-positive bacteria)
AGCCGAAGAGGGAACCGTAGAACTCGGTGGCGCGGTCCACGTCGCTCGTCATCAAGTCGAACCAGATCGGGGCGCCGGGAGCGGCGGAGTAGGACGGCATCGCAGGTCTCGCTTTCGGTCACGGGAAGGTGGGTTCGAACTCGTGCTACGAGATGTCGATTCTTCCCGAGGCTGCCCGGCCCTGTCGACGGCATTTGGGGGATATGGGCAATTGGGAGACAGGCGCGTCAGATCTTCACCTGACCCAGCAGCGGCAGTGTGGGCGACGACGATCCGCCGCGAGGCTCGAGGGTCACGGCGAAGGCCTGTGTGCCGTCCAGCCCGTCCACCACAAGCGGGCCCGCGGCCGACGCGTCGAGCAGACCGGCGGACACGGGCGACTTGCGGTCGTCGACCATCCACAACTGCAGTGTGCTGTCGTCGGGTAGCGGTGCCGCGGCGCCGCGCACGGTGGCCACCGCCCGATTGAGCGATCGGGAACTGACGATGTTCAGGGTGCCCCGAGCATCCGACAGCGTCTCGGTCGACAGGACTGCGTCGGGGGCGGAGAAGACCGCGGCCGCGGCGTCGCCCTGTGCGGTGGTCGCGGGAGGGGGGTCGGGGGCCGTGGTCCTGCCGATGATGGCCCCCGCGCCGATCGCGATGGCGATGGCCGCTGCCGCGATGGACACCACCGCGGCGAGCCGTCGGCGCCCGGTCGGCTCCGGACGGCTCTGCCGGATCCCGGAGTCGAAGTCGGCGAGGATCCGAGCCCGCAAGAGTTCGGGTGCCTCGCTCGTGTAGCGACGGGCATAGTCGTGCATCAGGTTCTGCACGTCGGCGATCTGCTCCTCGTACGCGGCACGAGTGGCGGGGGCGAGCTGCGCGAGCTGCGTCTGCATCTCGTCGTGCTCGTCCGCGGGGAGACTGTCGATGGCATAGAGCTCGACGTGGTCGTCCAGCCAGTCCCGGTTCATGATCGTTCTCCCGTCTTGACACAGTCGCGCAGGCTGCGGAGCCCGTCGCGAATGCGGGACTTGATGGTCGGCAGCGGAGTCGAGGTCTGGGCGGCCACCTCGGGGTAGGTCATACCGCCGAAGTACGACATCTCGATGCTGTTGCGTTGCAGATCGGTGAGTCTGCCGAGGCATCGACGCAGCGTGATCCGCTCGTCGCGGCGTTCCACCGATTCCTCGACCGGGGCCGGGGGGACGGCGGCGTTGGCGTTCGCATACTCCGTCCCCCGCCTGCGGTGCACTTCCTCCGACCGGATGCGGTCCACCGATCGGCGGTGGGCAATGGTCAGCATCCAGTTGACGACGCCGCCGCGGGACCGGTCGTAGCGGTCGGCGTGCTGCCAGAATTTGAGGTAGCACTCCTGCACCACTTCTTCGGCGTGGCCGCGGTCGTTGATGACGCGTAGGACGAGGCCGTACACGCGGGCACTGGTGAGGTCGTACAGACGCGCGAACGCACGGTGGTCGCCTGCCGCGGATTGCGTCAGCAGGAGCGCCAGTTCGTCGTCCTGGACCCGGCTGGGATGCGTGGTCATCTCTTCACCGTAACCACGCGGCTTGGCTCCCCGCCGCGATCGACGTGCGCTGATCGCTGGTCGCGAGCTCGCCCGTCCTCGGCATGCCGCATTCCCCGACCCGCGGTCATCGCCGTGCCGATCGCCGGTAGAGCCAGAGTGAGAGCGGCACGCAGACGGCGAGCACGACGCCGCACCATCCCAGCGCATAGACCAGTGCGTGATCGGCGGGCCAGCCCGCAGGCTCCGGGAAGTCCGGGGGCGCGGCATTGCCGAACAGCTCTCGGGAGGCGGTCGCGACGGCCGTGACCGGATTCCACTCGGCGATGGCCCGCAACGGACCGGGCAGGCTGGCCGCGGAGATGAACGCGCTCGACAGGAAGGTCACCGGGAACATCCACAGGAAGCCGATGCTCTGGGCCACCTCGACATTGCGGGCCGCCAAACCGGTGACGGCGCCGACCCAGGCCATGGCGAAGGCGAACACCAGGAGGAGGGCGAACGCGATCAGGGCGTCGATCGCGCTGCCGCGGATGCGCCAACCGATCAGCAGCCCGCACACCACCATCACCGCCAGCCCGACGACCCCGAGCACCATGTCGGAGACCACGCGTCCGGTGATCACCGCCAGCCGCGACATGGGCAGCGACCGGAGTCGGTCGACGATGCCGTCCGACAGGTCGTTCGCCAGCCCGACCGTGGTGAACGCCGA
The DNA here is from genome assembly GCF_012515855.1 of Gordonia sp. (in: high G+C Gram-positive bacteria). Lineage (GTDB taxonomy): Bacteria > Actinomycetota > Actinomycetes > Mycobacteriales > Mycobacteriaceae > Gordonia. The sequence goes on from NZ_JAAYXO010000017.1 coordinate 2,223, forward strand.
ATTGAACAGCATCGTCTGCGTGAAGATGCCGGCCATCAAGAACTCCCGGTACTGGCCGCCGCCGAGAGTCGCGCCGAACACGTACGCGAACAGGAAGACGAACATCAGCGGCTGCACGGTGGCGCTGACCAACAGCGTCGGAATGCGTCGGACGGTGATCAGGTTGCGCTCCACCAGGACGGCGGTGTCAGTGAACAAGTGCTGCTCCTTCCCGGGCACTGTCGGCTGCTCGATCCGGATCGGGACTCGCCGATTCGGTGAGGGTGAGGAAGACGCTTTCGAGCGTGGGTGCGGTGACCGAGGCGTCGATCACCTCGACGCCGATCGTCTGCAGCGACTTCACCGCCGAGACGGCGCTGCGGGTCCCGGCATCGATCGGCACCTGAAACTGCAGATCGTCGATCTGCTCGGGCTGTCCGGAACCGACGTCGGCCAAGGCCATCATCACGTCGACGGCTCGACATTGCGCGCCCACTCGAGCCACGCGGACGGTCAGTGAGGCGTTGCCGAACTCGCGCTTGAGAGCGTCCGGGGTGCCGCGTGCGTGCACCGCGCCGTCGTACAGAACGGTGACGTCGTCGGCGAGCTCGTCGGCCTCCTCCAGATACTGGGTGGTGAGGAGGATGGTGGTGCCTGCGTTCCGCAGGTCCTGCACCGCGTTCCAGATCTGTCTGCGACCGCGGGGGTCGAGCCCGGTGGTCGGCTCGTCGAGGATCACCAGTCGCGGCCGGTTGATGATGGCTCCGGCCAGATCGAGGCGTCGTCGCATGCCGCCGGAGTACGTCCGCATCGGCCGGTCGGCAGCAGCGACGAGATCGAGTTCCTCGATCATGCTGCGCGCCCGCGCCGATGCCTCCCTCCGAGACATCCCGTAGAGCTGCGCCACCAGCCGCAGGTTCTCGAACCCGCTGAGCGTGCCGTCGACCGCCGCGTACTGACCGGAGACGCCGATCCGTTCGCGGACGGTCCCCGGGTCGGCGGTCGCGTCGACGCCGTCGATCAGCACCTGGCCCGAGTCGGGTTGCAGGAGTGTCGCGACCATCGCCACCGTGGTGGTCTTGCCCGCCCCGTTGGGGCCGAGGATCGCGTGAATCGATCCGGCGGGCACGGACAGGTCGAGGTGATCGACGGCGACGTGCGCGCGGCCGCGGCCGAGCACGCCCGGCTGGAACGTCTTGGTGACACCGCGCAGTTCCAGGGCGGGAACGGGCGGGGAGGCCCGATGAGACGCCCCGCGGGCGGTCGCGTCGATGTCCGGATCAACCGTGGATGCGCTGTGTCGTCCCACTGTCCACCTCCCCCGACGCCCGGCTCATCGATTCCACGAGACTCGCGGGCCGCATGTCCGTCCAGTTGACCTCGACGTAGTCGAGGCATTCGCGGTGGCCGTCGGGGCCGAAGACGCGTGTCCATCCGTTGGGGACCGGAGCGAACTCGGGCCACAGGGAATGTTGGCGCTCGTGGTTCACCAGGACCAGGAAGGTGCCGTCGGTGTCGTCGAACGGGTTGGTGCTCATCGTGACTCCTTTCGTTGGGTGGTGCGATGCGGGTGGAGCATCGCGTCCGGG
>NZ_JAAYXO010000140.1 GCF_012515855.1 Gordonia sp. (in: high G+C Gram-positive bacteria)
ATACCCGGGACGGTGGCGGTCGGGTACCCGGCGCGCTCGGCGCGGAGGGCGAACTCCCAGTCGTCCCACTTGATGAACAGCGGCATCGGCAGACCGATGGTCTCGGCGACCTCGCGCGGGATCATGCACATCCACCAGCCGTTGCCTTCGACGTCGATCCGTCGGTGCAGGTTCTTGGAGTTGTCCCGGTCGCTGAGCGGGTACTTCGAGAAGTCGTGGTCGTACTCGACGAACGGCGCCGCGGTCCACATGAACCGGTGGCGATCGATCACCTCGCCCATGCAGTGCAGATGGCTGCGGTCCTGCAGGTTCAGCATCTGACCGCCCACCAGCATCGGCGACTTCGCGAACCGCGACATCGCCAGCGCGCGCAGAATCGAGTCGGGCTCGATCATGATGTCGTCGTCCATGTACAGGATGTACGGGCTGTCGGTGAGGCGCAGCGCCTCGTACATGATGCGCGCGTAGCCGCCCGATCCGCCGAGGTTGCCCTGGTCGAACAGGTGCAGGCGGTCGCCCAGCCGCTCGGCGGCCTCGGTGTATCCGGTCTCGTCCACCACGTTCTTGGTGCCCTGGTCGGGCATCAGCACCGCGTCGATGACGCCGTCGACCATCGGGTCGGAGGTCAGCGCGGCCAGCGCGGCGACGGCGTCGCCGGGGCGGTTGAAGGTCGGAATGCCGACCGTGACGCGGCCCTCGCGCTCGGTGGCGGGCTCGATCGGCGCGTACCAGCCCGCCGACACGATCTCGGTGTCGGTGTCGGTCGTGACGTCGAACCAGATCCAGCCGCCGTCCTCGAAGGGACCCAGGTCGGTCTCGAACTCGAAGACGCGGGTGTCGCCGCCCTCGCCGCCCTCGTCGCCGGCGCGCTCCACCAGGCCGCCGCCGATCGCGATGCGCGAACCGTCGATCTTGGAGCGGTACAGGTCGACGCGTGCGGTGCCGCGGACCTCCACGCGCAGGACCACCGACTCGAGCACGCTCCATCGACGCCAGTACGACGCCGCGAAGGCGTTGAAGTAGGTCGCAAAGCTGACCTGGGCGTCCGGGCCCAGGCCGACGCTGGTGCGGTCGTCGGAGGCGTGCGCTCGCGCGGCGTTGCTCTCGGACTCCACCAGGTACAACGACCGCACGTCCAGGGGCTCACCCGGACGCGGGAAGATCACCCGCTGCAGCAGGGTGACGGCCTTGGTCGGTTGTGCCTGTGTCATCAATTGTCTCCCTCGGCCAGCGGCGCACCGTCGCGCAGGTGCGGCGCCAGCGTGTTGTCGAACATGGTCAGCGCACTCGCGATCGCCATGTGCATGTCCAGGTACTGGTACGTGCCCAGCCGTCCGCCGAACAGCACCTTCGACGACGCCGCCTCGGCCGCCGCCAGTTCCCGGTACGCGCCGAGCATCTCGCGGTCGTCCGGGGTGTTGATCGGGTAGTAGGGCTCGTCGTCGGCCTTGGCGAACCGGCCGAACTCGCGCATGATCACCGTCTTGTCCGACGGGTAGGTCTTCCGCTCCGGATGGAAGTGGCGGAACTCGTGGATGCGGGTGTACGGGACGTCGGCGTCGTTGTAGTTCATCACCGGGGTGCCCTGGAAGTCACCGGTCGGCAGCACCTCGAGCTCGAAGTCGAGGGTGCGCCACCCGAGCCTGCCCGCCGAGTAGTCGAAGTAGCGGTCCAACGGTCCGGTGTAGACCACCGGCGCGTCCGGGCTCGCGGCGCGGATCTCGTCACGGACATCGAACCAGTCGGTACCGAGCCGGACCTCGATACGCTCGTCGGCCGCCATGTTCTCCAGCCAGGCCGTGTAGCCCGCCACCGGCAGACCCTCGTAGGTGTCGCTGAAGTAGCGGTTGTCGAAGTTGTATCGCACCGGCAGCCGCGTGATGTTGCCCGCGGGCAGGTTCTTCGGGTCGGTCTCCCACTGCTTGGCGGTGTAGTGCTTGATGAACGCCTCGTACAGCGGCCGCCCGATCAGGCTGATCGCCTTCTCCTCGAAGTTCGCCGCCGCGCCGGTCTCGACCTCGGCAGCCTGCTCCGCGATCAACGCGCGCGCCTCGTCCGGGGTGAAGTACCGACCGAAGAACTGCGACACCAGGCCCAGCCCCATCGGGAACTGGTAGGCCTGGCCGTCGTGCATCGCGAACACCCGGTGCTGATAGCCGGTGAAATCGGTGAACTGATTGACGTACTCCCACACGCGCTCGTTCGAGGTGTGGAAGAGGTGGGCTCCGTACTTGTGAACCTCGATACCGGTCTCTGGCTCCGCCTCCGAGTACGCGTTGCCACCGATATGATCACGTCGTTCGACGACGAGCACTCGCTTGCCGAGCTGCGTTGCCGCCCGCTCGGCGACGGTCAGGCCGTAGAAGCCCGAACCGACCACGATGAGGTCGTATGCGCTGTTCTTCGTCACGACTGCTCAGCCTATCGGACGGATCCTGTGTAATTCCGCAGCACGGTGCTCCCCCGCTGTGAGATTCGTCGAGTGGGCGGGGTCTGGGTGCGGTCTCGGGCAGTACCGGGGTGCAGTCCGACGTCGGTCGGCGGTGGGGTTTCGGGTTCGACAGTCCTCGCTCCTCGCCTATCGGCTCGTCGCTGCGGAGAGCTCACCCGAAACCCCACCGCCGACCGACTACGTTTTGTACGTTTCGTCCCGTTAGCGAGCGTCAGTTGAGGCCGTCAGCGGTCGGGAAGCCTCGCTTCTGCAGGCCGCCTGCGGCCAGGAAGTCGGTCAGCGCCTGACCCATCAGGGCGTGGGCTCCGGTGGCGGGACTGAAGTACAGGATGCCGTTCTCGATCACCTGGACCAGGCCGGGCATGCCCTTGCCGTCGGTCAGGAGCTCCGGCTTGGCGACGGTGCCCGTCGATCCCTGCGAATTGGCGCTCGGCTTGTCGTCGGAGACGGTGCCCAGCGAACCCTGCGAATTGGCGCTCGGCTTGTCGTCGGAGACCGTGCCCAGCGAACCCTGCGAGTTCGCGCTCGGCTTGCCCTCCACGACCACCCGCTTGGCGGCCAGCGCTCGGGTGCCCTCGGCCAGCAGCTTCTCGATCATGGGGCCGATCTGTCCGGTGAGCCCGGCGATGTCGGGAATGCCGACGGCCGAGAGGCCCGGCACGATCTCACTGAGGGCCGAGGTCAGCGGGCTCAGGTCCAGGAGACCTCCGCCCGGCGCGTCGGCGCCGACCTGCGGACGGGTGATCTTCGGCATCGACTTCTGGCCGTTGACGGCGAACCAGTCGGACTTCAGCTGCAGCTTGGTGCGCGCCTCGTCGCCGGTGGCCTCCACCGTGCCGCCGCTTCCGACGACGCGGACCTTCAGCACGCGGCCGCTGCCCTCGCCGAGACCGTTGGCCTCGATCACGTCGAAGCTCTTCAATTCCCCGACGCCGAACGCCGACCCGATGCTCGCCGCGCTGACCGTCGCGCTCCACGAGTGCGCCGGCGCGATCGAGTCACCGGCGTCGCGCACTGCCGGGAACAGGCCGCCCGCGGTGTAGCCGCCGGTCGACGCCGAGAACTCGGTCAGCGCAGGCTTGCCGTTCAGCAGCCGGATCTGGCCTGCCGTGGCGTCGGCGGCCCGACTGGTGCGCGGGTCCTCTCCGGACGCGCCGTGGTACATCTGCGACTGCTGTGTGTTGTCCATCTTGCGGCCGCTGGCCAGTCCCGAGACGACGTATGACCGCGCGGCCACGGCCTGCGCCTTCAGCGCCTCGAAGCCGCCGGAATCGGCCCACGACGGCACCGATTCCTTGGGGATCACGCCCTTGACGTAGTCGTCGACGTGCAGCTTGTTGAGAACACCACCGGATCCGGTGGTGATGGAGCCGCGGTACTTGTCTCCGCCGCTGCAGAAAGTCAGGAGTTCATTGGCCGGGCGGTTGGGTCCGTCGGCGATCGGGTCGACCTGGTTCGCCTGCACCGTCTTCACCACGGCGCCGCCGCAGCCGCTGGTGATGGTGGCCGTGTTCCCGGACAGGCTGACCGCCTGCCCGGGAGCGACCTTCTCGTTGCCTACGCGCATTCCGGCATCCGCATGAACACTCGCCGACGACTTCTCGCTGAGCGAGACCGTCACCTCGGGAGTGCTCACCTTCCCCGCGGTTGTATTGCCATAGAAGTGCTTCAGGATCCGGTCCGCGGACCAGCCCTGCTTCGCGTAGCCGTAGGCACCCCACTGGCCCATGCCACGCCCGTGACCGTGACCGTGACCGCTCAGGGTGATCGGTGCACTCGCCGCCAACGTGACGCCGTCGGACGAGAACACCTCGGTGCCTCCGACGACCAGGCCACCCGCAAGAAGTGCGGGCGCAAGACCCAACGCGGCGAAAGTGAGAGTTCGCTTCTTGGCTCGGCTCGGTCGAACATTCGGCACTGCAAAACCCCTTTGGGCAGAACCACACCGGTTGTGGTTCATGTGACTAGTGGGACTTCTGTGACTGTAGTGACTGAACTCGAGGCGCGACAACTTCCCACGGTCACAACCGCGTCACACTTCTAGAACCAGCGTTCGAGTACCTGCGCCACGCCGTCGTCGAGGTTCGAGGCCGCCACCTCGTCAGCCGCGGCGAGAGCAGCGGGATCACCGTGGCCCATCGCCACGCCGCGCGCCGCCCAGCGGAGCATCTCGATGTCGTTGGGCATGTCGCCGAACGCGATCGGCGACGTGGCGTCGACGTCCCGCTCACCGGCCAGCCACTGCAGGCCCGAGGCCTTGTGAATGCCGGGCACCGAGAACTCCACCAGTCCGGTGTCAATCGAGAAGGTCGCCTCGGCGACGTCCCCGAGGTGCGGTGTGACGATCTCCGCCATCGCGCGCGACGACATCTCGGGCATGCGCGCCAGCATCTTGACCGCAGGCTCGCTCGTCACCTCGGCCGCGCTGACATACACGTGGTCGGGATTCAACCAGGCGTGCTGGTAACCGGGCGTCGCCACGAAGGGCATGGTCGCGGCGTCGTACGCCGAGGCCCCTGCGCGCTCGGCCGCAACCCCGCACCCCGGCAGCAGTTCCTGGCAGACGTCGGCGATCTTCATCAGCTCCGCGGGCTGCAGCGCCTCGACGTGAGCCACCCGGTCGGCGAGGACGTCGTAGACGATCGCGCCGTTGGCGCACACCGCGTACCGGATCGCGGCGCCGGTCTCGGCCAGCTGCTCGGCGATCTCCGGGATCCACCGCGGCGGTCGACCGGTCGCGAGAACCAGTTCGACGCCCGCGGCGCGCGCCCTCTCCAGCACCGCGACCGTGCGTTCGGTGATGCGGTTCTCGTCGTCGATCAGCGTGCCGTCGACATCGGATGCGATCATCGACGGCGGGCCGAACTCGAATGTCATGGGCGGTCTACTCTCGTTTCTTCTCGGCATTGTTCTTTGCCGCGCGGCGGGCGGCCTTCTCCGCCGCCTCGGCGTCTTCGATCACCAGGGCCTCCGCCTTGGTCGGCGCCCCGCCGCCGAGCCGACTCGGCACCCAGTCGGCGCCGGCGGGCGCGTCGTCGTACCGCTCCTGCACGCGGCGCAGGAGCGCGTCCATCACGTCGTGCAGCTGATGGATCTCGCTGTCCGCGTCGCCGTCCGCTGGAAACCTCAGGGGCGGCCCGAACTCGATGTGGATCGGAATCCGGTGTCGGCCCATCCGCCGGACGACGCCCTTGCTCCACTGCCGGTGCGACCCCCAGATGATCGTCGGAATCACCGGGACCTGGGCCTCGGCGGCCATCCGAACCGCGCCGGACTTGAACTCCTTGAGTTCAAAGCTGCGGCTGATGGTCGACTCCGGGTACACCGCGATCAACTCGCCCGCACGCAGCGCGTCCACCGCGCGGCGATAGGCCTCGCCGCCCGCCGTCCGGTCGACCGGCACCGCCCGGGCGTGCTTCACCAGGTACCGCATGATCGCGATGTCCATCAGCTCCGACTTCACCAGGAAGCGCGCACGACGACGACGCTCCCGCAAGGCCAGCCCGAGCGGCATGAAGTCGACGTAGCTCGTGTGGTTCACCGCGATCACGCCGCCACCGGACTCGGGGAGGTTCTCGAGTCCAAAGCGATGCTGCCGGACGCCCTGCGTCGTCAGAATCGACGTCGCGAGCCCCTCGAGCACCCGATAGACCGGCTCCATGACTCAGGCGGAGTCGTCGGATTCTTCGCGGGCCGCCCGCTTGGCGGCCTTCGCTTCGGCGTCGGCGGCGTCCATCGCGTCGGCCTCCTCGAGGGTCGGAGCCCCGCCGCCGCGCGCAGCGGGCACCCAGTACTCACCTGCCGGGTACGGGCCGTAGGCGTCCTGGAGCTCGGTGAGCTTGGCGCGCATCGACTCGTGCAACCGCGCGGTCAGCTGTTCCGGCGTGCCCTCGGGCGCGATCGGCTCGGCGACGCCGACCATGATCTTGTAGCCGTTGCGGCCCATGCTGCGCGGATGCCCCTTGGTCCAGATGCGCTGCGCGCCCCACACGATCGTCGGGATCAGCGGCGCACCCGATTCCAACGCCATGCGCGCGGCACCGCTCTTGAAGCCCTTCAACTCGAAGCTGCGGCTGATGGTGGCTTCCGGGTACACGCCGACCAGCTCGCCGCGCTTGAGGTAGTCGACGGCATCACGGTAGCTCTGCGCACCGTCCGCACGATCGACCGAGATGTGCTTCAGCGATCGCATGATGGGGCCGCCGATCGGATTGTCGAAGACCTCCTTCTTCGCCATGAACCGCACATAGCGACGCCCCTGCAGGTACGCGGGGATGCCCGCGAAGGTGAAGTCGAGGTACCCGGTGTGATTGAACGCGACCACGCCCGGTCCATCGGCGGGCACGTTCTCCACCCCCGAGATGTCGAACTTCAGGCCCTGGGCGAGCCAGAGCATGCGGGCGGTCGAGATGACTCCGGAATACACGGGTTCCATGCCGACGAGCTTAGTCACTGCCGCCGACATCGCACCTCGGACCGGGTGTCCGCCCACCCGCGCTATTCGAGCACCGTGCCCGCGGCGGTCTCGATGAACCGACTCACTCCGTTCGCCGGCACTCGACCAACAGGGGAAGGCGGCTCTCCCCGAGCAGCCCCGGAACCCCTCCACCGGGGACGACGCTGCTATTCGGCGGCCAGCGACCGGCTGATCACCAGCCGCTGAATCTGGTTGGTGCCCTCGAAGATCTGCGTGATCTTGGCTTCGCGCATCAACCGCTCCACCGGGAAGTCTCGGGTGTAGCCGTTGCCGCCGAACACCTGAACGGCGTCGGTGGTCACCTTCATCGCCGCGTCGGTGGCGACCAGCTTGGCCACCGAAGCGTTGCGCGAGTACGGCAGGCCGGCGTCGCGGCGTCGCGCGGCGTCGAGGTAGGTGGCGCGCGCCGAGTCGACGGCGGCCGCCATGTCGGCCAGCAGGAAGCCGAGGCCCTGGTGGTCGATGATCGCCCGACCGAAGGTCTGGCGCTCCTTGGCGTAGGCGACGGCCTGATCCAGCGCGGCCTGCGCGATTCCGGTCGCCACCGCGGCGATGCCGAGGCGCCCCGAGTCCAGCGCACTGAACGCGATCTGCAGGCCCTGCCCCTCGGCGCCGATGCGACGGTCGGCCGGGACGAAGGCGTTGTCGTACCGAGCGGCGGTGGTCGGGACCGCGGCCAGGCCCATCTTCTCCTCGGGACGGCCGAAGGTCAGCCCTTCGGTGCCGTCCGGGACCAGGAAGCACGAGATGCCCTTCGATCCCTCGCCAGTCCGCGCGAAGAGGTTGTAGAAGTCGGCGACGCCGCCGTGCGTGATCCACGCCTTCTCGCCGGTGACGCGGTAGCCGTCGTCGACCGGCTTCGCCCGGCAGGCCAGGGCCGCCGCGTCCGATCCCGCCTGCGGCTCCGACAGCGAGTACGCGCCGATGGTGGAACCGCCGAGCATCTCCGGCAGCCACCGCTCCTGCTGCTCGCGGGTACCGAAAGTGAACAGCGGGTGGCACGCCAGGCTGTGGACGCTCACCGCGACGCCGACAGCCGCCCAGCGTGCCGCGATCTCCTCGAGCACCTGCAGGTACACCTCGTACGGCTGAGCGCCGCCGCCCCACTCCTCCGGGTACGGCAGGCTCAGCAGACCGGCCTCACCGAGCTGCGCGAAGACGCCCTCCGGATACTTCTCCTGCTTCTCGTGCTCGTCGACGATCGGCGCGAGAACCTTGTCGCAGATGTCTCGGGTGAGCTCGATGAGCGCGTGGGCTTCGTCGGTGGGCAGCAGACGGTTGACGGGCACGGCGATCTCCTCGCGGCGGTGAGCAGTGACGGGCGGGCAGTACTGAAACTAGGGTCAGAGTACTGCCGGCGTAGCAGTACTACAAGAGTGACTCCAGTACTGTCGCGCAGTACGATGCAGAACATGCCCGCGCCGATCGACTCCGACTTCGCCACGCAGCGGCGCTCGCAATTGTTCGACGAACTGCTCGCGATGTTCCTGGCCGAAGGCTTCGCCCAGTTCACGCTCGACGCGATCGCCGCACGTCTGCGCTGCTCCAAGTCGACGCTCTACACCCTCGCCGCCAGCAAAGGCGACCTGGTGCGCGCCGCCACCGTCCACTTCTTCCGTCGCGCGACCGCCGACGTCGAGGCCGCCGTGGCCGCCGCTCCCACACCCCGCACACAGATCACCACCTACCTCGCGGCGGTCGGTGACACCTTGTCGGCCGCGTCGCCGCAGTTCCTCACCGACCTCGCCGCCTTCCCGCCGGCCCGCGAGGTGTACCAGCAGAACACCGCGATCGCCGCGCGCCGCGTCCGCGAGTTGATCGACGCCGGGGTGGCCGCGGGCGAGTTCCGGAAGGTGCACGCGGTGTTCGCCGCCGACCTCGCGGCATCGACCATGGTGCGGATCCAGCAGGGCGACGTCCGCGCCGCGACGGGCCTCGACGACGCGGGCGCATATCGGGAACTCGCGGCGATTCTGACCGCCGGCATCACCGTCTGACGTGTCGCTCGTCGCATTCGACGCCCGGTGCGGGGACTTTCGACTCCACGGATAGGCCCGCGGGCGGTCGGCGGCGATACCCTGTCAGAGCAGCACCCTCTTCGAAAGGCTCAGCTCCGTGCAGATCACCAGCATCGGCCACGCCGGATTCCACATCCAGACCGCGGCCGGGTCCATCCTCTGCGACCCCTGGGTCAACCCGGCGTACTTCGCGTCGTGGATCCCCTTCCCGGACAACACCGAGTTGGACTGGAAGGCGCTCGGCGACTGCGACTACCTGTACGTCTCGCACCTGCACCGCGACCATTACGACGAGCGGAACCTGCTCGACAACGTGAACAAGGACGCAACCGTCCTTCTCCCGGACTACCCGGTTCCGGACCTGCGCCACGACCTCGAGCGCCTCGGCTTCCACAAGTTCGTCGAGACCGACGATTCGGTCAAGCACACCGTGTCGGGCCCCAAGGGCAGCCTCGACATCATGATCATGGCGTTGCGCGCCCCGGCCGACGGCCCCATCGGCGACTCCGGCTTGATCGTCGACGACGGCGAGACCGTCTGCTTCAACATGAACGACGCCCGCCCGATCGACCTCGACGTGATCACCGAGCAGTTCGGCCGCGTGGACGTCCACCTGCTGCAGTACTCCGGTGCCATCTGGTACCCGATGGTCTACGACATCCCGCGGAAGTCGAAGGCCAACTTCGCCATCCAGAAGCGCCAGCGCGGCATGGACCGGGCGCGCTCGTACATCGAGCAGGTCGGCGCCACCTGGGTGGTCCCTTCGGCCGGGCCGCCGATGTTCCTGGACGACGACCTCTTCGCGCTGAACGACTTCAACACCGGCAGCGACTCCGACAAGGCGAGCATCTTCCCCGACCAGGCCGAGTTCCTGGAGCAGATGCGCACCCACGGCACCGACGACGGCGTCAAGCACCGCGGCCTGATGATGGTCTCCGGTTCCGCGGCCACCTTCACCGGCGACGTCCTCGACGGCGTCGAGCACCCGTACCCGCCGGAGAACGTGTTCGGCGAGAACAAGAAGGCCTACCTGGAGTCGATGAAGGAGAAGTTCGCGCCGATCATCGCCGCCGAGAAGGCCACCTGGGCCCCGGCCGAGGGCCCCTCGCTGCTGGAGCCGCTCCGCGAGAAGTTCGAGCCGATCATGAAGCAGTCCGATCTGATCTGCGACGGCATCGGCTACCCGGTGGGCCTGCTGGTGGGCGAGGACACGTACGTCCTGGACTTCCCGGCACGAACCGTCCGCATGCGGCAGGACGGCGACGGCAAGTACCGCTACGGTTTCCGCATCCCCGCGGAGTTGGTGCACACCGTGCTGCGCGACGACGAGCCGGACTGGGTGAACACGATCTTCCTGTCGACGCGGTTCACCACCTGGCGCATCGGCGGCTACAACGAGTACCTCTACACCTTCTTCAAGTGCCTCACCGACGAGCGCATCGCGTACGCCGACGGCTGGTTCTCCGAGGCGCACGATGATTCCGCGTCGATCGAACTCGACGGCTGGGAGATCCAGCGTCGCTGCCCGCACCTCAAGGCCGACCTCAGCAAGTTCGGTGTCATCGAGGGCGAGAAGCTCACCTGTAACCTCCACGGGTGGCAGTGGGATCTGGCGAGCGGTCGCTGCCTCACCTCGAAGGGACACGAGTTGCGGGCCGAGCGCCTCGATTCGTAGGCACACGTGTCGGTCGAATGACTGGTTACCGTGACACGCAGCCAACGGGCACTGACACGTTTTTCGACGGCAGAATCGGGAGACCCGGCAGCGCATCGACTTCCGACCGACCGGTTCCACCAAGCCCCTGACCTCCCCGTTCTCCACCAGTGCCGTTGAGAGGCAGGCGATTCGACGGTCGAAATGCGTGCCGGATTTTCCGGTCGGCTGACCTGTTTCAGGATCTGACCCGCGCAATAGTCATTGTCATCGTGCTACGTTGAGTGGGGTTTGCGGGGCGTTTACGCCCGACGCGACCACACCCGATCCGGGTGGAATCGGGGCTCTTGGGAGGGAGCTGCTCGGATCGCAAAGCGCGGCGCGGTCTGGTGATGATTCATCACCAGACCTGCGCCGCGCTTTACCTTCTGCACACCCGTCCGCGTCCGGGGTCAGCCGATCACGCCCGTCTGGACCAGCACCGCGTAGCCGACGAACGCAACGGTGTCGATCAAGGCGTGCGCGAACACCAGCGGCCAGAGGCGATTGGTGGCTTGATACCAGCGGCCGTACACCAGCCCCATCACTAGATTGCCCAGGCCTGCGCCGACCCCCTGATACAGGTGATAGCCGCCACGGAGCAGGGCCGACGACCACAGCGTGGCCCCCGAGCCCAGGCCCAGCTGCCGCAGCCGGGTCATGAAATACCCGACCACCACCACTTCCTCCGCGAAGCCGTTGCCGAAAGATTTCAGCGCGAGCACGGGGATGCGCCACCACAGACTGTCCGACGGCGCCGCGATCAGATCGGAGTTCCAGCCCATCGCCTGCGACACGGCCACCAGGGCGAGTCCGGGAAGACCGATGATCGCCGCCAACAGCAGCGACGGCGACAGATCCGCCCGCGACGGTCGCCCGAGACCGATCCGGCGCAGCCCGACGCCACTGCGCCACAGGAGGTACGCCCCCAGCCCGCCGATCGCGAGCAACCGGACCGCGCTCATCACCTGACGCACCACGTCGATGGCGACCACCGACGAGGCCACCGGGTTGAGCGCCACGGTGGCGTCGCCGATCCCGGTGGTCAACGCATTCTCCAGCAGCGACAGGACCGCGTAGACCGCGGAGAAGCCGAACGTGAGGATCCCGACGATCAGGAGTTCGACGACGATCGCACGCCGCTCGCGCGGGTTCGCGATGCGCTCGATCTGCGAGTCCGGCGGATGGATCAGCGAACGGACCAGTCCGCGGACACCACCCGTCTCAGAAGTCACGCATCCAACGGTAGCCGTCGACGCGAACGCTCGACGAGGTCAGTCGTGGCCGAAGCAGGGATCGAGCGCCAGCGAGTGAATCGCCGCCGACAGCTCGGGAATGCGCGAGACCGGGCGCGCGAACGGAATCCGCACGTCTTCGTCGCAGTTGCCGATCTCCACGCGGAACGTGATGCCGAAACGATCCAGACGGAGCGGCCGCACACGGCCGCCCCGCAGATGCTCGGGCAACCGATACGACAACTGGTGCATCAGATCCTGGTGATCGCTTTCGAGGTGGACCAGCCAGTCGGCTTCGAACTCCCAGAACAGATCGGGCTGCGCCGTGGCGATGGCGTCGACGTCCACGCCGCCCGCACCCGCCGGGGTCACCAGCACGGCCGAATCGAGCGCCATCCGCACCAGGCTGCGACCGTGCCCCACGTCGAGCAGCTGCTCGTCGGGGTGGTCGCCCGAGATCTCGACGGCGAGTTCGCGCTCGAGCCGGGCCGGTACCTCGTGCAGCGCCCCCGACAGCCAGATCAACGATCGCACCGGTTCACGCAGGTCGACGGGTGCACAGTCGATGACCTCGACCATCGCCGTGACCCCGTCGACGCCCGATCGGAGCAGGTCCAACGCCGGCGTCGAGTCCGGAATCAGGAGAAAGACGTCGCTCTCGAACAGATGCACCGTCGTCACCGGATCGCAGTCGGCGCCATGCCGATCGCCGCCACCGACGCCCTGGGGCGCGCTCACGGACAGGGTTCCGCCGCGAGCCCGACGGCACGCCGTCTGAATCAGCTCGGCATCGCACGGGGCGAGGATCGTGCTCACTGCCACCTCCGAAGTAGTATTCAAGTTAGTGCATCCTAAGTAAGACGTACCTAACCTAAACCGGATGAGTGCTCACGTCAACGGCGGGGCCGATCGGTCTCGACTACTGTGAAACGGTGGCTGTTTACGCATACTTCGGTCCCGCCGGCACGTTCACTGAAATGGCCCTCGACGCACTGCTGCGTCGCCGCGGCGAGGAGCACACCGCCACCAAGATCGCGGTCAGCAATCCGCCGGCCGTCATCGAGATGGTCCGCAACGGCGACGCCGACTTCGGCTGCGTGCCGATCGAGAGTTCATTGGAGGGCGCGGTCCCCGCGACCATGGACGCGCTGGCGCCGCGCGCCGACCGCGGCCCGGTCCAGGCCTACGCCGAGGTGGCCCTCGACATCGCCTTCACCATCGCCGCCGCGCAGGATCTCGCCGCCGATCAGGTGCGGACCGTCGCCGCCTACCCGGTCGCGGCGGGCCAGGTTCGACGCAGCATCGAGCAGCTGTACCCGAACGCGCAGGTCGTCATCGCGACATCGAACTCCGGTGCCGCCGAGGACGTCGCCCAGGGCCGCGCCGACGCCGCCGTCACCACGTCGGCGGCCACCGCCCTGCACGGGCTGGTCACGTTGGCCGAGGGAGTGGTCGACTCCGACGACGCCGTCACCCGCTTCCTCCTCGTCGGCAAGCCCGGCGCACCCGGCGAGCCGACCGGCGCCGACCGAACCTCGGTGATCCTCGACCTCCCCAACACCCCGGGCAGCCTGGTGGCCGCGATGAACGAGTTCGCCATGCGCGGGATCGACCTCACCCGCATCGAGTCGCGGCCCCGCGGAGCCGACAGTCGGGCCGACGGAGCACCCGCCCGGAGCGCAGGCCAGTACCGCTTCTACCTCGACGCCCGCGGCCACGTCCGGGACGACGCCATCGGCGAAGCCCTGCGCGCCCTGCACCGGTCGGCCGAGCGCGTGGTCTTCCTCGGCTCGTGGCCCATCGATCCGCAACTCGCGGTGGCCGCTGCCGCCGCCCCACCCGACCATGCCGACTCACAAGCGTGGTTCGACGATCTGCTTCAGGGAGTTCTGTAGACATGGCAAGGCTGCATCTGGTCCGGCACGGCGAGACGACGTCGAACGTCCTCAAGCGACTCGACACCGCACTGCCGGGCGCGTCGCTGACCGACTTCGGTGCCCGCCAGGGCGTTCGCTTCGGGCTGGAGCATCAGGTGGCCGACTCCGCGGTGCTGATCAACTCGGTCGCCAACCGCGCGCGACAGACCGCCGACCTCATCGGTTCGGTGTGGGAGTCGGCCAACGAGACCGTCGAAGGCATCCACGAGATCCAGGTCGGCGAGCTCGAGGATCGCTCGGATCGGGACGCGCACGAGCAGTTCCACAAGACGGTGGTCGCGTGGCACAAGGGCGATCTGGACGCCCGCCTGCCCGGCGGCGAGTCACTGGAGATGCTGCACGACCGTTACCTGCCGGTGGTCGACGACGTCGCCGCGAAGTACCTGGCCGGCCCCGACGCCCGGGACGTCTACCTGGTGTCGCACGGCGCCGCGATCCGACTGATCGCCGCGCATCTGGCCAAGCTCGATGCCGAGTTCGCGATGAAGAACTACCTGCCGAACACCGGAAGCGTCGAACTCGAGTACCGCAACGGTCTCTGGGTCCTGCAAAGCTGGGGCGACGCTGAACTGCCCGACCCCGACGCGGCCGAGGTCGCGAGCATCGAAGATCCGGACGAGACGGCTCGAGACGACGTCGACCCGATGGGTTAGCCCCACCCGTTGTCGTGGAGCCACTTGTCGTCGATGCCGAAGTGATGGCCCACCTCGTGCAGGACGGTGATCGCGACCTCGCGCCGCAACTGCTCCTCGGTGTGGCACATCGCCTGCAGTGAGTCGCGATAGATCTCGATCGTGTCCGGCAGGAATCCCGCGTACTCGGTGGTGCGCTGGGTCAGCGCGACCCCGGTGTACAGCCCGAGGAGGGTGGGGTCGTCCTCGTTGTGCGGACGCACCAGGATCACGACGTTCGACATCGCGTGCATCAGCTCGTCCGGAAGGAGGTCGAGCGCGTCACCGACGAGATTCTCGAAGTCCTTCTCGGACATCTTGATAGGCAAGATCAGCCTCCACCGGGAGCAGGATGTTCAGCATCGTCAGGGGTGTAGCCGGGCGGCAGCGGCACCGGCTCGCCGACCGAGCGGCCGGGCGGGCCCTCGTCGGCCGGGGTCGGGACCTTGCCGTTGATCAGCAGCGCGTCGTCGCGGGCGTCTCCGAGCAGGGTGGCGAACCCGCCCCGATTCGGCAGTGCCACGTAACAGAACACGCGGCGGCTTCCGGTGAGCCAGCTGACCTCCGAGAGCACCGACCACTGCACGTTGAGGGTGGTGTCCTTGAACTTCTTGGCGCCACCGAAGAATCGGTTGGTGTGCGTCGGGCAGATGCCGCGCAGGTACTCGTTCTGATCGTTGACACTGGGCCACGGCTTGCCCGAGTTCCGACCGCCGAAACGCTGCGAGAGGTCGACGCTGCCGGTGACCTGGAAGGCGTGCGGTTCGGCGCAGTTCACCACGACCCCGGTGGCCTTGCGGGTGGCGGCGTCGATACCGATGCAGGCGCCGTCGGGCCAGGTGAACGACTGGTCGATGTCGCGCACTCGGCCCTTGAACTCCTCCTGGACACCGCCGGCGCCGGGCTGCTCGATGCCGCAGCGCAGGCTGCGCACACCGCGCTCCCACTCCGCCCGCGACGGGAACATCAGGCCCGGAGCGAAACGCCCCTGCGGATCGAGGCCGCCGCCGAGGTACCGCGAGGCCATCACTGAACAGTTCTCGTCCCGGATCTCGGCGAACCGTTCGACACCGGGCCACGGTGCGGTGGACGCGAACTCGGCCGTCGGGAAGCTCGCGGTGTCGATCACCCCGGACACCTCGAATCGGTGCGCGGACGTGCAGTCGACGGTCACCGGGTCACCGGGCGCATCGGCGGTCCAGGTGAGGCAGTCGCCCGCCTCCGACCGCGTGAAATCGTTCTGCTCCACGGCGTTGTCGCCGATCACCGACGAGCCGACCTCGCCGAGATCGTCGAACCCGCCGGTCGCGAACAGGACGCCGCCCGCGGCGACGCCACCGATCAGGATCGCTGCGAGGACCATCCGGAGCGCGTTCTTCGCCATCCGCTCGGGCTTGCTCGCCGCCGGGTCCGCGTCGTCGGCGTCGTCCGGCGGCAGATCGTATCCGCCTGTCCCAGCGGCTGATTCAGTGCTTTCGCGGAGCGTCACCGTCTCCTCGTCGCCCTCTGCGACATCGTTGACGGGCCCCCACACGTCTGCATCACCGTCGGCGAGAGGCTGTGCCTCGTCGTCCCCACGGTCCTGGTGCATCGGTTGATCACGCTTCGAAGTCATCGCAATCCATCATGCCTGGTCGCTACGCCGGATGTGCTCCGAGTAGGGTTCAACGTGTGATCGACCTGAAGATCGTGCGTGAGAACCCCGACCTCGTCCGTGCCTCGCAGCGTGCTCGCGGCGAGGATCCCAGCCTCGTCGACCAGTTGCTCGACGCCGATGTGGAGCGCCGCGCGGCCATCTCCGAAGCGGAGACCCTGCGCGCCGAGCAGAAGGCGCTCGGCAAGCTCGTCGGCAAAGCATCCGGCGACGAGAAGGCCGAGTTGCTCGCGAAGGGCAAGACCCTCGCCGAGCAGGTGAAGGCCGCCATCGCCAAGCAGAACGCGGCCGAGGCCGCATCGTCCGAAGCACACCGTGCCATCTCGAACATCATCGAGGAGGCGCCCGCGGGCGGCGAAGACGACTACATCGTCGTGGAGCACGTCGGCGAGCCCCGCGAGATCGAGAACCCGAAGGATCACCTCGAGCTCGGCGAGAGCCTCGGCCTCATCGACATGGCCCGCGGCGTCAAGGTGTCGGGTTCACGGTTCTACTTCCTGACCGGTCTCGGAGCCATGCTGCAGCTGGGTCTGCTCAACATGGCCGCGGCCAAAGCCACCGCCAACGGGTTCACCCTGATGATCCCGCCGGTGCTGGTGAAGCCCGAGGTGATGGCCGGTACCGGCTTCCTGGGCGCGCACAGCGACGAGATCTACCACCTCGACGACGACGACCTGTACCTCGTCGGCACCTCGGAGGTCCCGCTGGCCGGGTACCACTCCGACGAGATCCTGGACCTCTCCAAGGGACCCAAGCGGTATGCCGGCTGGTCCACCTGCTTCCGCCGCGAAGCCGGCTCGTACGGCAAGGACACCCGCGGCATCATCCGCGTGCATCAGTTCGACAAGGTGGAGGGCTTCGTCTACTGCCGACCCGAAGACGCCGAAGCCGAGCACCAGCGCCTCCTCAACTGGGAGAAGGACATGCTCGCGGCGATCGACGTGCCGTACCGCGTCATCGACGTCGCAGGCGGCGATCTCGGCAGCTCCGCGGCCCGCAAGTTCGACTGCGAAGCGTGGGTGCCGACGCAGAACACCTACCGCGAGCTCACGTCGACGTCCAACTGCACCACGTTCCAGGCGCGACGCCTGTCGGTGCGCTACCGCGACGAGAACGGGAAGTCGCAGACCGCGGCCACCCTCAACGGAACGCTCGCGACCACCCGCTGGCTGGTCGCGATCCTGGAGAACCATCAGCAGCCCGACGGCTCGGTGAAGCTGCCGGAGGAGCTGGCCCGCTTCGTCGGCGTCGAGCACATCCAGGCACCGTCGTAGGCGCGTAGCGGGCGCGCCCTCAGGCAGTCGTCAGTTTCCGGCAGTAGCGTGTCTCCGATGAACTCACGCCGAGCCGACCCGCCGCCCCCGCGGCGACCGAGCGGAGACCCTCGTCCCGAGGCGTCGACCCGCCGGGTCTCCGGCCCGCCGCCTCCGGCGGAGTACCGGCCGCCACTCGCGTGGTCGCAGGAACCGGACCGTCGACCACGGCATCGAGCACCCGCACCGCCGCCGATCGACCCCCGACGCACGCCGCCGCGCTCACCCCAGGGGCAACCGCCCCAGCAGCAACGACCACCGCACGGCGCGGCGGGCGCGCCCGGCTATGCCCCGCGACAGGAACCGCAGCCCGTTCCGGGCGGTCGGCACGCGCCCGCACCTCAGCGGCCCGCGGGCGACGAACCGCGTCGGCGGTCCGACAGTCCGCCCCCTCGCCCGCCGAAGCGCGGCCGTCGCGACGCGTCCAAACCGGACGACCGGAGAGCACGGCCCGCGGCGAAGCGCACACGCCGCAAGTTCCGGCTCGGCCGCATCCTGCTGGTGGTGCTCTTGCTGTTGCTCATCACGCCGGTGGCGATGCTGTTCTACTACGACAGCAAGCTGCACCGGGTCGACGCGCTGTCGTCCTATGCCGGACGCGTCGCCGACACTCCCGGCACCAACTGGCTGATCGTCGGCACCGACTCCCGTGCGGGACTCACCGACCAGCAGAAGGAGAATCTCGCGACCGGCGACGCCGACGGCGCTCGGACGGACACCATCATGATGGCGCACCTGCCGCCGTCCGGGAAGCCGATGCTGATCAGCATCCCGCGCGACCTGTACGTGCCGATCCCCGGGATGGGCAGCCACAAGATCAACGCGGCGTTCAACAACGGCGGCGCCAAGCTGCTGGTTCAGACCGTCGAGGAGTTCAGCGGCGTCCGCATCGACCACTACGTGGAGATCGGCTTCGGCGGCTTCGACCAGCTCGTCGAAGCCGTCGGCGGGGTCGAGATGTGCCTGGACAAACCGCTGCGCGACCCGAAGGCGGGTCTGAAGCTCAAGGCCGGGTGCCAGACGCTCAACGGCGCGCAGGCCCTCGGCCTGGTGCGGACCCGGGCGTTCCCCAACGCCGACCTGGAGCGCGTGGTGAACCAGCGCAAGTTCCTGGCCGCCCTGATGTCGCGCGCCACGAGCCCCGCGGTGCTGCTGAACCCGTTCCGGGTGTTCCCGTTCGTCAGCGGCGCGGTGGACGCCGTCACCGTCGACACCGGCGATCACCTGTGGAACCTGGCCTGGCTGGCGTTCAAGATCAAGGGCGATCCGATCACCACCACGGTCCCCTCCGACGGCGACCAGGCGACCGACGACGGCGACTCGCTGATTCCCGGCACGACCACCGCGCAGTTCTTCGACCACATCGCGCGCGGGCAGGCCGTGCCCGAAGACCTGCTGTCGTCGGGCGGCGGCGCCTTCTCCTGATCATCGGTGTCGCGCCGAACTCCACCGGCGGCGGATGTCGTGAACGCCACCCGGGTCACGATCGACGGGAGGTCGGAGCGGCCGTTTACACTCTGCGCATGACCGAAACGCCGCGCACGCCGTTCCAACAGCTGTTGCACGACCAGATCAGCAACGAGTTCACTGCCTCGCAGCAGTACATCGCCCTCGCCGTCTACTACGACAACCACGACATGCCGCAGCTCGCGAAGCACTTCTACGCGCAGTCCGTCGAAGAGCGCAATCACGCGATGATGATCGTCCAGTACTTCCTGGACCGCGACATCGACGTCAAGATCCCCGCCGCCGGTGCCCCGGTCACGGAGTTCAACGGTTACCGCGAGCCGATCGAACTGGCACTGAAGCAGGAGAAGCAGGTCACCGAGCAGATCGTGAACCTGGCCAAGGCCGCTCGCGACGACGGCGACTACCTGGGCGAACAGTTCATGCAGTGGTTCCTCAAGGAGCAGGTCGAGGAGGTCGCGACCATGTCGACCCTGCAGGCCATCGCCGATCGCGCCAACGGCAACATCTTCGACGTCGAGAGTTTCGTCGAACGCGAGATCAACGCGACCACCGGTGCCGCAGACCCGGCGGAGCCCCCGGCCGCCGGCGGGAACCTGTAGCCCAGCACACCCGACGACGGCGGGATCCGCGTCCGCCCGACTACGTCAACGCAGCGTGACCTGCCGACCGATGATCCCGGCCCGCGAACTGCGCTCAGCAGCGGTCAGCTCGGAGCTGTCGGCCAGCGCCTCGGTGAGTCGCGCATCGAACTCGTCGACGCCGTCGATCCACTCCTCGTGGTGCGCCTCGACGTCGAGGTCGAACACGGGCACGATCAACCCGTGAGTGCGGAACGAGCCCGCGAACCGCGAGCCCTCGCCGAGCGTCAGGTGGCCAGCCGCGTGCACCCGGGCCAGGGCATTCATCAGCTCGGTCTCGTCTTCCGGCCGCACCCACCGCAGATGTGCCTTGTCGCCGGCGTCTACCCACCACGGCGCGCCGACGCCGCTCTTGGGACGCAGGCGAGCCGTCGGCAGGATGGTCTCGTTGGCGCGCTCGAGCATCATCGACAGTTCCGGCGAGACCTTGGCGTCGTCGGCGAACCACCAGCCGAAGTCCGTGTGCACCACGATGTCGAGATCGGCGTCGGCGTCGAGGATCTCGGTGAGCGCCGGCTCGCCGGGAGCGCCGTCTCCGGGAGCGCCGTCGCCAGAAGCACCGTTGTACTCGTCGCCGAGCGCCGCATTCGATGCCCACTCCAGGGCGCTCGCCAGCGAGCCCGCGAGATCGGCGGGCTCCGGGTTGGTCTGCAGTCCGACCATCCCCTGCGTCACCGTGCCGTCGGCGTCGCCTGGCGCGGCGCCCTTCTCACCGAAGACGGCGGCGTCGCGTCGGCGCACCTCGGCGGCGACGGCACCCGGCAGGATGGTCGCGAAATCCGCTTCGTGGGCGGCGTCGAAGCTCTTCGCATACGGCACCTCCGCGGTGGCGGAGGCGATGAACGCGCGCATCGCCACCAGATCGCACTCGGCCTTCAGCCCGGCCAGCGGGCGGACCGGAGCGGCGAGGGCCGCCACCTGGCGCGCCTTGCGCGCGGCGACGCGTTCGGCACGATTGCTTCCCGGGCGCGGACCACTGCCGCGCTTGCTCTTCTTTCCCATGAGTCAAGCTTCTCATTCGCGGCCCGCGGGCGCGGCATCCCGACCCTGATTCCGACCCGATTCAATCGACGGTGACGAGCCAGTCCCGAACGCGGGCCGGATAGTTGGTCGCCAGCCAGCGGACGCCGAGGTCCGCGCAGAGCTGAACGTCGGCCTGGTCGTCACACGTCCAGGCGTAGGTGACGCGCCCGGCTGCTGCGGCGCGGTCCACCAGGTCCGGGCGCAGCCGCAGCGTCTCGATCGACGGTCCGACACCGGTGGCGCCGACCGCGGTGGCGGCGGTCCCGCCGATGATGCGGGCGGTCTCGCCGAGGAGGATGGTCGGCAGCATCGGCGCGGTGCGCCGCACGCGCCAGACCCCGGCGGCGGAGAACGAGATCACGACGGCGCGGCTGTGGTCGGCCGACGGCGGCGACGCCACCCCGAACTCGTGGAGCATCTCCAACAGCTTGGTCTCCACCAGGCTGCCGAACCGCACCGGATGCTTGGTCTCGATGAACAGCCGCACCGGGCGATGCCAGTCGAGGGTGAGGGTGAGCAGTTCCCGCAGGGTCAGGACGGACGACGGCTTCCCGCCCGCGTGCCACGAGCCGAAATCGAACTCGCGGAGCTCGGGAAGGGTCAGTTCGCTGACCACGCCGCTGGCGTCGGAGGTGCGATCGACGGTGCGGTCGTGGATGCAGACCAGCTCCTCGTCCGCCGTCAGCCGGATGTCGCACTCCAGGCCGTCGGCGCCCTGGGACAGGGCCAGTTCGTAGGCCGCCACCGTGTGCTCGGCGAGTTCGCCCGACGCGCCGCGATGCGCGACGACCGCGGGTTTACCCGATCGCGAGATGTCGTTGAGGTTCATGCGGCCACCAGCCGTCGGTGGGCCTCGGCGCGCCCGACCGGACCGGTCAGCACCACGGGCAGTCGCGGCACCGCCCAGTAGGCGAACACCGACGAGACCGCCAGTGACACCGTCAGCACCGCGAGTCCGTCGGCGTGCACCTGCACCGAATCGCTGAACCAGCCCCCGACCCGGTAGGCGACGGCCACCAGGGCCAGGAAGTTCACGATCGCCCACGCCGTCGCGATCTTCTTGATGCGCTCTCCGGCACGGTCGACATCGTCGCCGCACCGCGCGGCCTCCGCCAGCAGAAGCGGGGCGCCGATCACGTTGACCAAGGGCAGCACCGTCAGCAGGATCTGGTTCCGTCGACTGCGCGGATCCCCGATCTCGGCTGCGGCGTAGGCCTCGGCCCGAGTCGCGAGCATCCATCGGGTGAACGCCACCAGAGCGAACACCATGCCGATGACGGCGAAGACACCGAAGACCACGACGGCGGCCGACGACAGGAGGTCCAGCCACTGGGGAATGGGCGTCGATCGGTTCACCACCACGATCAGGTAGCGGATCGCGTGGACCAGGGCGGCTGCGGCCAGCGGGTACGCCGCCAGCAGCAGGGCCGACGGCAGCGCGCTGCGGACGTCCGGCGTTTCGGCGGAGTCGACGCTCGGGTCCGCGCGCACCTCCGACAGCCCCCAGCGTGGAATCACTCGGTACGACGGCGTCGGCGTCGGTTCCACCCGTCGCGACGGCGTGACCCCCGGCCGGGCCGACGCCGGACGATCGGCCACCCAGCGCAGCGGAGGCCGCGGGGCGACGACCCGTCGTGCGGGCGGACGACCGGCTGGAGGCGCACCGACCGGTCCGGGGTATAGGCGGGACTGCTGCGGAATCAGGACGCGGCCGAATTGGTCCACCACGTTGAGGCGGCCACCGCATCGCGGACACGTTTCACGACCCTGCCGATGGGGCGCCTGGATACGGCAGGCGGGGCAAACATCGAGCATCAGCCTGCGGTACTCCCGTCCATGCCTTCGGTGCCGGTGTCGAAGGCCTTGTCCGCGTTCTGCCACGCGACCATGCCGCCGCGGACCACGGTCGCGTCGATCCCGCGCATGGCCAGGTACTGCGAAAGTCGGAACGAGCGGCCACTGGTCCGGCAGATCACCAGCAGGTCGGCGTCGAGGTCGATCTCGTCGATCCGACCGGGAACGTCGTCCAGCGGAATATGCAGGGCTCCGCGGACGTGCGCCTCTTCCCACTCGTAGTTCTCACGAACGTCGAGCAGCACCGAATCCGTGACCCCGCTGAAGTCGTCGGGGAGGTCGGTGACCGCCACCGTCTCGATCTCGTCCATGCTCACCCTCCCCATGGTTCCACAAGTACTCCGCGCGCGGAGGCTACCCGTCCCCCGCGCGACGGACGACCGTCGGATCGCTACCACAGGCCCCCGCATCCACAACACCCCCTCCCTATATGTAGGTATGCATATTCTTATCCACAAACTCGGACAGTCGACAGTGATCCCCAGTTACACACAAGCCCCGGATGGGGTGTGTACAACCCTGTGGAATTGTGGATACCGGGAGGTCGTAGGGCGTTATTGTGTGACGCAAGTCTCGGTTTCGTCTCTCGTTCACCCATTCTTGCCGCCAAATCTCACCGAATGCACAGGAATGTTCGCCATTTCCATCCCCAACCAGTGTGTGGACAACTTGGGGATAACACGCGGGAGAAACTCTCCAGGAGCACTTCTGACTTGCCCGAGACCACGGTCTGTCCGATTACACTTGGGCACCGTGCACGTGCGTTGGCTCACGGCCTTCTTCGATTTCCCCGCCTCCGAATTCGGTCCGGAGGTGACCTTCTGGCGCGCCATCTCCGGCAGCACCGTCTCCCCTCCGCGCGGCCGCGCCAAGGAGTTCGCGACCCTCGAACCGTTCCACGGCGACCCCTACCTCCGCGTGCAGCGAGTCGAGGACGGCCCCGGAGGCATGCATCTGGATCTGCACGTCGACGACCCCCACGCCGGCGCACGCGAGGCGGAAGCACTCGGTGCGACCCTCGAGTCGGTCGCCGACGACGGCTTCGTGATCATGCGATCACCGGTCGGGGGCGTCTTCTGCCTGGTTCCATGGGCGGGCGAGGCAGTGCGCGCCCGCCCGATCCGCTGGCCCGGCGGTGCGATCAGCATCGTCGATCAGCTCCGCTTCCAAGTACCGTCGGCCGATTTCGACTCCGAGGTCAATTTCTGGTCGACGCTGATCGGCAAGGGAGCGATCGCCACCGGCGACGTGGACGAGGTGGCCCTCAACAACAGTCCTCGACTGTCACTGCAGGTGGTGATCGCGCGGACCGACGACGCCGAGGCAAGCGCCCACACCGCGCTGGCCGTGACCGGGATCGACGACGAAGTGGAACGGCACCGGGACTGGGGTGCCACGCTCATCGACCGCAACGGCGACACCGCTCGGATGGCCGATCCCGCCGGCCGGCTCTACTGCATCGCCGAACGCAACCCACGGACCGGGCTCTGACGCGAACCCCCTGACCGGGGAGTGCGTCAACGAGCCGCGAACTCACGCAGGCGCGCGGCTTCCCGTTCGCACTCCTGGCGCACGCGCTGGCTCAGGTCCGTCAACTCGGTCAGCGTCATATCGGAGCCGTCGAGCCGCCAGGTGCCCGCCAGCCGACCGTCGATGAGGATGAATCCGGGCGAGAGCCCGTTCGGGGTCACCGTCTGCCGGTAGACGTCCGCATCGGCGATGCGGATCCGGTCGATGTCCGCGAAGACCGCGTTGTCGAACGGCCCGACGAACCGCACCGGGACCGACGACTCCGGATCGGCCAGGGCCAAGCCCTCGAGGTCGTAGAGCGTCTCGCCTGCGGGGCCGGTGAGCTTCGCCAGTTCCCAGTCGGCTTCCATCGCCTCGACGATGGGACGCAGTCCGCGCAGACCCGACCAGGTCTGCACGGCCGCCACCGTTGACGGCCCGAACCCGCGCAGAAACATCCGGATCAGGTCGCGGATCGCTTCGTCGCCCGCAACGCCGACCGGACCGTCACCGATCCACTCGTCGAGCAACACGTACGACGGCGCGCCCGACCGGCGCCACAGCCCGCGCGGCGGCGTCTGCACCAGGGGAAGTCGCATTCGCGCCACCGCGACCATCGCGGCGGCAGGCTCACCGGGCCAACGCCGCGCCAGCCCCTGACGCAGGTCGGCGGCCGCGAGCGGACCGTCGGCCAGCAGCTCGACGGCAGCCGTCGACACCTCGTCGACGGTGACGTCGGTCAGCTCGCGCGCGTGCGAGCGCACGCCGATGTCGAGCACCGGCTGCAACGCCGGTCGCATCCACCGCGCATCGAGGGCGTCCATCAGGAAGACGGTGCCGCGGTGCAGCGCCATCCGCACCACCTCGCGCTCAGTGAGGAGGTCGTCGAGTTCGGTCGGGTCGAAGTCACGGATCCGCGACTCCAGCGCGAAGAACGCCGCCTGCGGATTCTGCGACTGCAGACCGACGCAACGGTCGATCACTTCGACGGCGTCTTCGTCGACGCGTTCGATCAAATGCTGACGCTCCAGCAGTGTGCGATTCCACTGCCGGAGGCTGACGCGGGGGCTCACGAGCCGAGGATGCCCAGTTGCCTAGCCGGCCGCCGGGAAGGTGAGCCCGGTGGTCGCGTGGCAGCGGTACCCGTTCGGGTTGGTGAACAGATACTGCTGGTGATACGCCTCGGCGTAGTAGAAGGTGCCGTCACCAGCGTCGGACAGCAGCGAGATCTCGCTGGTCACCGGACCGTATCCGGCCTCGGCCAGCACCGGCTCGAAGCGACGCGCCGCAGCCGCGGCGAGGTCGGCCTCGGCGTCGTCGAAGGTGAAGACCGCCGACCGGTACTGGGTGCCGATGTCGTTGCCCTGGCGCATCTCCTGCGTCGGGTCGTGGGTGGTGTAGAAGACCTCGAGCAGCTTCTCGAAGGTCAGCACCTGCGGGTCGTAGACCACCAGGACCGCTTCGGTGTGCCCGGTGCGCGCGGTGCACACCTCCTCGTAGGTCGGGTTCGGGGTGTAGCCGCCGGCGTATCCGACTGCGGTGGTCACGACTCCGGGAAGCTGCCAGAAGATCTCTTCGAAGCCCCAGAAGCAGCCGCCCGCCACCACGACGGCGCGCAGGTCCGGGCCCCAGTCTCCGATCCCTCCCGGCGCATACGCGCCGGAGGCGTCGGCCTCGCCGCGCAGCGGTCGTTGCAGAACCCGATGCTCGGCGAGCACCGGCATCGGTTCGGCCCGGCCCGGCAGTGCTTGATCGCGGGTCACCATCACCCGCTTGACGTCGGCGGCGGCCAGAAGACGATCGAACAGACTCATGGCTCCAGCGTACGTCGGACCGCTGTTGTCGGCTGTGAGGCGACCGAGTACGCTCAAAGCCCGGCCCGGCTGTGATGCAGATCACCGACCGGCGGAGCAGTCGCGATACAACGCAGTGGCGAGACGACGGGGAGGCGCACGATGGGCGGACGGCCGGAATTGCGGTTGAGGCGCATTGCCGACGAGAAGTCGGGGTTCGACATCCGGATTGGCGCACAGTGCGCGTCGATCGCCGCGACCATCGTCGTGATCATCGCCGCCATCGTGTTGGTAGCCGTGCTCTGACCGCGTGGCGCGCCACGCTTTTCGCACACCCGCGTGGGTCCTGTTGCAAAGACTGCCGGTCTACGGAACTGTAGAAAGAGGACCCGGGTACGGATCTTTCAACCTTCTTCAGTAAGAGAGGACCATCGTGGCTGACTACACCCTGCCTGAGCTGGACTATGACTACGGCGCTCTGGAGCCGCACATCTCTGGCAAGATCATGGAGCTCCACCACAGCAAGCACCACCAGGCCTACGTGAACGGCGCCAACACCGCGCTCGAGAAGCTGGCCGAGGCCCGCGAAGACGGCACCATTGCAGGCAAGGTCTTCGGCCTGTCGGCAAACCTGTCGTTCCACCTCGGTGGTCACACCAACCACTCGATCTTCTGGAAGAACCTGTCGCCCAACGGCGGCGACAAGCCGGTCGGCGACCTCGCAGACGCGATCGCCAACGACTTCGGCAGCTTCGACAAGTTCCAGGCGCACTTCACCGCCGCAGCCACCACCCTCCAGGGCAGCGGCTGGGCCATCCTCGGCTGGGACACCATCGGCCAGCGCCTCGTCATCGAGCAGCTCACCGACCAGAGCGGCAACACCTCCGCCGCCCTGATCCCCGTCGTCATGCTCGACATGTGGGAGCACGCCTTCTACCTCGACTACCAGAACGTCAAGCCGGAGTACGTCAAGGCGTGGTGGAACATCGTCAACTGGGCCGACGCCGGCGAGCGCTTCGATCGCGCACGCACCCAGGGCAACGGCCTCATCGTTCCGGCCTGATCCTCAGCCAGAGCGGGATACCCGGCGAAGCGACCCGGCACCTTTGGTGCCGGGTCGCTCTGCGTTCAGGTGGCCGCATTGAGGGGTGGACGTGCACTGCCCTGCCTGTTCAGCCCCGCCTGTTCTGCCCCGCCCGTTCAGCACGGCCTGTTCAGCACGTCAGTTGCAGCAATCGCAACAGTCGCAGCAGTCGTCGCAACCGTCGCAGTTTCCACACGCAGCCGACTTGTACTTGTCGGAGCAGTGATTCCAGTGGTCCGTGCACAGCGCCGGACCGCACAGCGTGACACCGGCGAAGGGCAGAACACGCTCATACCACTTCCGGTTCGGCTTGAAGGGCGGCGGATAGGGGGCGTTCGGCGGAAATCCGGGCGGGCGCTGGGCCGGCCAACCGACGTCGTAGGCCACCGGCTTCGCGCCGCAGCGATCGGCGAATGCGCCGGGGACCAGCGCTTGGCGACGAGACCGGACCGCACGGGCGATCCCGCCGAGAAGGACCGTCCGCAGCAGCCGGTCGTCGTGCAGGATAAGGGTCTCGTACCGCGCGGTGATCCGGTCGACGAGCACCGCCGCCCGATCGAGGGCGTCGCGGTCGGTCGTCCCCGACGCCTCCAGCGGGTTGAAGGCCCCTGCATTGCGATCAGCTTCCCGGTCGTCGACCGCATCCAGCAGATGCGCGAGCCGTCCGAAGTCGGCTCCGATGTCAGCGAGCGGGGCCCGGTTGTCTGGCACCTCCGCCCGGTCGGCGCTGGCGGCGAACACCGCTGCGCAGGCGTCCGCGGTCGGAGCCAGCAAGGCATCGAGATCTGAAGCGGTGCATTCGATCTCCGCCTGCGCGGCCAGCGGCGCCAGCACCGCGTCCACGTCGAGCGCGGTGACGGTCTGCACTCGGCGGTGCAGCGAGCGACTCGCCATCGACGCCGCGCGCGTGCGCCTCGGCTCGGGCGCGGCGAGCCCGAGTCGCTGCTCAGCAACCACGTCGTCGGCCTTCGCCGTCGCCAGCGCCAACGAGGCGGCCGCGGCGAGTGCGACACCCGGCTCGTCCGCCGTGACGACCTCGGCGGTCCGCATGCCGCGGAGCGGACACGGACCCGCGGTCCGCGTCGCCGTCTGCGATGCACGCTGTGCCGCGGTGAGCACCGAGACCATGATCGTGTCGGTGTTGGTGGTCGCGCGCGACAACTGCCCGTGACCGTCGCGCAGCGCCAAGCAGACGCCGCACAGGTGCGACCGCCACTGGTCTCTGAGCTCGTCGTCGAGCACGTGGCCGCAGGGTTGCAGCAGTCCGAACACGATGGTCCCTCTTTCAGCCGATGCCGGATGCATCCACGCTGCGGAGATTATCCGCCGCGACAGCCGTCTCGGCGCCAAATCGCGGCCGCGGCGAGTCACCCCTTGGCCGAGCCGCCGATCCGCGCGACACTGTCGACATGCGCAGTCGCAGCCGGCACCGTCCCGGAATTCGACGATGAGACCGCTGGAACCGTTGCGGGCACCGGTCGATCCCGTTGTCGCGCTGCAGCGGATCACCTGGCTGCTGGAACGGCAGCGCGAACGCAGCTACCGGGTGGAAGCTTTTCGCAAGGCGGCCCGCGCGGCGACCGCCCTGGGCGCCGACGCCGTCGCCGAACGTGCCGCGGACGGCTCGCTGCCGCAGGTGGAGCACATCGGCACGACCACCGCCCGAGTGCTCGTCGAGGCCGTGAACGGGCAGGTCCCCGACTATCTCGCGCGCTTGCAGGAGCAACCGGATCCCTTCCCACCGCAGGAGGCGGCGGCGCTCGTCTCCGAGTTGCGCGGCGACCTGCACGCGCACACCGACTGGAGCGACGGTGGCGCGTCGATCGACGAGATGGCCGCGGCAGCCGCGGCAATGGGCTACGCCTGGCTGGCGATCACCGACCACTCCCCACGCCTGACCGTCGCCCACGGCCTGACCGCGGAGCGACTCACGGACCAGATGGCCCAGATCGCCCAATGGAATACCACCCGGCGGAACTCGGGCTCCCAGACGCTGCGACTGTTGACCGGCATCGAGGTCGACATCCTCGACGACGGCGCACTCGATCAGTCCGACGACCTGCTCGCCGAGCTCGACGTCGTCACCGCGTCGGTGCATTCGAAGCTCCGGATGGAGCACGACGCGATGACCGCGCGCCTGGTCGCGGCCGCTTCCGACCCCCGCGTCAACGTCCTCGGGCACTGCACCGGACGACGTGTCCTCACCGGCCGCGGGCATCGGCCGCCGTCGACTTTCGACGCCGAGGCGGTGTTTCGCGCCTGCGCGGCTCACGGCACCGCCGTGGAGATCAACTCCCGCCCGGAGCGTGTCGACCCGCCCGATGAGCTGATCACGATGGCCCGCGACCTCGGCTGCCTGTTCGCCATCGACTCCGACGC
>NZ_JAAYXO010000141.1 GCF_012515855.1 Gordonia sp. (in: high G+C Gram-positive bacteria)
ATTACATAGGTTCGTCTCATGACGCAGGTTGAGGAGACCATCGCACCCCCGGGCCCCGATTCGGTCACGTGGCAGTTCTTCGGCGGATGGCGCGGCATGCTGATGGGCCTCTGGTCGGGCTCGATGCAGAACATGCACCCGAAGCTCGCGGCCGGCGTGTGGGACCACTCCGACTTCTTCGGCGAGCGCTGGGAACGGCTGATGCGGTCGCTGTATCCGATCAGCGGCGTGGTCTTCGACCGCACGCCCGAAACCGGGCGCGAAGTGCGCGACTACCACCTCACCATCAAGGGCACGATGGACAACGGCGAGCGCTATCACGCGCTCGACCCCGACGTCTTCTACTGGGCGCACGCCACCTTCTGGTACGGCAACGTGCGCTGCGCCGAAGCCTTCGGACCGCCGATCACCGAGGCCGACAAGCGCGCGCTGTTCGAGGAGTCGCGCGGCTGGTACGCGCAGTACGGCGTCAGCATGCGGCCGTGCCCCGACACCTACGAGGAGTTCCTCGAGTACTGGGACCACATGTGCAGGCACGTGCTCCGCGATCACGCCGCCGTCCGCACCGTCCTCGACATCACCCAGCTCCCGCCCCCGCCGTGGATGCGCGCGTGGATGCCGAAGTGGCTGTGGCGCAAGCAGGTCACCGTGGTCCAGCGGCTGTTCCTGTGGATCACCACCGGCCTGTACGACGAGCCGGTCCGCGAGATGATGGAGCTGTCGTGGACCGACGCCGACCAGCGCCGCTTCCGTCTCTTCGGCAAGGCCGTCAACACCGCGATGAACCTCCTCCCGAAGCGCTACCGGCTGCACCCGCGCCCGCGCGACGCCTACGACCGCGTGTCCGGTCGGGTGCCCGCCGACGCTCCGCTGCTCGAGACCCCGACCCGCAATCTGCCGTCCGCGGCCGAGCGCGACAATCCGATCCACTACTGCCCGGTGAGTGCTCAGCGGCGAGCCAACCTGCCCTGGCAGAGCAACACCACGGTCTAATTCGGTAGCCACGGTCTAATCCGGTAGCCATTGAGGGCCGACGCGGGTAGAACTTCCCGCTATGCCCGAAATGATCGCACCCAAGGTACTCAGCTTCGCGACCAGCCTCGACGAGAAGACTCGCGACCAGGCTGCCCAGACCGCGTCGATGCCCTTCGTGCACAGCCATGTCGCGTTGATGCCCGACGCTCACGTCGGCATGGGCTCTGCCGTCGGCACCGTGATCCCGACGCTCAACGCGGTGATCCCCGCCGCCGTCGGCGTCGACATCGGCTGCGGCATGATCGCCGCCGAGACCGTGCTGACCGCCGCCGACATCGCCGACCTCGACCTGAAGTCACTGCGCATGTCGGTGGAGTCGGCCATCCCGCTCTCGCCGGGTGTCTACAACCGGTCGGTCGACCGCTACGACTTCACCCGGGCGCGCCTGGACGAGCTCAGTGCGCTGGCGCAGGAGCGCGGGGTCGACCTCAGCCATTCCCCGACCTGGCAGCGCCAGCTGGGATCGCTGGGCGGCGGCAACCACTTCATCGAGCTGTGCCTCGACGAGCGCGACCGCGTCTGGCTGTTCCTGCACTCGGGGTCGCGCGGGGTCGGCAACAAGATCGCTCAGCGGCACATCAAGATCGCCCAGCAGCTCTGCAAGCGCTGGTGGATCGACCTGCCGTCGCCGGAGCTGGCCTACCTGCCGCAGGGAACGCCGGAGTTCAGCGCCTACCTGACCGACCTGAAGTGGGCGCAGGCCTTCGCGTTCGAGAACCGCGCCGAGATGATGGACCGGTTCGTCCGTGCCGTGGAGCACTGGGCCGACGTCACCCGCGGTGAGCTCGAGACGGACCGGGTGAACTGCCACCACAATTACACCGTGACCGAGAAGCACTTCGGCAAGCAGGTGTGGCTCACCCGGAAGGGCGCCATCAACGCCGCCGAAGGCGTGCGCGGGATGATCCCCGGGTCCATGGGCACGCGCTCGTACGTGGTCCGCGGCAAAGGTGACGCCGCGGGCCTGTGCTCGGCGCCGCACGGCGCGGGTCGCCAGTTCTCGCGGACCGAGGCCCGCAAGCGCTTCACGGCCGACGACCTCGCGGCCCGAATGACCGGCATCGAGTACCGGCACGGCGCGGAGTGGATCGACGAGATCCCCGACGCGTACAAGGACATCGACCAGGTGATGGCCGACGCCGTCGACCTCGTCGAGGTGGAGCACGAACTGCGCCAGCTCCTGAACGTCAAGGGCACCTGAGGTCGCGGGCGCCCGCCCCTCGATCGACACGAGTCGGCGAGGGGCACCGCGCGTCTGTGCCACAGTTGCCTCATGAGCACCTCTCGTACCGTGTCGGTGGGCGACATCGCGATGCGCATCACCGAGCACGGCGACGGCGACCCGGTGGTCCTGTGCCACGGCTTCCCCGGCCTCGGCTACAGCTGGCGCCACCAGATGTCGGCCCTGGCCGAGGCCGGCTACCGCGTCATCGCACCCGACATGCGCGGCTACGGCGGCACCGACGCGCCTCCCGATGCCGCCGCCTACGACCGCACGCACACCGTCGCCGACCTCGTCGGCCTGCTCGACGCCCTCGACATCGAGCAGGCCGTGTTCGGCGGCCACGACTTCGGCGCCCATCTCACCTGGGACCTGCCGAGCCTCGCGCCCGACCGCGTCCGAGCGCTCATCCAGCTCAGCGTGCCACGGCTGCCGCGCTCACCGTTCCGGCCGTCCGCGGGCTTCGCGCGGATGGCTGAGAAGCACTTCATCCACTTCCACTACTTCCAGGAGCCGGGCGTCGCCGACGGCGAGCTCGACGCCCGTCCGGCGGAGTTCCTGGCGAAGATCTTCCACGCCCTCGGCGGCGACGGGAACTACCTCGCGTGCTGGCAGCACCCGTCGCAGGGCAACGGCTATCTGGACGTCCTGCCCGAGGCTCCCGACCTGCCGTGGTCGTGGCTGAGCACCGACGAGTTCGACCACTACGTCGACGAGTTCACGCGCACCGGGTTCACCGGCGGCCTCAACTGGTACCGCGCCGAGGACCTGGTGTGGGAGCAGACCGAGCACACCCGCGACCTGCCGATCGCCGTGCCGACCGCGTTCATCGCCGGCGCGGCGGACCCGGTGCTCACCATGATGGGCCGCACCGCGTTGGACGCGATGGCGGAACTGGTTCCGGGACTGCAGTCGACGACGCTGGTGCCCGGGGCCGGTCATTTCGTTCAGATGGAAGCCCCCGATCGGGTGAACGACGCGATGATCGACTTCCTGCGAGCACTCGATTCGCCGACCCCCTAGAGTCATCGGCAGAGCCGTCGGCACGGGGTGCGGCGCGAAAGGGGTCGGCAGTGGGGTTCGTCTCGTCCATCGACGACTTCCAACGTCGCCACCCCAAGGCGGGCTTTCCCCTGGCGGTGATCTACAAGTACGTCGACGACCAGGGCGGCTACCTGGCGGCACTGATCACCTACTACGGCTTCGTCTCGCTGTTCCCGCTGATGCTCCTGTTCACCACGATCCTCGGCGTGGTCCTGCAGAACAATCAGGAGCTCAAAGAGCAGATCCTCAACACCGCCTTCGAGCAGATCCCGGTGATCGGTACCCAGCTGCAGGATCCCGAGGGCCTGTCCGGCAGCACCACGGCCGTGGTGATCGGCCTCGTCGGCGCCATCTACGGCGGTCTCGGCGTCTCGGTGGCCACGCAGAACGCGATGAACGTGATCTGGGCGGTCCCGCGAAATTCCCGACCGAACCCGATCACCGTGCGGGTGCGTGGCGCCGCCCTGCTGGGGTCGATCGGTTTCGCCCTGGTGGCGCTCGTCGGCGTCAACATCGTCGCGGGCCGGCTCGGCTCACCGTGGCAGACGTTTGCCCCCTACGTCGCCGTGGTGCTCGGTGGCGTGGTGTTCACCGTATTGTTCCGCCACGGCACCGCACGATCGGTGACCGTCCTCGACGTGCTGCCCGGCGCCGTCATCGCCGCGCTGGGCTGGCAGGGACTGCAGCAGTTCGGCACCTTCTACATCACCCGGGTGATCGCCCGCAGCCGCGACGTGACCGGCGTGTTCGCGGTGGTCCTCGGCCTCATCGCCTTCCTCTACCTGGCCGCGGTGCTGTTGGTGGTCTGCCTCGAGATCAACGCGGTCCGCAAGGACAAGCTGTATCCGCGTGCCCTGCTGACCGAGTTCACCGACAACGTGCAGCTGTTGCCCGGTGACGTCGCCGCTTACACCCGCTATGCCAAGGCGCAGCGCAACAAGGGTTTCCAGGTGATCGAGACGACGTTCCCGAATCCGCTCGACGACCCCGACGCCGCCACCGAGGACTTCCGCGAACTCGCGCCGCGCGCGGCTGCGCAGCCACCGGCACCGCGTCAGCAGGCCCCGCCCCAGTCGTGAGGGCCGGCAGTCGGTCTACCGGTCGCTCGCCGCCACTCGATAGCGCCAGAACACCGGTACGGCGAACGCGGCGATCACCGTCAGGATCACCACGAGGATGCCGCCGCCCGCTACGGTGACCGCAGTGCCCGCCACCGCCGCGGTGGCCCCGTGGGTCACGTCGGCGATCCGCGGACCGCCCGCCACCACCACGATGAACACTCCCTGCAGCCGACCGCGGACGTCGTCGCTCGCCGCCGACTGCAGCATGGTCTGACGGAACGCAGCCGAGGCCATGTCAGCGGCGCCGCCGACCATCAACGCCACCACCACGATCGGCAGGATCGGGAGCATCGAGCCGTTCGCGAACACCAGGACGCCGCCGGAGACGGCGATCGACGCGCCCCAGATCACGATGCAGATGATCACGGCGCGACCCTGCCGTTCCACCCGTGACACCCACCCGGACAGCACGCCGCCGACCACCGCTCCCAGCGGGATCGCGATGAACAGGATCGCGAACGCCAGGCCGCCGTCGGTCGGCCCGCCGAAGCTCTCATGCGCCATCTGCGGGAACAGGGCGCGCGGCATGCCGAAGATCATCGCGATGAGGTCCACCACGAACGACATCAGCAGCACCGGGTGCCCCTTGAGGTACACCAGCCCGTCGATCACCGAGCGGAAGCCCGCCGTCGGCTTCGCACCGTCGGCGGCGTTGTGTTCCGGAGGCAGCGGCGGCAGGGTGACGACGGCCCACAGGGTCGCGAACAGAAAGATCGAGTCGACGAGGTACAACGTCGAGAAGCCCAGGAACGGGATCAGCGCACCGCCCACCAGCGGGCCGGCGATCGCACCCGCCTGCATCACGGTCATGTTGAGCGAGTTGGCGGCCGGCAGGCGTTCCAACGGCAGGATGCGGGGCAGCACGGCGGTCCGGGTCGGCTGATTGACCGCGAAGAACGCCTGTTGCACCGCGAAGATCGACAGCAGCAACCAGACGTTGTTCGCTCCGGCCGCGGCCTGCAACCAGAACGCCACCGACGTGAGGATCAGGCCGAGGGTGGTCACGATCAAGATGCGACGACGGTCGAAGGTGTCCGCGAGGGCGCCACCCCACAGGCCGAACACCACCAGGGGCACCAGCCCGAAGACGCCGCTGAGCCCGACATACGCCGAGCTCCCGGTGATCGCGTAGAGCTGCGCGGGGACCGCGACGATCGTCAGTTGGGCACCGATGACGGTGATGATGTTGGCGGTCCAGAGCCGCCGAAAGTACACATTCTGCAGGGGCCGGGTGTCGGCCAGGATTCTCCGTGACATCGCGGGCGGCGGCTAGGGCTGCAGCCGCTCCAGCCGCCAACCGT
Source organism: Gordonia sp. (in: high G+C Gram-positive bacteria) (assembly GCF_012515855.1). Classification (GTDB taxonomy): domain Bacteria; phylum Actinomycetota; class Actinomycetes; order Mycobacteriales; family Mycobacteriaceae; genus Gordonia. Next base: position 5,724 of record NZ_JAAYXO010000141.1, read on the forward strand.
CCGTCGTCCGGACGGCGCGCGCCCGGTTGTGCAGGCGGTTGGCGCGGCCCTGCCAGAACTCGACGACCTCCGGCTCGATGCGGTAGCCGCCCCAGTTCTCGGGCACCGGCACCGGCTCACCGGCGTCCGCTCCGCCGAACTGTTCGGCGGTGGCCGCGGCCGCGGCTTCCAGTGCGGTGCGGGAGGCGATCGGCCGCGACTGCGCCGACGCGTACGCCGACAGCTGCGAGCCGCGCGGACGCGAATTCCAGTACGCCAGCGTCTCCTCCGGGCTCACCTTCACCACCGGTCCGCGGAAGTGGACCTGGCGCTCCAAGGCGATCCACGGGAAGGTGGCCGACGCGTACGGGACGGCAGCCAGAGCCTGTCCCTTCTGCGAGTGGTAGCCGGTGAAGAAGACCACGCCCGCTTCACTGACGCCCTTGCAGAGCACCGTGCGGGTGGCCGGGCGACCGTCGGCGTCGACGGTTCCGACGACCATCGCGTTGGGCTCCGGAATGCGGGCGAGAACCGCCTCGGCCAGCCAGGCTTCGAACAAGCCCAGCCAGGGCGGGTCACCGGTGAGCCACGACGGGTCGAGGTTCGCCGACACCCCGTCGGCGCCCGCCGCGTCGTCGCCTGCCCCGTCCGACCCTGTCTCTCCCGGTCCTGCCCTGTAGCCCACTCGCATACTCGGCAGGTCTACCAGCTTCTTCACGTCGTCAATCCTACTTCGACGCGACAGGTCGGAAGCACTCACACCGGCACCTCACACCACCATGCGATCGGGCAGGCCGCGATCGCTCGACGGCGGCGCCGCCACCGCATCGCCGACGGCCTGCCGATACGCCTGCCCGACCAGCCCGATGCCTCGGGCCAGCGTGTCGGAGTCGAGGGTGTACGGGATCCGGATGTGACTGTCGAAGCCGCCGTGCGGACCGAACGACCCGCCGGGGATCAGTCGCACCCCGAGTTCGGCAGCGGCGGCCGCCGTGGCCGTCGCGGCGGGCTGCGGCAGCGCCACCCACAGGCAGAGTCCGCCGACGCCGCGGACCGGGACCGCCCCGGGCAGGTGCTCGGCGATGGCCGCCAGCGCCGTCGTCCGCTGTGCGCGGAGCGCGGCGAGCCGCGCGGGCATGAAGTCGTCGAGGTGGCTCAGCGCGTACTGCGCGGCGAACTGCTCGAAGACCGCGCCGCCGATGTCCGACTCGTAACGGGCGAGGGCGTAGGTGTCGGGGCGGCCGTCCACCCGGATCCACCCGACGCGCAGACCGGCCCACACCGTCTTGCTCGCCGAGCCGAGGGTGATGATCTCGGCGCCGCGCGGGGCGAAGCTCGCCAGCGGCGGCGGCGCCGCGACGTCGAGCGCGAGTTCGGCGGTGGTCTCGTCGACCACCACCGGCACCCGATAGCGCGCGGAGATCTCACCGAGCCGGATGCGCCCGGCCTCGTCGAGCAGCAGACCGGTGGGGTTGTGAAAGTCGGGGATCACGAAGATCAGCGCGGGTCGTTGCAGTCGGACCACCGATTCCAACTGGTCCAGATCCCAGCCGTGCTCCGGATGCAGCCCGATCGTCACCGCCCGGGCCCGGTGCCGAGCGAGCGCCAGGATGGTGCCGTGGTGCGTCGGCTGTTCCAGCAGCACCCGATCCCCGGGCGAGACGTGCGTGTCCAGGACCAGGCGCAGGGCGTGCTGGGCACCGGAGGTGATCAGGATCTGATCGGCCGCGGTCGGCAGTCCGCGGTGCGTGAATCGCTCGGCCACCGTCTCGGTGAGCGCGCGCAGACCGTTCGGATAGATGCCGGTGCCCGCCAGGTAACCCGGCGCGCACTCCAGCGCGTGGCGGTAGCCGTCGTGCACGATCTGCTCGGGGGCCGACGGCGCCGCGATGTTCAGCTTGATGACATCGCCTTCGGCGCCGAGGTCCACCGGTTCGGCGGGTACCTGCACCGGTAGTCGCAGCACGCTGCGTGCCCCCTGCCGGGACAGCAGATGCCCGTTGTCGCGCAACGCCGCATAGGCATACGCGACGGTGGTCCGCGAGACGTCGAGCGCCTCAGCCAGGGTTCGTTCGCTGGGTACCGCGGTGCCGACCGGCACGCGGCCGTCGAGCATCAGCACCCGGATCGCGTCGGCGAGCGCCCGATACGTCGGCTGCGGCCCGGCCGGGCGCCAGGCCCCGAGATGTCGAGCCAGGGCGGTCGCGGAGATTGCGCCGGTCGGAGTCACCATGAGGCCAGTCTTCCACAACTGGCTATCGATTCACCTGCCAGTTGCGGTCAGAGTGGACCCATGCTGAAACGACTCCTGGCCCTGGCCGTCGGCCTCGTGCTGTACGGCGTCTCCATGTCGATGATCCTGCACGCGGGCCTCGGGAACATCCCGTGGGACGTGCTGCACGAGGGCTTGGCGAACCTCGTCGGACTCTCGATCGGAACGGTCACCATCATCGTCGGCGCCGTGGTCCTGCTGACGTGGATACCGCTGCGTCAGATGCCCGGGGTCGGCACCGTCGCGAACGTCGTCGTCATCGGACTGGCCTTCGACGCGGCCAGTCCGTTTCTCCCCCACCATCCGCAGTTGGTGGTCGCGGTCCCGATGATGCTGGGCGGCATCGTCCTCAACGCCTTCGCGACCGCCCTCTACATCGGCGCGCGTCTGGGTCCCGGCCCGCGCGACGGTCTGATGACCGGCATCGTCGCGCGCACCGGTTGGTCGGTCCGGCTGGTTCGCACCGTCCTCGAGGTGTCGGTGGTCGCGGTCGGCTTCGCCCTCGGCGGCACCCTCGGCCTCGGCACCGCGCTGTACGCGTTCGGCGTCGGTCCGCTGATCCAGTGGTTCGCCCGCGTGCTGGGCGTCGATCGCGCGGTGGCGGGCGACAATTCCGCGAGCACCGCCCCGGCCGACGGCGATCGTGCGCCGTGTTGACGCCGCCCGACGCGAGACGGCGGGCGTGAGGCGGCGCACGTCGTCGCCCGGCGGCGCGCGACGCACGCCGACGCTGTTTTAGAATTGTCGGCATGACCGAAACTGCGATCACGCTGCCCGCCGAACTCCTTCCCTCCGACGGCCGTTTCGGCTGCGGCCCGTCCAAGGTCCGCCCCGAGCAGCTGCAGTCGCTGGTCGACACCGGCGCTTCGGTGTTCGGCACCAGCCACCGTCAGGCCCCGGTCAAGAACGTCGTCGGCGACATCCGCTCGGGCCTGGCCCAGCTGTTCTCGCTGCCCGAGGGCTACGAGGTCGTCATCTCCAACGGCGGTACCACCGCGTTCTGGGACGCCGCAGCGTTCGGCCTCATCCGTGAGCGCGCGCTGAACCTGACCTACGGCGAGTTCTCGTCGAAGTTCGCCACCGTCTCGAAGAAGGCGCCGTTCCTGCAGGACCCGAAGGTCATCTCGACCGACCCGGGCACCGCTCCCGACCCGGCCGCGCTGACCGCCGCCGACGTCGAGGGCGTCGACCTCATCGGTTGGGCGCAGAACGAGACCTCGACCGGCGTGGCCGTGCCCGTGGTCCGCCCGGCGGCCGCGGGCGACGCGCTGATCGCGATCGACGCCACCTCGGGTGCCGGCGGCCTGCCCGTCGACATCTCGCAGACCGACATCTACTACTTCGCACCGCAGAAGAGCTTCGCCTCCGACGGCGGCATCTGGGTCGCGATCATGAGCCCGGCCGCACTCGCGCGCGTCGAGGAGATCAAGGAGTCGGGCCGCTGGTGCCCCGAGTTCCTGTCGCTGCCGACCGCCGTCGACAACAGCTCCAAGAACCAGACCTACAACACCCCGGCCCTCGCCTCGCTGCTGCTGTTCGCCAACCAGATCGAGTGGATGAACGCCAACGGCGGCCTGGACTTCTGCACCGCACGCACCGCCGACTCCGCCTCGCGCCTGTACGGCTGGGCCGAGGCCAGCAAGTACGCCACCCCGTTCGCCGATGAGGCGCACCGCAGCCAGGTGGTCGGCACCATCGACTTCGACGACTCGGTCGACGCTGCGGCGGTCGCCAAGATCCTGCGCGCCAACGGCGTCGTCGACACCGAGCCGTACCGCAAGCTGGGCCGCAACCAGCTGCGCATCGGCATGTTCCCGGCCATCGACCCGGAGGACATCACCAAGCTGACCCAGTGCATCGACTACATCGTCGAGCGCCTCTGACAGCACTCTGATCCGCACACCGCAGCCCACCGGGACCGCCCGGTGGGCTGCGGTGTCGCTGCGGACCGGACGAAGGTGGGCCCAACCCTCGCGACTGCGGCATATCGACTGCTCTTACCCCATTCACCGCGTGTCCACTCGCCGTTATGCAGGTACGTTCACTAGTGTTGGGAACGATATCCGCGTACTGGTGACCGGAGGAGGAGTGGATGCGCGAGCTGCACGCCGATCGCTCCGATGCAGACGGCACGCACATCATCGTCATGGATCTCGAGTCCGGCGAGGAGTTCCGGATCCCCGTCGACACCATGCTCCGCGAACTCGTCCATCCCCCCGAGCCGACCGCCGCCGACGCTGACACTCCCGCCGACGACACCGCTGATAACGACACCGCTGACACCGTCGCCGACGATCGCACCGCCGCCAGAAGCCTGACTCCCCGCGAGATCCAGGCTCGGGTACGCGCGGGCGCCACTGTCGAGGAGATCGCGGAGGCCACCGGCGTCACCGCCGACAAGATTCATCGTTTCGCGCATCCGGTGCTCCTGGAGCGCAGCCGCGCCGCGGAACTCGCCCGCGCCTCGCATCCGATGGGCGTCGACGGCCCCACGCCGGGGACCCTCGGCGAGATCGTCGCCGAGTGCCTCGTGCTTCGCGGCGGCGCACCGCAGAACGCGGTGTGGGACGCGTGGCGGACCGGAGCGGGACAGTGGGTGGTCCAGGTGCTGCCGACCCCCGACTCCGAGGTCTCCGCGCATTGGCGTTTCACGCCCGGATCGCACGGTGGAACGACCGATCCGATGGACGATCTCGCCGTCGAACTGACCGAACCGGATCTGGCCCGCGCGCAACGCCGCCCCACGGTGGTACCGACGCCCGAACCCGCGGCAGCGCCCACCCGCGAGGTCGCAGCGGACGGCCACGAGTACGTGACGGTCGACGCCGACGACCTGACCGGGCGGCAGCAGCGCCGCCGCGACCAGTTCGGCGAAGTCCTGGATCTGCGCTACGACGACGACTCCGCAATCGAAGCGCCGGCGCCGCACGAGGAGCACGAGTCCACGGGCCCGCGCCACCGCGGCAAACGGGCCACCCCGACGGTTCCGGCGTGGGAGGACGTGCTGCTCGGCGTCCGCAGCCACCCGAACGAATGACTGAATTTGGAGGTTCGGTGCTGCCGAACATTTCTGCGCTGTGGTTCATCGACTGCCCGGACCCGGCAGCCGAGTTGCGCGCCGGAGCGTACATCGACCCGGCGGCGACCACCGATTTCATGGAGCGGGCGTTCACCGACGCGGAGCTCACTCCGATCGGGACGTCCGACCTCGCCGCTGCGGTCGACGGCGCCGACAACCGCGTCTTCGTCGCACACTACGGACGTCTCGCGGTCCTGGCCGGAACCAGTCTGCGCACCGCCGATCCCCACGAGATGACCTCGTACCTCACCGATCTCGGCGTGGGCCACACGTGGGCGCTGATCTCCGTGGATCCGGGCGCCGACATCGGCGGCTTCGCCCGCTGGGAGGGCGGCGAGGTGCAGCGCGCGTTCTTCGGCACGTCGTCCACCATCAGCGTCGACGTCGGCCTCCCCTACCCCTTCGAGGGTCCGTTCTGGGCGGGCGGACACCCGCAGCGCAGCCCCAATCAACCGCTCGCCCTGCCGTTCCATCCCGGGGCGTTGGCCGACGCCGCCAACCACGCCTGGTTCGGCTTCGGGTTCCACGAGACCGACCCGGTGGTCGACCCGGCGTTGCTTCCGGTGACCGTCTACCGCATCGGACCCGACGACGGTCGCGACGGTTTCGTCGAATCGTCGGTGCCGCTGCACGTTCCGACCACCGCACGCGAACCCGAACTCGCGGCCGCAACCGCGGTGCCTGCGGCGGCGGAAACCCCACCGGCACCGACGGAGGGCTTCGGCGAGTACCAGACCGAACCGATCGAGACGGTTCCGGCCGCGGCTCCGGCAGCGGCCGAGGAACGGACGCCCGGACCGCTCTCCCGCTTCTTCGGTTTCCGCGGCCGGCTGTAGTGTCGCGTGTCGGAACTGGCCGGGCGGGTCGTCCGGAACCGCGTCAGATCCGACTGCGCTAGATCCGACTGCGCTCGTAGAACGCGACCGCCGCGGCTGTCGCGACGTTGAGCGAGTCGGTGCCGCGGCTCATCGGGATCCGGCCGCGGACGTCGCAGCGCGCCATGGTCTCCTCCGTGAGACCCGGCCCCTCCGCGCCGAGCAGGAACGCCACCTTGTCGCCGGACACCGCGTCCGCCAGCGGCACGCTGCCCGTGCCCGGCGTCAGGGCGACGGTGGTGAATCCGCGATCGCGCAGCAGGTCCAGATCGCCCGGCCAGTCGTCGGACCGCGCGAACGGCATCAGCAGCGCATGCCCCATCGACACGCGGACACAGCGTCGGTACAGCGGATCGGCGCACCCGGCCCCGAAGATCACCGCGTCGACGCTCAAGCCGGCGGCGTTGCGGAACACGCTGCCGATGTTCTCGTGGTCGTTGACCCCTTCGAGCACCGCGACTGTCCGGGCGTCGGCGATCACCTCGGCCACGGAGAGTTCCGCGGGACGATGCGCCGCGGCCAGCACGCCGCGATTGAGGTGGAACCCGACGGTGTCGGCCATCACCTGTGCGGTGGCTCGGTAGAACGGGACCCCGCGCAGCGACGGATCGCGGAGGTCGGTGGCCAACTCGCGCAGTCGGCGGTCGACCCCGAAGAAGGCGTGCGGGGTGAACCTCGACGCCGCCATCCGCTGCGTCACCAGGGTGCCTTCGGCGATCACCAGCCCCTTGCCGACCACTCCGCCCGGGAGCGCGACCACATCCGGCCTGCGGTCGACGGAACTGAGATCGCGGAAATCGTCGACGCGGGGGTCGGCGGGATCGTCGATGTCGACCACGTCCACCGCGAGGTCGTCCAACCGGACTACGTCTGGGAAGCTCACCCGTCAACGGTTTCACATCGGCGTCGATCACCCGCGCACGGCACCGGGCGTACTGCGTTTTGGCACACTGGACGGGTGAGCAATCCGATCTCTGACGCCGACCACACCGACCCGCTGGCATTGGAAAGGCCGCGCGGCACCGACTGGCCGGAGATTCTCGCGATCGACGCCCGCGCGTTCGCGCTGCCGAAGCCGCTGCCCAGCGACGAGATGATCGAGTTCCGGAACCGCGCGGGCGAGGGCGACACCGTCGTCATTCGGGACACCGCATCCGACGGTCGTCCGATCGTCGCCGTCGCCCTGTACTTCCCGGTCCCGGTGACGGTGCCGGGCGGGACGGTCGCGACCACGGCGGGGCTGTCGTGGGTGTCGGTGTCGGCGACGCATCGGCGACGCGGTCTGCTGCGTCGGATGATCACCGAGGAGTACCGCACCTGGCGCGAGCGCGGGCTTCCGCTCGCGACCCTCACCGCGTCCGAGGGCGGCATCTACGAGCGCTTCGGCTTCGGCCCGGCGGTGTTCGCCCACCAGGTCAGCGTCGAACCGCGCGCCGCGGAGTTCCGCACGCCCGTCCCCGCCGACTCGCGGGTCCGGTACGGCAACCAGGAACAGATCGCCAAGCATGTCCCTGCCGTTCATGCGCGATGGGCTGCGGGTCGGACCGGCGCGATCACCCGGCCGGAGACCTGGTGGCCGTCGATCATGGCCGACCGCAGCTTCCGTCGCAATTCGCAGACCAGCGGCCTGCACCATCTGCTGCACGTCGACGGGTACGCCGCCTATCGGATCGACGCGCGCGACAAGACCGCGATCGTCGAAGACTTCGTCGCGACCACCGAGCAGGCGCACACCGACCTGTGGCGGGTCCTGACCGGGCTCGACCTGGTGTCCGCGATCAAGGCATCGATCCCGGTGGACGATCCCCTGCCCCTCAAGCTGCATAACGCGCGGGCCGTCCAGGTCCAGGGTCGTTCCGACCAGCTGTGGCTGTCGATCCTGGATGTCGTCGAAGCCCTGCAGCTGCGCACCTATGCCGCCCCCGGCGACCTCGTCCTGGACGTGACCGACGGCTTCGGCGACCGAGCCGGCCGCTACCGCCTCACCGTCGCCGACGACGGCACCGCTCAGGCGGCCCGCACCGACGATCCCGCCCAGATCGGTATCGACATCGCGACCCTCTCGAGCGTCTACCTCGGCGGGATCTCGGTGCGCCAGATGACATGCGCCGGTCGTATCGACGGCCAGACGGAGGCCTGCGCCCAGCTCGCCGCCATGTTCGCCGTCGAAGAAGCCCCGTTCGCCGGCACCTTCTTCTAGGGGTCGACCGGCCGAACGGGTTCCGCAGCGCGGCAGCGGCACTCAGCGTGCGGCCCAAGAATTTTGATTGATCAGCGCCCCCACAGGGCCCAGATCAATCACTTTCCCGGCCCGCCACCCAAGGCACTACCCGATCAGGTTCGAGATCGGGCCGCGAGCGAAGTAGACGATGAACAGGGCTGCCACGACGAAGAGCAGCGGGTGCATGCTCTTACGATCGCCGCGCGCGACGGCCATGACGGCCCAGCTGATGAAGCCGACGCCGATGCCGTTGGCGATCGAGTACGTGAAGGGCATCGCGACGATCGTCAGGAACGCGGGAAGCGCGAACTCGAACCTGGAGAAGTCGATGTCGCGGACCTGGCCCATCATCAGCGCACCGACGACCACCAGCGCGGGCGCAACGGCCTCCATCGGAATCACGCTGTACAGCGGGGTGAAGAACATCGCGGCCAGGAACAGCACGCCCGTCACCACATTCGCCAGGCCGGTGCGCGCGCCCTCGGCGATGCCCGACGACGACTCCACCAGCACCGTGTTCGACGACGCCGACGCCGCACCGCCGACAATCGCGCCGGTGCCTTCCACGACCAGCGCCTTGCCGATGTCGGGCAGGTTGCCGTCCTTGTCGGTGAGGCCGCCCTCCTTGCCGAGACCGGTCATGGTGCCCATGGCGTCGAAGAAGTTCGACAGCAGGAGGGTGAAGACGAACACGCACGCGATCAGCACGCTGACGTTCGGGAACTCACCGGTGAAGGCGCCGAAGACGTCGACCTTGCCGACCAGGCTGAGGTCGGGCAGGCCGCCGACGCCGTCGGGCATCTTCGGCACGTTCATGGCCCAGCCGCCGTCGCCGTCGGCCGCCCGCCCCAGGTGCAGAATGCTCTCGACGATGATCGAGACGATGGTCATCACGATGATGCCGAGCAGCAGGCCGCCCGGAATCTTGCGGACCACCAGCACGCCCATCAGCAACACACCGATCACGAAGATCAGGGTCGGCACGGTGGCGATGGATCCGTCGTTGCCGAGTTGCACGGGCGGCGCGCCCGCGGCCTCGGGGCGGGTCACGAAGCCCGCGTTGATGAGGCCGATGAACGCGATGAACGCGCCGATGCCCGCGGCGATCGCCGACTTGAGCTCCGGCGGAACGGCATTGAACACGGCGGTTCGCACACCGGTGAAACCGAGGATGACGATGATGATGCCGTTGACCACCACCAGACCCATCGCGGCCGGCCAGCTCATCTGCGGCGCGATGGTGACGGCCAGCAGACTGCTGATGCCCAGGCCCGCGGCGATGCCGAACGGATAGTTCGCGACCAGGCCGAACAGGATCGACATCACGCCGGCCACCAGGGCGACGACCGCCGACACCTGCAGCATCGGCAGCACGTTGCCGAGCGCGTCGGCGTTCATCGGCTCGCCGGGCACGCCGCCGATGATGATCGGGGTCAGGACCACGATGTAGGCCATCGTGAAGAACGTGACGAATCCGCCCCGGACTTCACGTGCGACGGTGGTTCCGCGTTCGCGGATCTTGAAGTAGCGGTCGAGCACCGCGTTGGTGCTCTTCGGCGTCGCCGGGCTGTTGGCCTCTGACGATTCGTTGTCGACCGGGTCGGTCATCGGCACGTCCTTCACTGTCTCAGGTCGAGTGCGAGAACAATTGTCGCGTGCCCCCGCTGCCGACTTTGCTCCACCCCAGCGAAAGCTACCCTGTATCCATGCCGGATGAGACCCAGATCCCTCAGCTTCCCGCGAGTCTTCGGGCGCCCGAACCCGTGATCATCGCCGGAATGCTCCTCTGGGCGGTCGCCACCGTCGTGGTGTGGCTCACCGGCATCGGCCCCGACCGTGCGCTCACGGTGTGCCTGGTAGGGCTGGGCGTCGGCGTTCTCGGGACCGCCGTGGTCCTGATCCAGAAGGCAGGGGTTCGACGCGGCTCCCGCGGCGCTCAGGAAGGCCTCGACGCGTCCTGACCCGCGGAACCGGCGACGGTGGTGGGGACGGTCCGCGAGACCATCGGATCTCCGGCCAGCCGCAGGATGGCCGGTCGACGGACCAGTTGCGCGTGCCCGAACAGGCAGACGCCGAACCACACGATTCCGAAGAGCCAGCCGAAGACGACGTCGGACGCCCAATGCACCCCGAGATAGATCCGGCTGAGGCCGATCAGGATCGAGAGCACCGGGAACCACAGCAGGACCGCCGCACGCACCCGCAGCTTCGGGTAGATCCGATAGAGAATCACTGCCGTCAGCAGGTAGACCAGCATGCTCATCATCGCGTGGCCGGACGGGAAGGCGTTGCCCCCGACATCGAGGAGACGACCACCGATCGGTGGACGGTCGCGCGCAAAGATCAGTTTCAAGATGACCATCAGAAAATAGCCGCTGAGGCCGCCGAGCACGATCAACGCCGCGAGGTCGATCCGATTCGCGAGCCATGCCATCACGAACACGCCGATGACCACCAGGACCAGAGTCAGCGTGTTGCCGAGCGAGGTCACCAGGTGTGCCACGGATGTCAGCGGTTCGTGCCGGGCGCCGACCACCCAATTGGTGATGTTGTCGTCGATCGGGAACTGCCGCACTGCTGCCTTACCTCCCGGATGCCCTGCCGCGCGGCGTGATTGCCACCCAACCCACCGTACCGGTCAGCGGATTCGGGCTCGGCTCAGGTGGATCGTACCGTCGTCGGCCACCCACAGCGGCACTCGATGGCGCGTCGTGGCGTCGTCGTCGGTGAGGCTCACGTGCAGGTCGTCGTGCAGTCGCACCTGGCGCGGCGCGGCCATTCCAACGGCGGCCAGCAGGGCGACGGCCTCCGACGAATCCGGGTCCACCGCCTCGCCGTCGAGGTCGGGCAGCGCATGGAAGCGCTCGGAGGCCGTGGTCGCATCGAGCAGGTCGGCCAGCAGTTCGGCGTCGTCCCGGACCGTGGGCAGGCCGGGAAGGACGGCGCGGTCGGCCGCGACCACGGGAGTCCACCACGGGGCGTCGACGACGATCGGGTCGTCGGAGACCGTCCCGGCCACGGTGCGGACACCCGCAGGGGGTTCGACGTCGGACACCCGCACGACGCCGGAGCGCAGGGCTGCGACAAGCGCCGCGTGCGCGCGCACCGCCACGCCGGGAGCGATCTCGCGGTCGGGGTCGGCCAGGGCGGCCAGCCAGCCCTCGACGTCCGCCGAGTCGTCCGGGACGTCGCCGGCAAGCAGTCCGGCCGCGGAGTCGGGGAGTTCGACGGCGTCGAAGAGACCGCGGAACCCGGTGTCGTCGATCGGTCGGAGGCGCCGCAGCGGCACTCCCCCGATCTCGGCGTAGCGACGCAGCCACCAGCGGGTGTAACCCCCGGCCAGGAGCGGCGCGGTGTCCGGGTCGTCGGTCAACAGGCGCACGGCCTCGGGCCAGCGGTCGGGGTCCACCAGGTCGAGATCACGCACCGCCGAGAGCTCGTCGGGCGGCACCTCGTGGGAGTCCCACCAGAGATCTTCGTCGGGGAGGTCGTGGTCGGGTGCCACCGGCGACGGATCGCGGATCACCGAGAACCCCCAGCCGACGCCGAGGCGTCGCAGCGCCACGGCGCCGTAGGTCTCCACGGTCGCGGCGGCCACCTCCCCGAACGGCGAGTCGTCGACCAGCACCGACTGCAGCGGGCTGCCGGGCAGCAGGAGTTCGTCGGCGGGCCGGGTGTCCCCGTCGGCATCGGCGATCTCGAGCGCACCGAGTGCGGCCGGCGCCGGCCCGGCGTCGGGCAGAGCCAGCAGTCGCAGCACCACGTCGGCGAGCGCGTGGTGGTCGTCGACGCTGTCGAGCTCGGCGGCCAGATCGGGATGATCGATCGCCTCGGCCGGCGAGATGCGGGTGAGGCCGAGCCGGTCAAGCAGCGGGTCGTAGGCCGCGGGCTCGAGCGCCGGGATCCAGGTCGGGACCGGCGGGTGGTCGAGGGCGTCGAGGCCGTCGATCAGGTACAGGCCGCGGCAACCGACGTGCATCCGACCGTCCGCACGGGGAACGGGCAGGGCCCCGAGTTCTTCGGCCGCCCGCCCGTCCGGCACCAGCGCGGCCAGTGCCGCGTACAGCCGCGACCACCACTCGGGTCGGTTCTGCACGCCCGACAGCAGCTCGGCGATGTCGGCCAAACCCAGCTGCCGCGCGCCGAGACCCACCAGCAGTGACGCGGTGACCCGATCGCTGACATCCGGGTGCGCCAGCGGCTCCAGGACCTCCACGAGCACCTCGGCCAGGTCGACGGTGATCCCCGGGAGCACCCAGGCGCGGGTCGGGGCGAGCGCGGCGCCGGTGGCCGACGGCACCCACTGCGCGATCGCGAGTTGGGCCCGCACCGCCTCGCGGAGTTCGGCGTCCACCCGGCCGACGGCCAGTGCGGGCGGCGGCACGACAGCCTGCTTCTGGTCGTCGGGCACCAGAGCGACGAGCTCGGGGTAGCCCGCGGCAGCCGCGGCGACGTCGGCGCTCGGGTGCAGGTCGCGGCGGTCGGAGGTCAGCGGTAGGTGCGCGATCAACCGCGCGGGGAGGGTGAGTTCGATGTCGGTCGCGGTGGGACTGCGCAGCACATCGCGGTCGAGTGGCAGCACCCGGCCGTCGACCACCGGCACCAACCAGCGGGTCGAGTCCGACCGCGCCTGGATCCATCGCCGCAGCTCGGTGTCGTCGCGCAGCACGATCACCTGGTCGGCGTCGTCGACGCGAACATAGCGCTGCCCGGCGACGTCGATCCGGTCGATCGACTCCAGTTCCAACAGCAGGTCGGCGGCCTGGGCGGCGGCGTCGGCCACCAGTGCGGCGGCGATCGACTCCTGGCCGACCTCCAGCACGATCTCGGTGTCGAAGCCGTCGGTCGGGGTCGCGGCCGACGGCCACGCGAGTCGCTGACCGGGGACGACGGTCGGATCGGCGGACGGCATCCGCTCGGCGACGGCAGTCCGGGTGCGCGCCGTGTCGAACTCGATGGCTCCGCTGGTGGAGGTGATCGTCACGCGCGGGGCCAGGGAGGTGGCCCGGAAACCCATGCCGAACCGGCCGACGGTGGTCGCGCCGGGATCGGCGCGCTTGGGCGAGACCCGGAGAGCGACCAGCGAGCGGACGCCCTCGACGGTCAGCGGCGCGCCGGTGTTGGCGATGCGGACGGTGGGGCCTTCGGCCCAGACCGCCATGCAGCCGAGCACTCCGGCGGCGGCCGCCGCATCGGCGGCGTTGGCCGCGAGTTCAGTGAAGAGCCGTCCGCGATAGCCGATCTCCAGGAGTTCGGCCTCGGCGGCCGCGTCTTCTTCGAGGCGGGTGGGCGACGACTGCCATCCGCTGAGGGTCGCCTCGCGCAGTTCCGCCGTCCCGAACGGATCGGGCAGAGCTCCCGGTGTCAGATCAGCTCTCGGACGGGGCATTCGGGTCCGACGACTCGGACGTCTCTGCCTCCGACGAAGCAACCTCCGGTGCCGCCGCAGGCTTCGGCAGCGTCACGATCTCGACGGCGCCGTCGTCGTACGCGTCGTACGCGGGGCTGCCCGCTCCGGTCGCCGCGCGAACATCGGAGTGCGCGCCGCAGCCGTAGTCCACCGAGACCGCACGACCATCGGCCGCCATCTCGTTGGCGCACACGCCGAAGGCGCCGTGCAGCGCACCGGCGATCGGCAGGTAGAAACCGCAGGTGCCGCATGAGTGACGTGCGCTGCGCGCCATCTCCGACGCCGGGCCGTACTCGCCGTCGTGCCAGCGCTGCGCGGCCTCGGCACGACCGTCGAACGACAACAGTCGCTTACGCCCCAGACCGATCTCGGCTGCCACCTGACCGACCTGATCGCGATCGATCGGGTCGACGTCGAGGGTGTCGATCTGGCCGGGCACCAGCCGCGGGTCGTCGTCGGGCGCGGCCAGCGTGTCGCCGGGGCCCAGGTCGCCTGCCGCGATGCGGTCGACCCACGGCACCCACTCGGGCGCCAACAGGGCTCCGTCGCCGGGCAGCAGCACGGCCTCGCTGACCGTCAGTTCCGTCGAGTCCGGTGCACCGGCCACCACGACGCACCACTGCCATCCCCGGTATCCGGGGACCTGAGCTGCGAAATAGTGGGTGGCGGCGAACTCGCCCTCCGCGGTGGCTCCCAGGTGTTCACCGGGTTGCTCACCATCGGCGATGAGCGCGTCGCGCGCGAAGGCGACGGCGTCCACGAGTGCGCTATTCACCGCGGTGCCGTTGTCGATTGCAAGACTCACCCTTCCAGTGTGCAATAGCCAGCGCCCGGAATGCACGTCAGGGACCGTTGTCGGCGGTTTTCGAGGCCGATTTTCGCCTGTCCGAATTGTTGGCGCACTCCTCATCCCAGCCTTGTCGGCGCGATAGGGAACAATTGACGATGTGAATCCTCGTCAACCCGGTGACGACCGACCGCACAGCGGAGGTCGGCAGCAGCCGCCGCGGCCCCCGCGGCGGCCCGCGCCGCATCCCGGTCAGGCGAATTATCCGGCCGATCCCCGCCCGCGCGTCCCGACACGTCCGTTCGAGCCGCGGAACCGTCCGGCCAGCGACGGCTACCTGCCGCCCCGCACCCGCAATCCCCACCTGCCTCCGCTCGACGCGCACGACGAGCCGACCACGAAGATCGACGGGCGGCCCACTAACGGTCAGCCCGGTAACGGTCGGCCCAGCAACGACAAGCGCGGTGACGACCGCCGCTACGACGTCCCGTTCGAGCCGCCGGAGAAGGTCACCGTCGCCCGTGTGATGGCGAAGCGGTCGAAGTATTTCACCCAGCGCGGCGTCAAGATGGTGCACCGCGCGGCGACCGCCGACGGCGCCGACCGCTCCGGTCTCACGGCGCTGACCCTGCCGGTGATCGCGAACTCGGCCGTCGACGCGGCGATGGCTGTGGCGCTGGCCAATACCCTGTTCTTCGCCGCCGCAACCGCCGAGTCGAAGACCAACGTCGGCCTGTACCTGGCGTTGACCATCGCCCCGTTCGCCCTGATCGCCCCGCTGATCGGACCGCTGCTCGACCGCCTGCAGAACGGCCGACGCATCGCGATGGCCTCGACGTTCGGGTTGCGCGCGGTGCTCGGTCTGCTGATCATCGTGAACTCGTCGTGGGATCCGGATTCCGGCCAGCTGCTGTACAAGCCGTGGGTGCTGTACCCCTGCGCACTGGGCCTGATGGTCCTGTCCAAGTCGTTCGGCGTCCTGAAATCGGCGGTCGCGCCCCGCGTGCTGCCGCCGTCGATCGACCTGCCGCGCGTCAACTCCCGCCTCACCACGTTCGGCCTGATCGCGGGCACGATCGTCGGCGGTGGCATCGCCGGCGCCTT
Organism: Gordonia sp. (in: high G+C Gram-positive bacteria); assembly: GCF_012515855.1. GTDB lineage: Bacteria > Actinomycetota > Actinomycetes > Mycobacteriales > Mycobacteriaceae > Gordonia. Next base: position 21,451 of record NZ_JAAYXO010000141.1, read on the forward strand.
CGAGCTCCTGCTCGGCAAGGCCCTCCCGTTCCACGTCCCCGGCGCGATGCTCGTCTTGGTGGTCGTCGCCGCGATGGGCGCCTACTACTGCATGAAGATTCCGTCGTGGGTCGAGGTCACCGAGGGCGAGGTCCCCACGACCATCACCTATCGCGGAAACCCGCACGCGGAGGCGCCCACCGCCGGGGCGACGACCGCAGGGGCAACGACAACAGGGGTGACGACCGCAGGCGACAAACCCAGCCTCTCGAAACGCCTCACGGAGAAGATGCGCCAGCCGCTCGGCCGGTCCGTGGTCACCGGTCTGTGGGGCAACGGATCCATTCGCATCCTCACCGGCTTCCTGACCCTCTACACCGCGTTCTACGCCAAGGCCCAGGACCACGTGGACTCCGGCCTGGCGCAGTTGATGATGCTCGGCGCGGTCGGTGCCGCCGCCGGTGTCGGCAATGCGCTCGGCAACGGCGTCGGCACCCGCGTCGAGCTCAAGAACCCCACCCGCATCGTGGTGCTGGCCACCGTCGCGACCTTCGTCGGCTGCCTGCTGGCGGCCATCTTCAACTCGCTGATCTTCGTCGTGGTCGCCGCCTTCATCGGTTCGGGCACCAGCGCCATCGCGAAGGTCTGCATGGACTCGAGCATCCAGGACGACCTCCCCGAGGCCTCGCGAGCCTCGGCGTTCGGCCGCTCCGAGACCGTGTTGCAGTTGTCGTGGGTCTTCGGCGCCTCACTGGGCGTGCTGCTGCCGACCGAGCTGTGGATCGGCTTCACGGTCGTCACCGTGTTCGTCGGCATGGGCATGGTCCAGACCATCCTCACCAGCCGAGGATCCACCCTGGTCCCCGGCTTCGGCGGCCGGCGCCCCGATCACGCGGCGCCGACCATGCCGATCGCGGTCCCCGATCACCTCCGACGCTGACGGCTCGCCGTCGACGTCCTTGACCCTCAAGCCCCCTACTGAAAGACGAGTTCAACGTGATGCAACCGGGAGACAAGAAGGCCCTCGCGATCATCGGATCGGTGGTCGTCGCGGCCCTGGTGATCATCGCCGTCGCAACCACCCTGCTGGTCCGCGGTTCGGAGAAGCCCCTGCCGACCGTCGCGTTCCAGGCCGGCGATCACCTCTCGCACGTGGAGCCGTCGTTCTGGTGCTCGGTCAAGATGGACGAGTGCGAGGGGGTCGGCCCCAACGGGGAGTTCAACCTCCGGATCGTCGACCACCCGGTGCCGGTCGGCGGTCGCGCCGTACTGAGCGTCCCGCACGACATCCAGTCCGGACCGTGGTCGCTGGTCGCCGAGTACGCGACGCCCAACGGCATCCAGCGCGTCAGCTGGCTGCACATGCCCGACACCAAGTACACGCAGGTTCTCGAAAGCACTCCGGACCGGGTCCTGCTGGGCGTCGAGATCGGACCGCTGGCCGCGTACCAGGAGAAGATCCCGGGCCAGCAGGTCGGCGGCGACATCCTGTACCGCGGGGTCTACGCCATCCGCACCCTGCCGGTCGACTTCCGGATTCGCAACGACGCCCCGCTGCCCGACCAGCGCGGCAAGTGACATCGATCGATACCGACCACAAACGCGAAAGCGCCCTCCCGGCCGGGAGGGCGCTTTCGCGTTCGACGACGACGTGCGTCAGCGATCGAGTTCGCGAGTGACGCCGCGGACCACCTCGGAGATCAGCTGGGCCGTCTTGCGGTCGGGGTAGCGGCCGTTACGCAGTCCCGGCTGCACCTTGGTCTCGAGCAGCGTGATCAGGTCGGCGACCATGCCGTGCAGCTGATCGGGCGACGGCCGCTTGGCGTCGCGCTCGCGACGGCCTGCCTCGCGGGCCGCCTCGCGGGTGTTGCGCGCGACGCTCGGCGCCGGCTCCAGCACGCTGACTCGCAGGGCCTGGGGTCCGCGCCGACCGGCCGCCATGTCGAACTCGACCTTCTGGCCGACCTTCAGCTCGGCGACGCCTTCCGGCAGCGCGTTGGCGCGGACGTAGACGTCTTCTCCGCCAGGCTGCGACAGAAACCCGAAGCCCTTCTCGGAGTCGTACCACTTCACCTGACCGCTCGGCACTGCGCTCACCTTCAACTGATCTTCTCTGCCACAGACAAAAGCGCCTGAGCCCGATGGCAGTCCGAGCAGAGGCGCACTGCACTCGATTCTATCGCCACGACTACCGTGGTTGCCATGCAGACCCAGAAGTCCTCCCGCCTGCTCGGGGTTGCCGTCGTGATGTTCGGCATCGGCATGGTCGCGAGTCTCGCGCTCCTGTTTCCCGCGGTCCGCGACACCGGAACGGTGCCGGTCACGATCATCTACATCCTGGCGATGGGCGCCCCCGTCGGCCTGTTCCTCGGCGTCGTCTTCGCGTTGCTGTCGGGACGCCGAAGTCGATGACCACTTCTCCGGCCGCCGACCGTCCGCTTCGCCCCGCCGCCGACGAGTCGGCCCTCAAGCGAGCTTTCAGCTGCTTCCCGTCCGGCGTGGTCGCCGTCTGCCGTAGCGCCGACGACGGCCCCAACGGCATGTCGGCCAGCGCGTTCACCACCGTCTCGCTGGACCCTCCGCTGGTCTCGGTGTGCGTCCGCAACGGCTCGAGCACCTGGCCGACGCTCAAGGGGTCCGGCGCCGTCGGCGTCAGCGTCTTCGCCGCGCACCAGGGTGAGCTGTGCCGACGGCTGGCCGGTCCGGTCGAGACCCGCTTCGACGGCATCCACCCGATCTTCGACGAGTCCGGCGCCGTGTTCGTCCCCGGCGCGACGGCACATCTCGCCTGCACCGTGTTCTCGGAGATCCCGGCGGGCGACCACCTGGTCGTCCTGCTGCAGATCGAAGCCCTTCGCTGCGACCCGGCCGTGGACCCACTGGTGTTCCACGCGAGCAGCTTCCGCGCTCTCGAGGCGCGTCGGGCGCAATCCTGAGTGGCCGACGTCTCAAGTTGATTGTGACACTTGTCACATAACAGGTTGATAACAATGCGGACACGGGACGGGTGCCAGCGGCCTGAACTGGGATGACGCCAAAACGGCCGAAAATTCGGTTACCGGCGAGTAATCAGGCCCCCCTGAGAACGGATGATCAATCCGATCGAACGACGTAGTGTTCATGTCGGTCGCCAGCCCGGTGACCGACAACCAACTGTTCAACCGGTCGCGCCCAGCCTCGCTTCCGCCGGATGAGCAACCGTTTAAATGCAGTTTCAGGAGCGAGGACGGGGGACCCAACATCCCTCACGGGAACCGGCTGATCGCCTCCGCGACCAGCCTTGGGGTTAAGTCCCAAGTGCGCGTCACACCCAGTGATGCAGCCAGGGGCCGAGCACCTCTCGCTCGAACCCGACAGCTCACCTCGTAGGCGCGTGGAGAGAGGAAACAAAACTATGTCCGGACGTCACGCACAGCAGCAGACCTCCAACACCAAGACTTTCGCAAAGATCGCCATCACCTCGGCGATCATCGGCGGCGGCGCTGCCCTCATGGGCTCCACCGCAGGCAGCGCCTCGGCAGCCACCGACGCAGAGTGGGACCAGGTCGCACAGTGTGAGTCGGGCGGCAACTGGGCCATCAACACCGGCAACGGCTACCACGGCGGCCTGCAGTTCAGCCCCAGCACCTGGACCTCGCACGGCGGCGGCCAGTACGCCGCCACCGCGGACCAGGCCACCAAGGCCGAGCAGATCGCTGTCGCCGAGCGCGTGCTGGCCAGCCAGGGCAAGGGCGCATGGCCCACCTGCGGCACCGTGCTCTCGGGCCCCACCCAGCGCACCGCTCCGGCAGCACCGGCCGCACCGGCCAACCCGCTGGCGCCGAAGAGCGACGCGCCGTCGTCCAACGGCTCGCTCGGCACCCCGAAGGCCACCAACACCGCTGAGGCCAAGGAGCAGGTCGACAAGGCTCTCGCGGACTCCAACGTCAGCCCCGAGGTCCGTGGCGCATGGAAGGCCGCCAAGGCCTCCGGCTACGAGCTCACCCCGGATCAGCTGAACCTGTACAACCAGAACAAGGGCCTGCTGAACAACCTCGGCTGAGCTTCCTGATCTGAACGACGAAGACCCCCGCCTCGGCGGGGGTCTTCGCGTTTGCCGTACCTCGGCTGTTTCAGTACCTCGACTGTTCAGTACCTCGACTGGGGTCCCGCACCAAAAAGAAAACCGGCCAAACCTCACGGTTCGGCCGGCGACGGGTGCTGAGTCAGATCAGCGGTTGACGACGGTGTTCGACTGAATGAAGGGCAGGTCTTCTGCCGGCTTGGGCAGCTGGGTGTCGCCGAACGGCGACAGCGCTCCCGCCAGGTGCGCGACCAGTTCGGTCACCGCGTGATCGTCGCCGTGTTCTTCCGGCCAACCGTTGTCCACATAACCATTCTTCTTAGCCACGGCCTCATTGTGCCATGTTCTCCGAGCCGACGGTAAAGTTGTCCGAATGAGCCCGGACCTGCCGCTGCGCGGGTTGGCCGACGACCTGACGGGGCGCTCCGACGACGCGCTCGCCGAACTCCTGATCGCCCGGCCCGACCTCGCGTCTCCACCACCCCGCGGCACCGCTGTCCTCGCCGGGCGCGCCCTCTCGGCAGCATCCATCTCGTTGGCGGGCGAGAACCTCGACCTGCTGTCGGTCGCGGTCCTCGAGGCCTTCCTCGCCGCCGCGGCCGAGATCGGCGAACGCAAGGAGCTGCTCGGCCCCGTCGGGCGCGACGAGATCGTCGGACGGCTCGGCAAACGTGCGCTTCGCAGTGAGGTCGACGCCCGACTGGAAGCGCTCGTGGCGAGCGCCCTGCTCTGGGGCACCGGCCCGCTCAAGCGCGGCAAGCACACCCATTGGATCGGTGGGGCGCACCTGCCCGCCGCGCTCCCCTGGCGCGCGCACCACCTGCTCGGTCCGGTGGCCCAACTGGGTCCGGACCAGATCACCGCGCTGATCGACGCCACGGCGGCGCGGCCACGCGAACTCCTCGCCACCCTGGCCCAGGGGGCGCCGCTGGGCCGCAGCCGCGACGCCGCACCGGACGCCGATCCGTCGGCCCCGGTGCCATCGCTCATCGCGCTCGGACTGCTGGCCCGCGTCGACGAGCAGACCGTGGAGCTCCCGCCCCAGGTGGGTCAGGTGTTGCGCGACCAGCCGCCGCTGCTGACCGCGTCGCTGGGCGCGCCGTCGCTCACCGCGTCCACGACGCCCGGGCGGTTCGACGCCGCGACGGTCGATGCGGCCGGTGCCGGCGAGGCCCTGGAACTGCTGCGCCACGCCGACGACCTGATCGACGCCCTCGGCACCGCCCCGGCCGCCATCCTGCGCTCCGGGGGTGTCGGCATCCGCGAACTGCGTCGCCTCGCCAAGACCACCGCGCTCACGGTGACCCGCGTGGGACTGCTGGTGGAGCTCCTGGCCCGACAGCGACTGGTGGACGGCGGGGTCCCCGATCTCGCCGACCTCGACGTCCGCGCCGACGACGTCTTCGCTCCCACCACCGCGGTCGACGCGTGGGCCCACCTGGCCACCGACCGCCGCTGGTTCGGTATGGCCCACGCGTGGCTCGATCTGCCGCGGCGCCCGTGGCAGATCGGCGACACCGATCGCGACGGAAACACCCTCGCCGCGCTGTCGTCGGAGCTCTTCGACGCCAACGCCGGCACCGGACGCCGGGCCGTCCTGGCACCGCTGTTGGACGCCGAGCCCGCACATCCGGTCGCGATCGACACGCTGGTGGCCGCCCTCGGCTGGCGGCACCCGCGACAGCTGCGTCGCATGACCCGACATGTGGTGTCCGAGACCCTGCGCGAGGCCACCGAGCTCGGCCTCGTGGCACACGGCTCGCTGACCACCGCCGGTCGTGCCGCACTCACCGCGCCGGCCGACGACGTCGCGCCCGAGGCCGTTCTGACGGCCATGTCGTCGTCGCTGCCGGAGCTGATCGACTACTTCCTGGTGCAGGCCGACCTCACCGTGATGGTGCCCGGACCGCTGCAGCCCGACACCGCGGACCAACTCCGACTGCTGGCCGATCTGGAATCGGGCGGCGCCGCCTCGATGTACCGCGTCACCGACGACAGCGTGCGGCGCGCGCTCGACACCGGCCGCAGCACCGCCGAGATCGGCGCCTTCCTCGAACAGCACTCGCGCACCCCGGTGCCGCAGTCGCTGACCTACCTGATCGACGACGTCGCCCGCCGCCACGGCAGTCTGCGCGTGGGCGTGGCGTCGTCGTTCGTGCGCTGCGACGACACCGCGACGTTGGCCGAGGTCCTGCGCAGCGAGGCCGCCGCCGACCTGGCGCTGCGCGCCCTGGCACCGACCGTCGCGGTCTCGGCCGCCCCGTTCCGGGACGTGGTGGAGCGGCTGCGCGAGGCAGGCTTCGCGCCCGCGGGCGAGGATTCCGCAGGCGCCCTCATCGATCTGCGCAGCCGCGGGGTTCGGGTGGCCGCGCGGTCGTCGACCACGACCCCGCGCCGGGGCGGGATCGGCCCGGGTCAGGCGAGTGCGGTCGTCTCCCGGATGCGCACCGCCGATCGTGCCGCGAATCCGGTCACGACCACCGCGTCCGGCGGGGCTGGCGAGACCGTGTCGGCGCTCGTCCAATTGGCGTTGCAGACCGGGCGTCGCCTGCGGATCGGGTACGTGGACGCCCACGGCGCCGCGAGCCGGCACGTGCTGCACGCGCGGTCGCTATCAGCGGGACAGTTGGTGGCCGACGAAGAGGGCGGCGACACCGACCTACGCTTCCCGCTGCACCGCATCACTCGGGCCGAGGTCCTGTAGCAACGTAGAGGGACCCGGGCAGAGGGTCCTGTGCAGAGAGACCTGGGCAGCCGGACCTGCGCAGACTGGCTTGGGCGGCGTCGAACCTGGACAATGGATCGGGTGACTGACGGACCGCTCATCGTGCAATCGGATAAGACTCTCCTGCTGGAGGTCGACCACCCGGGCGCCGCCGCCGCGCGCGCGGCCATCGCCCCGTTCGCCGAGCTCGAACGCGCACCCGAGCACGTCCACACCTACCGCGTCACCCCGCTCGCCCTCTGGAATGCGCGCGCGGCGGGCCACGACGCCGAGCAGGTGGTCGACGCCCTCGTCACCCACTCCCGCTTCCCGGTGCCGCAGCCGCTGCTGGTCGACATCGTCGACACCATGGGCCGGTTCGGCCGCCTGCAGCTGGTCAAGAGCCCCGCCCACGGACTCACCCTGGTGAGCCTCGACCGCGCGGTGCTCGAGGAGATCCTCCGCCACAAGAAGGTCTCGCCCATGCTCGGTGCGCGCATCGACGACGACACCGTGGTGGTCCATCCCTCCGAGCGCGGGCGGCTCAAGCAGATCTTGCTGAAGGTCGGCTGGCCTGCCGAGGACCTCGCGGGCTACGTCGACGGCGAGGCCCACGACATCACGCTGGAACAGAACGACTGGCACCTGCGCGACTACCAGGAGCTCGCCGCCGACTCGTTCTGGGCGGGCGGCTCGGGCGTGGTGGTCCTGCCGTGCGGCGCAGGCAAGACGATGGTCGGCGCCGCGGCGATGGCCAAGGCCGGGGCCACCACCCTCATCCTGGTCACCAACACCGTCGCCGGGCGGCAGTGGAAGCGCGAGCTGATCGCGCGCACCTCGCTGACCGAGGACGAGATCGGCGAGTACTCCGGCGAGCGCAAGGAGATCCGGCCGGTCACCATCGCCACGTATCAGGTGATGACCCGCAAATCGAAGGGCGAGTACAAGAACCTCGACCTCTTCGACTCCCGCGACTGGGGCCTCATCATCTACGACGAGGTCCACCTGCTTCCGGCCCCGGTGTTCCGAATGACCGCCGACCTGCAGTCGCGCCGTCGCCTCGGGCTCACCGCCACCCTGGTCCGCGAGGACGGGCGCGAGGGCGACGTCTTCAGTCTCATCGGTCCCAAACGGTACGACGCCCCGTGGAAGGACATCGAGGCGCAGGGCTGGATCGCCCCGGCCGAATGCATCGAGGTCCGGGTGACGATGACCGACGAGGAACGCCTGCAGTACGCGGTCGCCGAAGCCGAGGTGAAGTACAAGCTCTGCTCCACCGCGCATTCCAAGATCCGCGTGGTCCGGTCGATCCTCGCGCGCCATCGCGGTCAACAAACGCTGGTCATCGGCGCCTACATCGATCAGCTCGAGGAGCTCGGACGTGAACTCGACGCCCCGGTGATTCAGGGGTCGACGCGCAATGCCGAGCGAGAGAAGCTGTTCGACGCCTTCCGTCGCGGCGAGATCGAGACCCTGGTGGTCTCGAAGGTCGCCAACTTCTCCATCGATCTCCCCGAGGCCTCCGTCGCCGTGCAGGTGTCGGGCACCTTCGGTTCCCGGCAGGAGGAGGCGCAGCGTCTCGGCCGACTGCTGCGGCCCAAGGCCGACGGCGGCCAGGCGCACTTCTACTCGGTGGTCTCTCGCGACAGTCTCGACGCCGACTACGCCGCGCACCGCCAGCGGTTCCTGGCCGAGCAGGGCTACGCGTACCGGATCGTCGACGCCGACGACATCGTCCACGGCGGCACCGGGGATTGACCCGATCCGGTCGGCGTATGCCAACCTGAACCCATGCCCCTCGTCGATCGCATGCGCCCGTTCACCTCGACCATCTTCGCCGAGATGTCAGCCCTCGCGGTTCAGCACGACGCGATCAACCTCGGGCAGGGCTTCCCCGACACCGACGGTCCGGCGTCGATGCTGGCCGCGGCCGTCGACGCCATCAACGGCGGCGACAACCAGTACCCGCCCGGCATCGGCGTCCCCGCGCTGCGCCACGCGATCGTCGAGCACGAGCGCGCGGAGTACGGCTTCGATCTCGACCCGGACTCCCAGGTCCTGGTGACGGTCGGCGCCACCGAAGCCATCTCCGGTGCGCTGCTGGGCCTAGTGGAACCCGGCCGGGAAGTGGTGATGATCGAGCCCTACTACGACTCCTACGCGGCCTGCGTCGCGCTGGCCGGCGGGCTGCGGAAGACGGTCCCGCTGGTACCCGACGGCGACGGCTTCGTCCTCGACCGCGACGCCCTCGCCGCCGCCTTCAGCCCCAATACCGCCGCGGTGCTGGTCAATTCACCGCACAATCCGACCGGAACGGTCCTCGGCGACGACGACCTCGCGGAGATCGCCCGTCTCGCGATCGAACACGACGTCGTCGTGATCTCCGACGAGGTGTACGAGCACCTGCTGTTCGACGGGCGCGTGCAGCGCCCGATCTCGTCCCTGCCCGGGATGGCCGAGCGCACACTGCGCATCTCGAGTGCGGCCAAGACCTTCAGCTGTACCGGATGGAAGGTCGGCTGGCTCACCGGTCCCGCCGATCTCGTCGCCGCGGCGCGCGCGGCCAAACAGTTCCTCAGTTACGTCGGCAGCGGCCCGTTTCAGCCTGCGGTCGCGCACGCGCTGCGCCATGAGATGGACTGGGCCCGCCGCAACGCGGCCGAGCTCCAACGCAAGCGGAGCGTGCTGTCGGAGGCGCTCCGGACCGCAGGCTTCGACGTTCATCGCAGCGAGGCAGGCTACTTCGTCTGCGCCGACCCGCGTCCGCTCGGCTACTCCGACGGCGCGGAGTTCTGCCGCACGCTGCCCACCGAGGTCGGCGTGGCCGCCGTCCCGGTCAGCGCCTTCGTCGACGACACCGCGTCGTGGCAGCACCTGGTGCGCTTCGCCTTCTGCAAGCGCGACGAGGTGATCGCGGAGGCCGCCCGACGTCTGCGAAACCTCGGAACCGCCGGATCTTAACCGCCCACCTCTAGCACATACGTTCGAACAAGCGTTACGCTGTCTGCATGACCACCGGCGTACAGGCATCGCTGTTCGATGCGATCGACCACACCGCGCCCACCGGCGCGGCGTCATCGAGCCTGGGGCGCCTCGACGCGGGTGTCGTCCACCACCGACTGACCCGGGGTGCCTGGGTCGACGTCCGACCCGGATGGGTCAGCGGGTCGCTCGCGGTGTTCGACGCCCTGCGCACCGACGTCCCGTGGCGTGCCGAGCAGCGCCAGATGTACGAGCGCATGCTTCCCGTGCCGCGCCTGCTGTCGTTCTACGACCGCGGCGCTCCCCTGCCGCACCCCCTGCTGGCGCGCGCCCGCGACGAACTCAGCCGCCACTACCGGGCGTGCCTGCCGGAGGGGTTCGCGACCTCCGGCCTCGCGCTGTACCGGGACGGCGCGGACAGCGTCGCCTGGCACGGCGATCGCATCGGCCGCAGCCGCGACACCGACACGCTGATCGCGATCGTGTCGCTCGGTTCGCCCCGCACCCTGCTGATGCGACCGCGCGGCGGCGGATCGTCACGCAAGTTCGTGCTCGGGTCCGGCGACCTCCTGGTGATGGGCGGCAGCTGCCAGCGCACCTGGGATCACGCCGTCCCGAAGGCGGCGGGCGCCGGGCCGCGGATCAGCGTCCAGTTCCGACCGCACGGCGTGCGGTAGCCCGCGGCTCAGACCTCGATGGTCACTCCGGTCAGCTTCTCCGACGCCTCCCACAGCCGGTCGCGGACCGCCTGATTGTCGGCCACCCCGCGATAGCGCGCCGACGACGGCCCGCCGCGCAGGACCATGCTCGGACCCCAGTAGCTGCCGGTCGGCACGTCTTCGGTCGCCGCGTACACCGCCGGCAGCGCCCCGCGATCGGCGGTCTGCCCGACGCGCAGCAGGGCGCCGGCCTTCATCAGGTAGTCGACGGCGGTCTCGGAGTGCATCATCAGGTCGGTCGTCGCGTAGCCGGGATGCGCCACCACCGATCGCAGGGGCGACCCCGCGGCCGTGAGCCGGCGCGCAAGTTCTTGTGCGAAGACCAGATTCGCCAGCTTCGAGTCGCCGTAGGCGGTCCAGCGGTTGTAGCGGCGTCGTTCCCAGTTGAGGTCGTCGGGGTGGATGCTGCCGATCAGATGCGCAAGCGACGACAGCGTGACGACACGATCGGTCACCTTGGGCAGCAGCAATCCGTTGAGGGCGAAGTGCCCGAGATGGTTGGTCCCCATCTGCATCTCGAAGCCGTCGACGGTCCGACTCATCGGCAGCGCCATGACGCCGGCGTTGTTGATCAGGACGTCGACGGAGTCCACCGTGTCCGCGAACTCCCGCACCGACGAGAGGTCGGCCAGATCCAAATGCGCGATCGAGGCCGCGGATCCGATCTGGTTCGCCACAACGGCGGCCTTGTCGAGGTTGCGGCAGGCCATCGTCACGTGCGCGCCCGCGGCGGCCAGCACTTTGGCCATCTCCGCGCCGATGCCGCTGTTGGCACCGGTGATCACATACCGGCGGCCGGTCTGGTCAGGAATACGGTCGACTGACCATCCACCCATCGTCACTGTTCCTTTCCTGGGGCCCTGTCGGGCCGATCGCGCGACATGGCGAACTTCACCAGGTCAGAAAGCACACTACCGAGCGACGGCGGCTCGGCACGGATCAGGAGTTCCCGCGGCGCAAAGACTTCGGTGGCCTCGGGGCGCCCGCGCAGCGTCACGCGGTCGACGCGACGCCATCGCGCGGCCTCCTCCTCGCCCGCGGCTTCGATCGCCCGCCCGCTGGCGTAGATCGGCGAGTAGCCTTCCTTCGCTCGGTCGGACAGGCGGGCGCTCTCGTTCACCGGATCGCCGATCACCGTGTACTCGTAGCGCGTTCGGGCACCGATGTTGCCCGCGAACACCTGGCCGCACGAGATGCCCATGCCCCATTCCAGCGGCAGCTTCTCGCCGAGCGCCTCGCCCAGGGCCCGCCCGGCGGCGAGCGCCGACTCGACGGCGTTGTCGAGCTTCTCGGGCGCACCGAACACCATCAGGGCGGCGTCGCCCTCGAACTTGTTGATGAAGCCGCCGTGCTCTTCGACCACCTCGGCGACGATCGAGAAGAACGCGTTGAGCACCACCGCCGTCTCCCGCGGATCACGGCGCGCGGCAAACGAAGTCGACCCGGTGATGTCGACGAAGATCACGGCGACGTCGGCGTTCGCGCCGACCAGTTCGCCGCCGTGCTCCAGGGCCAGGTCGGCGACGCCGACGCCCACGTGCCGGGAGAAGATCTCGCGCATCCGATCGCGCTCCTCCAGGCCGTCGAGCATGGCGTTGACGCCGTTCTGCAGCACGCCGATCTCCGAGGAGTCGTAGACCGCGACGCGGCGCGACAGATCGCCTTCACTCGCCGCCTGGACCACATCGGTCATCTCGTTGAGCGGATCGCGGAACGCGCGTCCCACGAGTCCCACCACACGGCCGCCGGAGGCCAAGGCGATGAACGCGAGAAAGGCCACGGGCCAGTCGAACTTGCCGTCGACCTCCGGAACCAGATCCAGAACCCGACCGATGATGATCGAGAGCATGCCGACCATCGGCACGGCCGACGACACCAGCCAGATCACCAGCATGCGTTCGCGGACGCCGTGCATCGCGTACTGCATCGCGCGGCCGCCGAGCGCTAGCACCACGAGTGGTCGGACCGCGCTTTCGATGAACATGTAGTTGAGGCAGGCCGAGGTGGTGGCTGCGAACACGAACGCCACCAGAATCGCCAGCAGAAAGAATGGGCGGGCGCCCGAGACGATCACGTAGACCACGTAGGCCGCCAGCCACCCGGAGAGGTCGGCGTAGACCACCCTCATCGGGATCACTTGGACCTGGCGGCGTCGCTCGTCGTCGGCCGCCGTCCCGGCGATGAACCACTCCACCTGCGGTCGTAGGAACAGCAGCGAGATCCCGATGCTCACGAGCAGACCGACGATCGTGGAGAGCAGCACCGCCAGCATCCCGGGGTCGTCGACTCCCGCATGCAAGGTGAGGTCACCGCCGGTGAACGCCAAGAACACCGCGATGAAGGTCTCGATGCTGATGAGGATCTTGGCGCCGCCCATGATCGCGCCACCGAGAATGAGCGCTCGCACCACCACGCCGCGCCTGGTCGGCACGTCCATCTCGCGCCACTCCTTGGCGACCCGATCGCTGCCGCCGTCGACCAGGTGGCCGCCGAAGTAGGCGACCTTGAGCCGCCGGTCTATCCAGTCGGCGAAACGGTGCAGTTCCGCGCGCGTGTTGTCACGCAAAAGAAATCACCTCCCGGCCGCGGTGGAATCTCACTGAGATTACCCAACGACCGGGAGGTGACGGGACTTGTGCGTCAGGCAGCCTGCAGCGCCTCAATCTCCAGGGTGATGGTGATCTTGTCGCCGACGACCGATCCGCCGGTCTCCAGCGGCATCTCGATGTCGATGCCGAAGTCCTTGCGGTTGATGACGGTGGTGGCCTCGAAGCCGGCAACGGCGCCCTGGCCCATGCCCGGGTTCACACCGTTGAACTCCATCTTGAGGGTGACCGGCTTGGTGACGCCCTTGAGGGTGAAGTCACCGGTGAGCTCGTAATCGCCGCCCTTGGCGACGACGCCGGTCGAGACGAAGGTCGCGGTCGGGAACTTCTCAGCGTGGAAGAAGTCGGCCGACTTGATGTGGCCGTCGCGCTGCTCGTTGCGGGTGTTGATCGAGGTCACGTCGATTTCAGCCTGCACCGAAGGGGTGCCATCCTCGGCGATGGTGATGCTGCCCGAGAAGGTGTCGAACACGCCGCGGACCTTCGAGACCATCAGGTGGCGGACCGAGAAGCCGACGGTCGAGTGAGCGGTGTCGATGTTCCAGACGCCGGCGGTCAGGTCGGTGGGGGTGACGGTTGCAGTGGTCATTGCATTCTCCTTGGAGTCGGGGTGAAGTTGTTCAGATTTGAAGTTTTCATGGGCGCTTCATCGCCACACGAACAGCATAACCGGACCGCGGTCCGTTTGATTCCGAATGTGTCCACGATCACAGTTCGCTCGCGTCCCACTAGAGACCGCACACCCCGACTCTTCGCTGCACCACGCCCCGGAACTGTGGGAGAGTGCTCCCATGAAAGCTGTTGTGTGCCAGGAAGGGACGCTCGACGTCCGCGAAGTCGCGAAGCCCGAGCCCGGACCCGGGCATGTGCTGATCAAGGTGCTGCGCGCCGGGATCTGCGGGTCCGACCTGCACGCTCGCACGCACGGCGACGTGGTGGCCGACATCGGGGAGCAGGTCGGCTACGACCACTTCATGCGCCCGGCGCACGCGGTGGTGATGGGGCACGAGTTCGTCGGCGAGGTGGTCTCGTACGGACCCAAGTGCCGCAAGCGGTGGAAGCCGGGGACGCCGGTGGTCGCGATGCCGTTGATCCGGCACGACGGCGAAGTCGAGATGGTTGGACTGTCGGCCAACGCGCCCGGTGCCTACGCGGAGTACCTGCTGATCCAGGAGGACCTCGCCATGCCGGTGCCCGACGGCCTCAGCGCCGACCTCGCCGCCCTGACCGAACCGCTCGCCGTCGCACACCATGCCGTGCGCCGCGGCGAGGTCAACAAGCGCGACGTGGCGGTGGTGGTCGGCTGCGGCCCGATCGGTCTCGCGGTGATCCTGATGCTGAAGGCCGCGGGGGTCAAGAAGATGGTGGCGAGCGACCTGTCGGAGATGCGCCGCAGCCTCGCGCTCGAATGCGGCGCCGACGTGGTGGTCGACCCCGCGGTCGACAGCCCCTGGGACGCGGTTCCCGCGCAGGACAAATACTTCACTCGGGCCGGCGACCTCTTCGCCGTCGCCTTCGACGCGATGCACACGCTGCAGACCGTGCCGGGAATCCCCTGGTGGCGGTTGATGGGCATGGCCGACAAGCTGGCACTGACCCCGCGGGGGCCGGTGGTCTTCGAGTGCGTCGGCGTCCCCGGAATCATCGACAATCTGGTCGCCACCGCACCGTTCCGGTCACGCGTCGTGGTGGTCGGCGTGTGCATGGAGCCCGACACCTTCGCGCCCGCGATGGCGAGCAACAAGGAGATCGACCTGCGCTTCGTGTTCGGCTACGACCCCGCGGAGTTCCGCAACACCTTGCACATGATCGCGGCCGGAAAGGTGAAGCCCCAGCCGCTCCTGACCGGGACGGTCGGCCTCGCCGGCACCGCAGCGGCGTTCGACGCCCTCGCCTCGGCTCAGCACCACGCAAAGGTCCTCATCGACCCGCAGAGCGCCGCGGTCGCACCGTAGGTGCGACGCGGCGCCGCCGGCTAGTCCGGGCTGCGGTGCCTCGCCTTGCGCACCTGGTACGTCGGATCCACACGGGGGCGGGCGACGGTGTCGTCCGACTCGGTCCCCGCGAAGCCGTCGAACGGATGCTCGCCGGTCTCCTTGTTGATCCAGAAGTGGGGGCCGGTGTCCTCGTTGGAGCCGAGGAACTGCGGCTCGCTCTCCGGCGACGGCTCCACGACCTCGGGATCGTGGGTCACGGTCCGGACCTCGTCGGGGAGTTCGTCGACGAACGTCTCGACTTCCTTCTCCACCACGCGCCGCACGATCACCGGCTTCTCGACCACGACGATCTGCTCGATCGGCTTCTCGACGATCTTCTCGACCTCGACGTAAACCGGCTTCTCGACGATCTTCTCGATGATGTGCTCCACCGGGCGTTCGACGATGCGCTCCACCACGTGGTCCACACGCTTCTCGATCACGTTCTCGATCAGGACCGGGGTCTGCACGTTCTTCTCGAATTCGCGGCGCACTTCCTGCTCCACGACCTTCTCGACGATCTCGGGGCGCTCGACGATCTTCTCGACGACGTGCTCGACGGGCTTGTCGACCACCTTCTCGACGACCTCCGGCCGCTCGACGATGCGCTCCACGATCTTCTCGACCGGCAACTCGATGACCTTCTCGACCACGTTGGGTCGCTCGATCACCCGCTCGACCACCCGGTCGACCGGCTTCTCGATCACGTTGTCGACGATGTTCGGGACTTCCACCATCCGGTCGACCACGCGGTCGACGGGCTTCTCCACGATCTCCTCGACGATGTTCGGCATCTCGATGACCTTCTCGATCACGTGGTCCACCGGCACCTCGACGATCTCTTCGATCAGGTTCGGCTTCTCGACCACCCGCGTGACGGTGTGGTCGACCGACTGCTCGACGACCTCTTCAATCACATTGGGAATCTCGACGATCCGCTGCACCACGCGATCGACCGGCTGCTCCACCGTCTTCTCGATGACGTTCGGCACCTCGACGACCTTCTCGATCACATGGTCCACCGACTTCTCGACCACCTTGTCGGTGACGTTCGGGACCTCGACGACCCGCTCGATCTCGTGGTCGACGGGCTTCTCCACGATCTTCTCGATCAGCTCGGGCTTCTCGACGACGCGCTCGACGACGTGCTCCACCGGGCTCTCGACGATCTTCTCGACCACGTTCGGCTTCTCGACGACCCGCTCGATGACGTGATCCACCGACTTCTCGATCAGCTTCTCGGTGACGTTCGGGATCTCGACGACCCGCTCCAGTTCGCGGTCGACGGGCTTCTCGATCACCTTCTCCACGACATTGGGAACCTCGACGACGCGCTCGATCACGTGGTCGACCGGCTTCTCGACAGGCTTGTCGACGATCTGCTCGACGACCACCTCGCGCGGTACCTCGACCTCCTTGATGGAGGCCTTCTCGACGACGATCTCGACTTCCTTCTCCACGACCTTCTCGACCGTCTTGTAGACGATCTTCTCGACCGGGAGCTCGATGGTCCGCTCCACCACCTTCAGCGCCACCGACTCCTCGTCGGCTTCGACGACCTTGTCGACGACCTTCTCCACCGGCGTGTAGACGATCCGCTCGACCTCGACCTCGACCTCGCGCTCGACGATCTTCTCGACCGGAACCTCGCGAATGACCTCGACGATCTTCTCCACCGGCTTCTCGACGACCTTCTCGACGATCATCTCCACCGGGACTTCCACCACGTTGTCGACGATCGTGACGATCGGCTTCTCGACCATCCGCTCCACGCTGATGGGCTTCTCGACCACGTCGTCGACGATCTCGACCAGCAGCTTCTCGACCATCCGAGACACTTCGGTGGGCCGCTCGACGATCTCGTCGACCACGGTCACCAGCAGCCGCTCGACCAGCCGCTGGATCTCGACGGGCTTGTCGGCGATCTCGTCGAGGACGGTCACGACCGGCTTCTCGACGTATCGGGGGATCTCGATCTCTTTGTCGACGATCTCGTCGACCACGGTCACAATCGGCTTCTCGATGACGCGCGCGACGTCGACGGGGGTCTCGACGATGTCGTCGACCACGGTCACGACCGGCTTCTCAACCATCCGCGACAGCTCAACAGGCTTCTCGACAACCTCATCAACCACCGTCACGACCGGCTTCTCAACCATCCGCGACAGCTCAACAGGCTTCTCGACAACCTCATCAACCACCGTCACCACGGGCTTCTCAACCATGCGCGACAGTTCGACGGGCTTCTCGACGAATTCGTCGACGTACGAGACGGCGACTTCTTCCACGAAGCGCGGCACGTCGACATGGCGCTCGACGATGTTGTCGATGACGGTGACGACCGGCTTCTCCACCCGGCGGTGGATGTTGACGGGTTTGTCGGTGACCTCGTCTTCGATCGTCACCACCGGACGTTCGACGATCCGGGAGAGGGTGACGGGCTTGTCGGCGACCTCATCGACCACCGTCACCACCGGCTTCTCGATGAGCCGCGACACGGTGGCCGGCTTGTCGATGACCGTGTCGACAGTGTTGACCACCAGCCGCTCGACGATCCGCTCCAGCGTGACCGGCTTCTCGACCACGGTCTCGACCGGGTTCTCCACCAAGCGTTCGACTACGAACCCGCGGTCGACGACGTTGTCGACAACGTTCAGCACTGCATCGTTCTCCTGCGGCGTCCCGTCGTTGGCCATCGCCCCTCCTCGTCATACGACTTCCTCACCGAAACCTTTCCACGGTTCGGCGGGAACAACTACCTGAACTCTAAGGTTACGCGGCAGAGTGCGAATCAGCGTGATCGGCGAAGCCGAATACATACTGCATTCAAATGATTTCGACCCGAAATACCCTGTCGCCAAACACAAAAGAAGCCCCCCAATAATTCGGGGGGCTTCTTTTGGTGTGGCCAGAGTCGGGATCGAACCGACGACCTTCCGCTTTTCAGGCGGACGCTCGTACCAACTGAGCTACCTGGCCGGAGGTGCCGGTAGAAACCGAAACCAAAAGCGACCCTGACGGGACTCGAACCCGCGACCTCCGCCGTGACAGGGCGGCGCGCTAACCAACTGCGCCACAGGGCCATATTCTATTTTGTTGCCGTGAGAACCTTAGCAGATCCTCATTGCGTACCCCCTACGGGATTCGAACCCGCGCTACCGCCTTGAAAGGGCGGCGTCCTAGGCCGCTAGACGAAGGGGGCCGGTGTTCCTCGTTGGGAGCGATTAGAACTTTAGGGCACGACTGCTCAGGAACACAAATCGGGAGGTCATCCACGGTTTTCAGCCGATCTGAAGCTTCCCGTCAACGCCGAAGCAGCACGACGACTTCGCGCCAGATGTCCGGCCACCGCCATCGACCGGAGACCAATCCCCCGGGTGACGCCAAGATCAGCCCCGGGAGACTTCTCCGGGGGAAGATTGCCCTCGAGCCTCGCCTGTCGGACTGATCTTGGCGCCGACCCACTCGTCACACCGGCGACGTCCGCAATCCGCGCCAGACAGCTCAGCGCGATTCCGCGCCTAATGCCGCGGCAGCAGAGTTCGTTCTTCCAAGAAATGAGGCCGCCGGCACACCGCAGCATCATCGCGGCGACCGCCCGAAGAACCGACGAAAGCAAGAAACGCCAGACCGGAGAATTCCCGGCCTGGCGTTTCACCAGTGCCCCCAGTAGGGCTCGAACCTACGACCTGCGGATTAAAAGTCCGTAGCTCTACCAACTGAGCTATAGGGGCGTCACGCGCGTCGCGCGACTTCAGGGAGTCTACCGAACCCCATCCGACCGATCGCACCGCCTCCACCGATCTCGGCCGTCCGCCGACGCACAGTCGACGCCCGGCGAACGGCTACGCCGTGATCGTCTGGCGACTGACGTCGCGGACGGCGGCGGCGAACTGCGGCACAAACCGCTCCGCGCCGATCACACAGCACGCGTGGCCGCCCACGACGTCGAACCGCTGCGCCGTCGGAATGCCGTCCACCAGGAGTTGCTGTCGTTCCGGTTGCACGATCTTGTCGTGGGTCGAGAGCACGACGGCGGTCGGGACGTCGATGTCTCCGAGCCACGGCCGGGAGTCGAAGTTCGCCATCCCCTCGGAGAAGACACCCTGCAACCCCAACTTGGTGGAGGTGACCTGAGCCAGCGCCCACTTGAGCGGATGCTCGGTCGGGGTGTCGAGGGCCTTCTCGCTCGGGCTCGGCAGCACCTTGTCGACCAGCGTCAGCGCTTTGCCGATCCGCTGTTCCATCGCTAGATAGTCCGGCTCGATGCTCGAGAAGTACGGGCCCGTCGAGCACAGCACCAGCCCGGAGACCCGGCTCTGGTGCCGCCGCCACGCGAGCTGCGCGATGCCGCCGCCCATCGAGAACCCGGCGGCGATGAACGAATCGATCCCGAGCGCATCGGCGACGGCGATCACGTCGTCGGCGCAGTCGTCGAGGCTGAAGGTGTCGGACGCGATGCCGCGGCCGTGCAGGCGGTGGTCCATGGTGATGACGCGGTAGTCACGCTCCATCACCGGGATCACCGGGTACCAGCACAGCAGACCGGTGGTGCTCACCGAGTGCAGGAGGAACAGCACCGGTCCGTCAGGGTTGCCGCTTTCGGTGATGAACGTCTGGCCGCGACCCGGGAGGTCGAGTCGACGGCCGGTCGGCAGTCCCGAGACGGGGTACGGGCGGACGGCGTGACCGACGCCGCGACGCATGGTCGCGAGGCGAGAACTGAATGCTGGCACCTGTTCACGGTACACCCGCGAACCGTACAAAAGCCCCGGATGAGCTGGGCGCACAGCGACTTCTTAGACAAATTCGAGAATCCATCTCGCACAAGGCTCGCCCATCTGACATACTCCGCGACGTGATTGCGATTGATCGACCCAAGCTCGAAGGCTCCATCGCCGTCGGCGACAAACGACGACGCCGCATCGGTTTCTCCGAGTTCGGTTCCCCCGAGGGACCGACCGTCATCTGGCTGCACGGCACCCCCGGCGCGCGCCGTCAGATTCCGCCGGAGGCACGCGAGTACGCCGAACTGCACGGCTTCCGTCTCATCGGCCTGGACCGACCGGGCGTCGGCTCGTCGACCGCGCACGACTACGGGACGATCGCCGACTTCACGATCGACTTCCAGACCGTCCTCAACACCCTCGGCATCGACCGGTTCTCGGTGATCGGCCTGTCCGGCGGCGGCCCGTACTCGCTCGCGGTGTCGCACTTCCTGCCCGACCGCGTGGTCTCGACCGGCATCGTCGGCGGCGTGGCCCCGATCAACGGCCCCGAAGCGATCCGCGGCGGACTGGTGCAGCTCGCGCAGCACGCGGTCCCGCTGCTGAACGTGGCCGGCCGCCCGATCGGTTCGGCGCTGAGCACGGTTCTCGGCTTCGCCCGACCGATCGCCGACCCCGCCATCAGCATCTACGGCCGACTCTCGCCCGAAGCCGACCGCGAGCTGCTGTCGCGCCCGGAGTTCCGCGCGATGTTCCTCGACGACCTGCTGCACGGCGGCAGCCGTCGCATGGAGGCGCCCTTCGCCGACCTCAAGCTCTTCGTCCGCGACTGGGGTTTCCGCATCAGCGACGTGCAGGCGCACGTGGACTGGTGGCACGGCGACGCCGACAACATCATCCCGTTCGCGCACGGCGAGCACATGGTGAAGCTGCTGCCCGACGCCGAGATGCACCACATGCCGGGCCAGAGTCACATCAGCGGCCTCGGCCACAGCGTGGAGATGCTCGACACCCTGCTCGCCGCCTGGGACTGACTCACGCGGGGACTGACTCACGCGGGGACTGGCGCACGCGGGGACTGGCGGCTAAACCGTCGCGGTGGTCGCCAACCCCGCCGCGAGTCCCAGCACCACCGCCAGCACCAGCACTTCGCTGCCCGCGTGGACGATCGACTCGCGCTCGGCTGCACCGTGCCGGCGGGCCCGGGGCAGCCAGGTCCGTCGGTGCCACCACGCCAGCCCGAGCACCGCCACCAGCAGCACCGACTTCGCCACGACCACCCGGCCGTAGCCCGACTCCCAGAGCTGCGGGCCCACACCCAGTTGCGCCACCGCCGCGACGATGCCGGTCGCGGTCAGCACCGCGACCACCGGCAGCGCCCAGCGGGAGAACTCCGGCAGCGCGCGAGCCCAGCCGCCCTTGCCGCGAACCGTGGCGACCAGCGCGACGAGCGTGCCCGCCCACCACGCCGCACACAGGGCGTGCACGCCGATCACGATCGGCGCCCACGACGAATCCGTGCCGTGTCCGGTCACCGAGACCGCCAGGATCCCCAGACTCGCGATCACCGCGACCAGCAGGATCGGTGGGTCGCCGCGGGTAGCGGCCAAGCACCAGCCGAACACCGCGAGCGCGCCCAGCACGCCGACCAGCACCGGCAGGCCGGTCTCGACGCTCGCGGTCACGTCGCCGACGCCCACCTCGAACACCGATTCGCCCGCCCGCTGCGCGATCTGCAGCCAGCCGCCGACCACACTCGCCGCGCCCCAGACGCCGGCCGCACCGGCGATCAGCGGCACCGTATCCCGCCCACCGATCAGCGGCAGCGTGCCCAGCCCAAGCAGCAGGCACAGCGCCGCGATCACCACGGCGCCGGCCCATGACGACGCCTCAGGCTCGGCCAGTACCTGGCAGAGCCCCACCCCGATCATCGTCAGGACGGCGGCCGCGCCCAGCACCGCACCGCGGGGCCGGGCGACGTCGGAGGCCGGCATCGGTCGCGTCAGTTACGTCGTTTGGCGACCGTCAGCGCCAGCACGCCGGCGATGAACAGCACCAGAATCACGCCGCCGACGATGAACGGCCACGCCGGCACCCCATGGTCAGGCGCGGACTCGGACTGCGAATCGTCGACCAACGCGCCGGGCTGGCCGGTGCCGGGCTGCGTCAGCTCAAACGAGATCTGTCCCTCGACCGGGTGGCCGTCGGCGGAGGTGACGCGGTAATTGATCTTGTACTCACCGACCGGACCGAGACCGTTCAGGTCCACCGACATCTCCTTGCCGGAGACGGTGGGGTCGGTCGGCTGCCAGAAGTGGTTGTCGGGTCCGACGATCTTGAGGATCGCGTACGCCGGCTTCAGCTCTTCGTTGAAGGTGAGGGTCACGCGCTCTGGGGCGGTCGCGACCTGGGCGCCCTGCTCAGGCGTCGACCCGATGAGTGCGGAGTGCGCCGCGGCGGGGCCTGCGAGCAGACCCACCAGCATCGTCGCGGCCGCCGCGAACACGGCGAAGACAGAGGAACGAACGAGGAACCTGGACATGCGAAAGACACCTGACTTTGAGAACACCACGATGCGAATCGAGCCGGGCCCATGCCGACTCACCTCCATCGTGGCACGAGGTCACCGTTTAGCCTGAAAGGGTGTCGCTCTACTCACACGGCTTCGCCCGTCTCGCCGCTGCGGTCCCGCAGGTCGCCCTCGCCGATCCGCGGCAGAACGCGTCCCGCACCATCGAACTGATTCAGCGCGCGCATCGCGACGCGGTCGCGGTGGTCGCGTTCCCCGAACTCGGCCTCTGCGGCTACAGCGTCGACGACCTGATCCAGCAGGACGCCTTGCTCGACGAGGTCGACGCCGCCCTCAAGTCGGTGATCGACGCGACGGCCGAGCTGACACCGGTGGTGGCCGTCGGGGCCCCCTTGCGCGTCGACGACGGCCTCTACAACTGCGCGGTACTGATCCACGGCGGTCGGGTGCTGGGCGTGGCTCCGAAGTCGTACCTGCCCAATTACCGCGAGTTCTACGAGCAGCGCTACTTCGCCGCCGCGCGCGACGCCGTCCGCGACACCATCGTCGTCGCCGGACAGCACGTCCCGTTCGGCGCCGACCTGATCTTCGAGGCCGACGACCTTCCCGGCCTGCGTATTCACGCCGAAGTGTGCGAGGACAGCTGGGTAGCCGTCCCGCCGAGCACCTGGGCCTC
Organism: Gordonia sp. (in: high G+C Gram-positive bacteria); assembly: GCF_012515855.1. Lineage (GTDB taxonomy): Bacteria > Actinomycetota > Actinomycetes > Mycobacteriales > Mycobacteriaceae > Gordonia. Next base: position 44,413 of record NZ_JAAYXO010000141.1, read on the forward strand.
GCTGGCCGGCGCGACGGTGCTCCTCAATCTGTCGGGCAGCCCGGTGACCGTCGGGAAGCAGAACTACCGGCGGTCGCTGGTGACCGGACAGTCGGCCCGGTGCATCGCCGCGCAGCTCTACGTCTCGGCCGGGTTCGGCGAGTCGACCACCGATCTCGCGTGGGACGGCGATGCGCTGATCGCCGAGAACGGCACCCTCCTCGCCCGCAGCGAGGCCTTCTCCATGGAGCCGCAGCTCCTGGTCGCGGACGTCGACCTCGACCGTCTCCGCCAGGAACGCTCCCGCATGATGAGCCTGCGCGATCAGGTCGGCGACTTCGCCGACCGCGCCCGCGCGATGCGACGCGTCGGTTTCGCCCTCGGGACCCCCGACCAGACCGACGACCTGCGTCGCGACATCGCGCGGTTCCCGTTCGTCCCGACGGGCGCCGCCGACCGCGACGACCGCTGCCGCGAGGTCCTCGCCATCCAGTCGCAGGGCCTGGTGCAGCGCCTGCGATCCACCGGCATCGACAAGATCGTGCTCGGCGTCTCCGGCGGCCTCGACTCCACCCTGGCGCTGCTCGTCGCGATCCAGGCCTTCGACGCGATGGGCCTGCCGCGCACCAACATTCACGCGTACACGATGCCGGGCTTCGCCACCGGCGGCGCCACCCTCGCGCGCAGCCACGTGCTGATGGACTCGCTGGGCGTCACCGGCAACGAGCTCGACATCCGACCGTCGTGCCTGCAGATGCTGGCCGACCTCGACCACCCGTTCGCCAAGGGCGAGCCGGTGTACGACGTCACCTTCGAGAACGTGCAGGCCGGCGAACGGACGTCACACCTGTTCCGCCTCGCCAACCACCTGGGCGGCATCGTGCTCGGGACCGGCGACCTCTCCGAGCTCGCCCTCGGCTGGTGCACCTACGGCGTCGGCGACCAGATGTCGCACTACAACGTGAACGGCAGTGTCCCGAAGACGTTGATCCAGCACCTGATTCGCTGGAAGATCACCACCGCCCGGTACGCGCCGGAGACCATCGAGACGCTGCAGGAGATCCTCGACGACGTCATCTCGCCGGAGCTGGTCCCGGTGGGCGACGACGGCAAGATCCAGAGCACCGAAGACAGCGTCGGCCCCTACGAGCTGCACGACTTCTTCCTCTACTACCTCACCCGCTACGGCTACCGACCCAGCAAGATCGCCTACCTGGCCCAGCAGGCGTGGGGCGACCGCAGTCGTGGCGCGTGGTCGGAGATGATGAGCGACGACGACCGCAACCAGTACGACGACGCCACCATCGACCAGTGGCTCACCGTGTTCCTGAAGCGGTTCATGTCGCAGCAGTTCAAGCGGACCGCGATGCCCAACGGGCCGAAGATCGGCTCCGCCGCGCTCTCCCCCCGCGGCGACTGGCGTTCCCCGTCCGACGCCCCCTCGGGCGCCTGGCTGCGGGAGCTCCACCCGGAGTAGCACGCACTCGACGCCTCCCCCCCTCCCGCGCCGGTTGAGTAAGCCTCCCCCCGCCGGTTGAGTAAGCCTCCCCCCGCTGGTTGAGTAAGCGTCCGGAGCGAAGCGGAGGACGCGCATCGAAACCGCCGCAGGCTGGGTCCCATCACCCCACAGAACGCCGCGCCAACGCGAAGGCGGCGATCGCCACCAGAACGGCGGGCCGACCCGGACGCCTTCTACGTCCCACAACCGCCCCAGAGGTAGTGGATCCGGCATGAACCGAGTCGTACGCCTACTCCCCCGACTCGTCGCCCGGCGCCCCGCCCAGGGGATCGCCGTCGAACCGTTCCATCGTGACGAAGTCCGAGACCGACTCGCGTCGCAGTTTGGTCAACTGCTTGACCGGCTTGCCGATCGGTAGCACCGCCGCGATGGCGTAGGGAGCGGGGACGCCCAGGAGTTCCTGCATGCCCGGTTCCTGCGCGGTCGCCATCGTGGTGATGGTGCCGCCGAAGCCGTGCGCCCGCGCGGCGGTCAGGATGTTCCACACCAGCGGATACACCGACGCGCCGCCGACGATGCCGACGCGGTCGAGTTCGGAGTCCATGGCGGCCACCACGGAGAGGTCGACGGCCACCACCAGGAGCACCGGCGCCTGCGCCAGCGGTGACACGAAGCTGTCGACGCCGCGGACGGCGGCGAGATCGTCGTCGGTCACCGCGCTGTGGTGCACGGTGTTCCACGGGTTCTCCCCGGCATGCCGCTGCGCGAGGTACTTGCGGGCGGCGGGTTTGCTGAGTTCGGCGATTCGCTCCTTGACCGCGTCGTCGCGCACCACGATCACATGGGCGCCCTGCCGGTTGCCTCCGCTGGGCGCGAATCGGGCGGTGTCGAGGATCTGCCAGAGGACGTCGTCGGCGACCGGGTCCGCGGTGAACTCGCGGGCGGCGAACGTCGTGCGGATCACGTCATCGAATTCCATGCCGGCCTCCGTGCTCTCGAATCACTCTGCTTCGAAAACTACTCGCCCGGTTTCCCGCCGCACGGTCGAATCGCCGATTGCCCGGCAACCGAGAAGAGTTACTCGCCGGAATCCTCGTCGGCCTGCTCTTCCTTGTCCAGATCGGCGTCGACCGCGGCGACGAGCTCCTCGAGTTGGGTGCCGAATCCGTGCACCAGGTCCCACAGGTCGGCGGCCAGATCGGGGCACGTCAGCAGGCCGACGTTCAGCTTTCCGTCCACGGACATCACCGTGATGTTGAGTCCGAGTCCGTGGAAGATCGGACCCATCGGGTACACCGCCTCCACCCGACCGCCGAGCATGTACATGGGCCGATCGGGTCCGGCCACGTTCGAGATGATCGCGTTGAACACCGGCGGATGCATGCCCGACAGCCGGCGGTCGGTGTACAACCGCATCAGCGATCCCAGGGTGTTGCCCGGGGCGAACTCGGCGTACGCGCGCAGGATGTTCGCGTCGATCCCCTGATGGTGCCCCTTGGCCTGCTCGGAGTACTTGCCCGCCACCCGGATTCGTTCCACCGGATCGGCCACCGAGGTGGGCAGTCGGGTGAACATGCCCGACACCTTGTTGGTTCCTTCGACGATGAGGTCGTTCTCTTCGGTACCGCGCACCGACACCGGCACCAGGCCCACCAGCGGCTCCTCGGGCAGCTCGCCGTGCGCCTCCAGGTAGTCGCGCAGCGCTCCGCCCGCCATGGCGAGCACCACGTCGTTCACCTTGACGCCGAAGTGGTCCTTGACGCGCTTCACATCGCTCAGCGGCAGCTGGGCGAACGCCAGACTCCGCCGCGGGGTCAGGGGCGCGTTGAACCGGGTGCGCGGCGCCAGGAACGGGGCGGGCATGCCGTCGCCGGAACGGGCGCGCTTGATCCACTCGAACGGGACGGGCAGCGTCTTGGGGATCAGCTTCAGCGCAGCGATCGGACGCTGCAGGAAGTAGTTGACCGCGCCGCCGACCGCCATGTCCGAGCGCGACGCCCCACCGGCGCTCTCCTGCACGCGATCCGGCGCCAGGGCGGGCGGCTCGGGGGTCGACGTCGCGAGCTCACCGAGGATCTCCGCGACGGTCGCGCCGTCAACGCACGCGTGGTGCATCCGCAGGACCAGCGCGACCTTGCCGTCGGCCATCTCCTCGAGCACCCACATGTCCCAGAGCGGCTTCTTGCGATCGAGCACCTGCGCGACGAGGTGCCCGCAGATCTGCGACATCTCCTCCATCCCGCCGGGAGCGGGGATCGCGATGCGATGCACGTGACGTTCGATGTTGAAGTCGTCGTCCTCCACCCACACCGGATGGTCGACGTTGGTGAGCGAATCGGCCAGCTTGCGGCGCAGCATCGGCAGTCCGCGCACCCGGCGGTCCATCTCGATGCGCAACGACGAGAACGAGTATCCGCCGGGGATGCTCTCCGGGTCGATCACCACCACCGCGGCCACGTTCATCACCTGCGACGGCGTCTCCAGATAGAGGAACGAGGCGTCCAGACCGCTCAGTCTCTGCATGTTCAGACCTTTCCTCATGCGACAGACCTGACGCACCAAAATGAACGTGTTCTACTTCCTTACCCTAGCGCTGCCTCGACCCCGCCGTTTCGCAGGCCGTCGGCTCGCCGTACGACGCCGGTCGACCCACCGGATTCGCGGCTGGACCAGGCGTGTCAGCCGGAGCCGCAGCGCCCTCCGAGACTGTCATTCGTTCGTACTACACTGAGCGCCGCGACCGCAGGCACCTCGGGCGCACCGACCTACCGAAGGCGACCGACCTCGAATGATTACCCCGTCCCGATCAACACGCACCGCGACCGTCCTGGCAGCCGCCGCGGTGGTCGCATCCGGTGTCCTGGCGGCCGCCGCACCCGCTGCGGCCCGCCCCGACCGCCCCTGCGTGGTCGACGAGCACGACGCCGACGCCACCGTCGCCGCCCTGATGGATCAGTGCAGCAGCGCGCAGATCGTCGCGCTGTTCCAATCGGCCGACGTCGGGCAGCGCCCGCCGACCGGCAAGTACCGCCTGCATCTGCTGCCCGTGCAGCAGTCGCCGACCGGCCTGGCCGATTACCGCGACGCCAAGATCTTCGTCGAGACGCAGAGCAGGCTCGGCGACGCCTTGCAGTTCGCATCCGGCCCGCAGGGCCAGCCGTGGGTGTACAAGCACTACCTCAGCGGACGTGATGCGGGCGCGCCGGTGGAGTACGCCCCGCGTTCGTTCGCCGACGGCGAGCCCGCCTGGACCGCCGACTTCGTCCGCGACTTCGGCGGCGTCTCGGTAAGCACGCACGAGTACCGCCAGCTGACGCCGACGGTGTGGATCGGCCGCGACTTCCTCGGCCCGGGAACCGCTGACCACCCGCCCCAGCGCGGCGGCGCGCTAGCACTCACCGCCTACTGAGCCGGCACCAGAGCAAACAACTCAGCCAGGTCGGTCGCCCACGTGGGCGGCCGACCTGGCTGATTGCTGGCCGAGCCTGGACGGCTCACCAGCCGGGCCTAGACGGCGATGCGCTCCTTGCGGGCGGCTTCGCGCGCCAGGAAGCGGTCGCGCTGTTCTTCGAATCGCTTGGCGTCCACCTCGGCGGACTCGAGCCAGGTCGCGAGCTCGTCACGAGCCTGTTCGCCGCGACCGGTGAAGTCGTCGCGCTCGAAGATCTTCCACTTGCGCATGATCGGCCACACCACGTCGTCCAGGTGCTGGCGGATGTCGTAGATGCCGTGCTTGGCCATCAGCAGACTCATCTTGCGGAAGTTCGGCATGCCGATGCCCGGCATGTCGAAGTTGGTGACGACGCTGGTGATGGCCTCCATCGCCTGGTCGGGCGCCAGATCGAGCGCCGCCGCACAGATGTTGCGGTAGAAGATCATGTGCAGGTTCTCGTCGGCCGCGATGCGCTGCAGCATTTTGTCCGCCACCGGATCGTTGCACGCCTTGCCTGTGTTCCGGTGGCTGACCCGCGTGCCGAGCTCCTGCACGGCCACGTACGCGACGCCGCGGAGCAGCCCCGAGAGGTCGTCGGAGTGCGCGCCCTTGGTCATGTTGGTCATGCGGTCGTTCTCGAGCGCCACCGGGTCCACGCCGCGGGTCACGACCAGGTAGTCGCGCATCACGATGGCGTGCCGGTTCTCTTCGGCCGTCCAGCGACCGACCCAGGTTCCCCACGCACCGTCGGGCGAGAAGTACTCGGTGATCTCCCGGTGATACGACGGCAGGTTGTCCTCGGTGAGCAGGTTCAGCGTCATCGCGGCCTTCGCCACCGGGTCCAGACGCGACTGCTCCGGGTCCCAGTCATCGCCGCCCATCGCGGCGAAGTTGCGTCCCTCATCCCAGGGCACGTAGTCGTGCGGATGCCACTCGCGAGCCAGCGACAGATGCCGGTTCAACTCGGCTTCCGCGTTGGGCTCCAGTTCAGTGAGCAGTTGGACTTGAGTTAGATCGGGCACGATTCAGCGCCTCCCGGGGCTCGATGGCTGTGACGTACCGCACGGTAGGCTACCGAGTGAGTGCGCCGCAACACTCCCGGCGTGTCGCGAGTGTCCCCGTTACAGATGACAACACCCGACTCCCGCCCCTCCGCTCCGGCTCCGGCTACGACCGCACGACCGCCGGCACGGTCACCACTTCGACGCCCGTCACGCCATTCGCGTCCAGCGTCGCGCGCATCGCATCCGCGGCCCGCGGTTCGGCGAACACCATGCGTACCGGGGTGTCGCCCGCCGCCCGCTTGGCGTCGCGCGCCTGTGCCACCAACTGCTCAGTGCCCTCCCACGAGGCGTCCAGCACCGGGCCGTTGACGTGCGCGTCGTAGCCGGGTCCGTAGACCAGCAGCAACGTGCCGTCGGTTTCCCGGCCGTCGAAGGCGAAATCGTTCAGCGTGTACACGTAGTTCGACGGCGCGACGGCCACCTGCAGGTGGTAGCGACGGGCCTCCGGCGTGGCCTTCGACGACGTCGGCGTCCAGGTGGCAGGGGTCTCCGAGATCTTCTGGCCCTGCTCGACGGCCTGGGTCAGGAAGGCCGGATCCAGTTCGCCGTTAACGTCGACGCGGAATCTGGTCAGCGCGTCGACGTCCGCGGGCGGGCCGTACGGCACCTGGCAGGAGATCCGGGCACCTGCGTTGATCGGGATGTCCTGTTTCGCGGTGCAGGTGTTGAACTCGACGTTGTTCTTCTTGAACGAGGAGTGCAGGTCGACGATCACGGTGCCGCTGGTCAGATCGGGCACCGTGTTGTTCAGGGTGTAGCCGATGACGCAGGAGGCGCCGGGCGTGCAGTCCAGGCTCCCAGGAGGATCGGCGATCGTCACGTTCCAGGCTCCGAGCTTGCCGGCCTCCAGGTCGGACTTGATCTTGGTGTAGATCGAGCGGGTGGCTCCGGCGTCGAGAGCCTTGATGGTCAGGTCCGCTTCCGCGACGGCGCCGTCGCCGCCGCCGAAGCCACCGCCGAGCGGGCCGCGCACGGCCACGGCGTTGCCGCCGCCGTCCACGCCGATGGTCAGCTTCCCGGCGAGGAAACGCCGGTCGCCGGGCACTCCGCCGTCGTTCTCGTCGACGTCGACCTCTGAGACGCCGATCGGGTCGTTACCGGTGCCGATGCGACGATCCGGGGTGGCCCCGATGGGTCCGGTCGGGGTGCCCGAGAGTTCGGTGTTACCCAGCGCGGTGTCCTGCTGGCTGAGGTTGAGGCCCATGCGCGAGGGGCGCAGCGCGGCTCGCAGGTCGATGCCGAGGAAGGATTCCTCGACCACCACCCACTTGTTGGCGGCCGGAGTCTCGACGGTGACGCCGGCCGGCTGCTTCGGTCGCTCGCGGGTTCGCCAGAACGCTTCCTCGCCCTTCACGAACGTCTTGCCTGCGATCTGAATCAACTGGGCGGTACCACCGGAGCGCTGCTGCACCTTGCCGCTCACTGTGCCCGCCGCGGTCACCGTCAGGTCGGTCACCGTGGTCTCACCGCTCGTGCTCCCGATCGTCTGCGTGATCCGCCCGCTGTACGTCGCTGCGGGGGCCTCGGCCAAGGCCGTCGCAGCCGTGTTGATCTCCTGCAGCGCCCGGGTGGTCTCGTTCGGCTGAGCCGCCCCCTTAGTCGACGGCAACACCGCTCCCGTCAGGCCCAGCACCAGGACCACCACCACGAGCACGGCGGCCCCGGCCGCAGCAATCACACTGTTTCGCACGATCAACCTCTCCCCGACAGCGAACGCCGTCCACCTCGACGTCTCACCTTCTCATGGGCGACGGCTGCGGGAGGGTGTGCCCCATTCGGTCGACCGACGCGGCGTGTTTGATCGCAGACGACCACGCAACGGCCGCCTCTGATCCCGAAACCAAGCTCCGCTGAG
>NZ_JAAYXO010000142.1 GCF_012515855.1 Gordonia sp. (in: high G+C Gram-positive bacteria)
CCGCGGAACTCAGCGGACAGCTCATGGGTATGACGAAGCCGCACCCGGAATCCGGGTGCGGCTTCGTTGTGGCTCTGCGGGATCAGTGCTTCTCGGGTCCCACGTGGTACTCGAACACCAGGCCTGCGACGGTGGCGATGATGATCGGAATCACGCCCAGGGCGAACCACCAGTTAGCGGTGGCGAATCCGATGGCGAACAGTGCAGCGGCACCGGCGATCATGACTGGCCAGTAGCTGTGCGGCGAGAAGAAGCCGAGCTCGCCGGCGCCGTCCTCGATCTCCGCGTCATCAAAATCTTCCGGACGGATCTCGACGCGGCGTGCGACGAACCGGAAGTAGGTTCCGGCGATCAACGCAAGGCCGGCCGAGAAGAACATCGCGGTGGCGCCCGCCCACTCCACACCGGTGCGGAAGTAGTACGTGGCGATGGTGTAGACCACGCCGACGATCAGGAAGAAGACCGCGATCGCCTCAAAGATCCGTGCTTCAATCTTCATGGCTGCTTAGACCTCCGGGGTGCAGTTGGCGAGCTTGGTGTTCTTCTTGTCGCCCAGATCCTTCGGCGTGTCACCCGACGTTGCACGACGCGTGTCGAACGGAACCGTGGTCACCGAGTCCGGCACCTGGCACACGGCCTGCAGCGCCTGAGCGTTGGTCGCCTGCGGGTTGGTCTGGCGGTACTTGATGTAGCTCGCGAAGGTCTCCGGGCTCACCGCGCGGATCTCGAAGTTCATCATCGCGTGGAAGGTGCCGCACATTTCTGCACAGCGGCCGACGAATGCGCCTTCACGATCGATCTCGGAGATCTGGAAGGACGGATCCTGATGGTTCTCCTTCGGGAACGGCATCACGTCGCGCTTGAAGAGGAACTCCGGAACCCAGAAGGAGTGGATGACGTCAGCCGCGGCCAGATCGAACTGGATGCGAGTCTTGGTCGGCAGAACCAGGATCGGGATCTCCGACGACGTGCCGAGGGTCTCGATCTTGTCGTAGGCGAGGTAGTCGCGCACCTCGTTGGAACGACCGCCGGCAGCGCCGAGCACCGGAACCTTCTCGCCCTCTTCCTCGCGGTACTCGGTGATCTGGTTCTCGAACGGGGTGCCGAGCTTCGAATCAGTCTTCGGGTTGACCAGCTGCTCGCCGTTGATCGTCACCGACTTGTACCCGAACTTCCAGTTCCACTGGAATCCGGTGACATTGACGGCCACTGCCGGGTTCTCTTCCTTCTTCTCGACGTTGTTCTGCACAACGACGGTGAAGTAGAACATCACGGCGATCAGGACGAACGGAATCGCGGTGTACGCGAGCTCCAGCGGAACGTTGTACCCGGTCTGACGCGGAATCTCGTCCTCGGGAGCAGTGTTCTTCTTGCGACGGTGGAAGGTGATCGTCCAGAAAATCAGACCCCACACCAGCACGCCCATGGCCAGGGCAGCGATCACTGACCAGGTCCAGAACGTCCGCATTTCCTGTCCCTCGGGCGTGACACCCTCGGGCCAACCGAATCGCAGCGCCTCTTCGGCACTGCAGCCCGATGTCATCAGCACTACGACGCCGAGGACCACGAGCCCGCTAAGTCTCTTGATCGTGCGCGACGGCGATCCCCTTCGTCGCGCAGACGGCCGTACACCGTTCGTCAATTTCACGCCTTCCTGCTGGCAGGGAGCTGTTTCATTAAGGCCTACGTGAGGCGAGCAGACTCCTCCACGCAATTCTTGCACCTAGTACTACGCAGCGTAGACCAACCCGGCGAACTGTTCGCGATTGGGGTTCGCTGTTTCGCGCAACATTTTCCACGACCTGCGGATACTCGTCCAGTGTTGCGCGTCCCACCGGGCGATTCGGCGTGCTGAAGTCGCGGAACCGAACGGGTCTGCGGCATAGTGGAACGGCTTGCGCGCACGCGTTCGCAAGCATCCCCGAAGAGAACTTTGAACTGCGAAATGAGGCCCATTCACCGTGTGCGGCTTGCTCGGAATGCTGACCAGCGACGGTTCCGCGTCGACGACGACCCAACTCGTCGCATCGGCGGCCACGTGCATGCGGCACCGCGGCCCCGACGACCTGGGAACCTGGAATGACGACGACCTCGTCTTCGGCTTCAACCGTCTGTCGATCATCGACATCGAACACTCGCACCAGCCCCTGCGCTGGGGCCCGGTCGACGACCCGGAACGCTACGCGCTGGTCTTCAACGGCGAGATCTACAACTACATCGAGATCCGCGACGAGTTGAAGAGCGAGCACGACGCCCCGTTCCGCACCGAGGGTGACGGCGAATCGATCGTCGCGGGCTTCCACTACTGGGGCCCTGAGGTCGTGCAGAAGCTGCGCGGCATGTTCGGCTTCGCGATCTGGGACACCAAGACGCGCGAACTCTTCCTGGCCCGCGATCAGTTCGGCATCAAGCCGCTGTTCCTCGCCACCAGCAAACGCGGCACCGCGTTCGGCAGCGAGAAGAAGAGCGTATTGGAGCTCCTCGACCGTCTCGGCCTGGACCGCGAGCTCGACGATCGAGCCATCGAGCACTACACGGTGCTGCAGTACGTCCCGGAGCCGGAGACCCTGCACAAGAACATCACTCGCTTGGAGTCCGGCTGCTACGCGACACTGCGGCCGGGTTCGGCACCCGAGGTGACGCGGTACTTCAAGCCCCGCTTCCCCGTCCGGCCGTTCAGCCCGGGCACCGAGCAGAAGCGGTACGACGAGATCGCCGACGTGCTGCGCGATTCGGTCGCCAAGCACATGCGCGCGGATGTGACCGTCGGGTCATTCCTCTCCGGCGGTATCGATTCGACCGCCATCGCGGCCCTGGCCATCCAGCACAACCCCGACCTGATCACCTTCACGACCGGTTTCGAACGCGAGGGCTACTCCGAGGTCGACGTGGCCGCGGAGTCGGCCGAGGCGATCGGCGCCCGTCACATCGTCAAGGTGGTCTCGCCGCGCGAGTTCATCGAGGCCCTCCCCCAGATCATCTGGTACCTCGACGACCCGGTGGCCGACCCGGCCCTGGTGCCCCTGTACTTCGTGGCCGCCGAGGCACGCAAGCACGTCAAGGTGGTGCTGTCGGGCGAGGGCGCCGACGAACTGTTCGGCGGCTACACCATCTACAAGGAGCCGCTGTCGCTGGCGTCGTTCGACAAGCTCCCCGGCGGGCTGCGCAGGCTCGCGGGCCGGGTGTCCGACCGGATCCCCGAGGGCACCCGCGGCAAGAGCCTGTTGCACCGCGGCTCGCTGACCCTCGAAGAGCGCTACTACGGCAACGCCCGCAGCTTCGACGACGCTCGCCTGCGCGCCGTGCTCCGGAACTTCCGTGAGGACTGGATGCACCAGGACGTCACCGCGCCCATCTATCGGATGAGCGAGGGGCTGGACCCGGTCACGCGCATGCAGCACCTGGATCTGTTCACGTGGTTGCGCGGCGACATCCTGGTGAAGGCCGACAAGATCAACATGGCGCACTCGTTGGAACTGCGTGTGCCCTTCCTGGACAAGGAAGTGTTCGCCGTCGCCGAGCAGTTGCCGTCCGACCAGAAGATCAGCCACGGGACCACCAAGTACGCGCTGCGCAAGGCGCTCGAGCAGATCGTGCCGCCGCACGTCCTGCATCGCCGCAAACTGGGCTTCCCGGTACCGCTGCGGCACTGGCTGGCAGGCACCGAGATGTACGACTGGGCGCGGGAGCTGATTGCGACGTCGGACACCGATCACATCTTCGACAAGCAGTTCGTGATGCAGATGCTCGAGGAGCACCGGCGAGGCGAGGTCGACAACAGCCGCCGCATCTGGACCGTGATCTGCTTCATGCTCTGGTACGGCATCTTCGTCGACGGCTCGGTGGTCCCGAAGATCGAGGACCGCGACTACCCCGTTCGCCTGTAGCTACCCTGACTGCGACGCCCCCGCTCACTGAGCGGGGGCGTCGCACGTTCTGTCGAAGTCTCGGTCAGAGAACCGAGGCGATCTCGGCGGCAGCGTCCGCACCGTATGCGGCGCCCAGTCGCGCGCCGACCGCGTCGGCGTTCCACTCCCAGCCCTGCGTCGACTCCGATTCCAGCACCAGCGCGGCGACCATCGAGCCGAGCTGCGCGGCGCGCTCGTAGCCGAGCCCGCGCGCGACGCCCGTCAGGAAGCCCGCGCGGAAGCCGTCGCCGACACCCGTCGGGTCCACCTGGTTCTCGACCGGGATCACGTCGACGTGCGTCACCGTGCCGTCGGCTTCGATGACATCGGCGCCGCCTGCGCCCAGCGTGGTGATCCGCGTGCCGACCATCGTCGCGACCTGCGCGGCGTCGAGGCCGGTCTTCTGCAGCAGCAGGCCCCACTCGTACTCGTTCGTGAACAGGTACTGCGCACCGTCGATCAAGTCGCGCGCAGCGTCGCCGTCGATGCGGGCCAACTGCTGCGACGGGTCTGCGGCGAACGGGATGCCCTGTTCACGGCAGGTTCGCGTGTGTCCGACCATTGCGTCGGGATCGTCCGCGCCGATCAGCACCAGGTCGGGTCGACCGGTGGTGGCGAAGAGGTCGACGAGGTCGATGTCGCGAGCTTCGCTCATCGCTCCCGCGTAGAAGGTGGCGAGCTGAGCCATCGTCTCGTCGGTGGTGCACATGAAGCGCGCCGTGTGCTTGGTCTTCGACCGGGACACGCCGCGGCAGTCCACGCCGTGGGCCGACAACCAGTTCTCGTACTCGTCGAAGTCGCTGCCCGCCGCCGCGATCAGCAGCGGCTTATCGCCCAAGACGCCGATCGCATACGCAATGTTGCCTCCGACACCGCCGCGGTGAACGACGAGGTCTTCGACGAGGAAGCTGAGAGAGATGTGCTCCAGTTGGTCGCTCACCAGTTGCTCGGAGAACTTACCTGGAAACTTCATCAGATGATCGGTCGCGAGCGACCCGCACACGGCAATAAACATCTGGCCAACGCTACCGACCGTTAAAACGACGACGGCCGCGACCCCACCCCCGACACGAGGGTCAGTTGAGGTCGCGGCCGTCGGAAGCTGGATTCAGCCCGCGGGCTGAGATCAATTGAACGAGTCGCCGCAGGCGCAGCTGCCGGTCGCATTCGGGTTGTCGATCGTGAAGCCCTGCTTCTCGATGCTGTCGACGAAGTCGATGGTCGCACCCTGGACGTAGGGGGCGCTCATCCGGTCGATGGCCAGCTTGACGCCGCCGAAGTCGTCGACGATGTCGCCGTCCAGGCTGCGGTCGTCGAAGAACAGCTGATAGCGCAGACCGGCGCAACCACCGGGCTGCACGGCGATGCGCAGGGCCAGGTCGTCGCGACCCTCCTGGTCCAGCAGAGCCTTTGCCTTGGAGGCGGCGGCATCAGTCAGCAGGACACCGGTTTCGGTTTCGTTCTGAACGGTCATGTGCACTCCTCATGTCGCCGGCCGCGACATTCTTCGGCGACCGGATACGTAATCGATGGCTCTACTCTGCGGACACTCGGGTTCCGTGTGATGACGGCCAACTGGCTCAACGGTACTCGCTGCGCGGCTATTCCCGCATCTCGCCCTCTGATTTTGCGAGGGCTCCCCCGAGCCCGCGGGACACATCGTCGGCCACCTGTTCGGCGACGTCGGCCAGCACCGCGGCCGGGCGGCCGACCGCCGCCTCGAGCGAACCCGCACGGACGACCATCGAGTACGCCGCGACCACACCGTCGACATCAGCATCCGGGAGTACCTGACCTGCGACGACCACCACTGGAACGCTGGCCGATCGAGCATCTGAGGCCACCGCGGCGACCACCTTGCCGGCGGCCGTCTGCGCGTCGAACTTCCCCTCGCCCGTCACCACGAGATCGGCCGCGGCGATGCGTTCGGCCCGCCCGGTGACCTCTGCCACCACGGCGGCACCGGAACGACGCCGCGCTCCCATCGCCAGCAGGAAGGCACCGAGGCCGCCCGCCGCACCCGCGCCCGCTTGCGCGCGAACCGCGCCGCCGTCGCCCTCCAGCACCTCCGCCCACTCGGCGAGGCGCTGCTCCAATTTCGCGACCGTCTCCGGGTCGGCGCCCTTCTGCGGACCGAAGACCGTCGCCGCGCCGCGCGCTCCCAGCAGCGGATTCGTGACATCGGTCGCAGCGATCAGCGACACCTGCTTCAGGAGGTCACGCGCCGCGGCAACACCTCCGAGCGCTTCGCACGCCCCGCGGCCGCCGTCAGTGGTGGCGCTCCCGCCCAGCCCGACGACGATCCGTTTCGCACCCGTCTCCACCGCTGCGCGGAGCAGCATGCCGACGCCGCGGGTGTCCGCGGACCACGCTGACGCCACGGTCGGTCCGCGCGAACCCAACAGCGGCAGCCCGCACGCCTGCGCCGACTCGAGGTAGACCGTCTCGTCGTCGACCAACAGGTGCGCGTCGGTCGGACGGCCGAGCGGACCGGTGACGGGAACTGCGACCACACCGTCACCCACCCCTGCCGCGGACAGCACCGCGAGGAAGCCCGGCCCGCCGTCGGACTGGGGAAGGCGGTCGATGACATCGTCGGGCCGCACTCGCCGCCATCCGGCTTCGATCGCCGCAGCCGCCGCATCCGCGGCGAGCGTGCCGCCGAACTCGTCCGGTGCCACCACCACCCGCAAGGGTCTCGGCGTCGGGGATCTCATCACCGCCCGAGCCTATCGGGCCCGTCATCGCCCGATGCCGAGTCCGAGCGGCCGATCGAATAGTCTTGAAGGGTGAAGTTGCCTTGGAATTCCGACGCCGACAAGAACGCTGACACCGCGCCGGAGGAGACCGCTCCCGTCGAAGCGGACGATAGTCCTCGATCCACCGGGGCAACCACCCCGGGCAAGGGCCGTCCCACTCCCAAGCGCCGCGATGCCGAGCGCCGCCGGGCACCGATGACCGCACCGCCGGCTACTCGCGCCGAAGCTCGCGCCCGCAAGAAGGCGCTGAAGTCGTCGATGACCAAGACCGAGCGCAAGGAGATCTCAGCCGAGCGTCGGCGGGTCCGCCTCGACCAGCGCGAGAAGATGATGGACGGCGATGAGAAATACCTCATGGCGCGCGATCGCGGCCCGGTCCGCAAGATGGCCCGCGACATCGTCGACTCCCGTCGCAACATCGCCGGACTCTTCCTGCCGTTCGCGATCTTCCTACTGGTGATGCTGATGCTGCCGAACCTCGCGATCATCGGCAACCTCGTCCTCCTGGTGTTCGTGCTCTTGGTGGCCATCGATTCGATCTACCTCGGCCGCATGGTGAACCGCCGCGTCCGCGAACGCTTCCCGGAGACCACCGACACCGGTTTCCGTCTGGGCTGGTACTGCTTCACTCGCGCGATGCAGCTGCGGATGATGCGCGCTCCGCGCCCTCAGGCCAAGCCCGGCGACAAGGTCTAGCCTGTGCGCGCACTGGTACTCGGCGGGATCCGCTCGGGGAAGTCAGCGCATGCGGAGAGCCTCCTCGACGACGTCACCGCCGTGCGATACATCGCCACCGGCGCCGTCGACGGCGACGGCTCGTGGCGCGATCGCATCGAGACGCACCGATCTCGGCGCGGTGAGCGGTACCGCACCGTCGAGTCCCGCGATCTCGCCGTGCTGCTCCGCGAAGAGCCCGCGGAGGCGACACTGATCGACGACCTCGGCAACTGGCTCACGGGGGTCCTGGACGCCGCACGGGCGTGGGACGACGCCTCGGTCGACATCAGCGACACCGTCGCCGACCTGTGCGAGGCCATCGAGACGTTCACCGGGCCACTCGCGATCGTGAGTCCCGAGGTGGGCCTGTCGGTGGTCCCGGCCACCGCGTCGGGACGACGCTTCGCCGACGAACTCGGACGTCTCAATGCCGCCGTCGCCCGGGTCTGTGACACGACGACGCTGGTGGTCGCCGGACGAACACTCGAACTGCCCCGGGCCGCAGAGCGCCTGACCCCGGCCCCCGTACAGGCGGCGGTCCCGGTCGCGCAGACGTCGGAGCTCCCGGCGGCCGAGCTCCCCACCGTCGACCTCCCCGCCGTCGACCTCCCCGCCGTCGACCTCACTGCCATCGACGCCGAGGTGTTCCCCGCCGTCGAACTGCCCGACTACGAGATCGCCGACGAGGCCCGTGCGCGCCAGCTGCGACTGACGAAGCCTGCGGGTTCGCTCGGTCGCCTCGAGGATCTCAGCATCTGGATGAGTTCGTGCCAAGGCATCTGCCCGCCGCGCGCACTGACCGCCCCCGCGGTGGTCGTCTTCGCGGGCGATCACGCGGTCGCCACGGACGGGGTCTCGGCCTATCCGCCGGAGGTCACCGCGCAGATGGTGGCCGCCATCTC
Organism: Gordonia sp. (in: high G+C Gram-positive bacteria); assembly: GCF_012515855.1. GTDB lineage: Bacteria > Actinomycetota > Actinomycetes > Mycobacteriales > Mycobacteriaceae > Gordonia. Next base: position 8,287 of record NZ_JAAYXO010000142.1, read on the forward strand.
GTCCGGCGGCGCCGCGATCAACGTCCTCGCACGCCGCGCAGGCGTGGCGGTGCACGTGCTCGACATGGCCGTGGCCGCCGAGACTGATCCGCACGTCTCCCGCTACAAGGTGCGTGCGGGCAGCGGCGACCTCCGCAAGGGCGAGTCGCTGACCATCGCCGAGGCCCGTCGCGCCGTGGCGGCCGGTCGGGCGATGGCCGATCAGCTCGTCGACTCCGGCGCCGATCTGCTGATCGCGGGCGACATGGGGATCGGCAACACCACGCCGGCCGCGGTTCTGGTCGGCACCCTGACCGATCGCGAACCGGTGGTCGTGGTCGGTCGCGGCACCGGTATCGACGACGCCACGTGGATTCGCAAGACCGCCGCCATCCGCGACGGCATGCGCCACGCGCGCCGGTACCGCAATGAGCCACTGGCCCTGTTGGCCGCTGTCGCCGGAGCCGACATCGCCGCCATGGCCGGGTTCCTAGCCCAGGCGGCGGTCCGGAAGACGCCCGCCCTGCTGGACGGTGTCATCACCACCTCCGCTGCGCTGGTGGCCCACCGGATGGCTCCGGGCGCCGCATCGTGGTGGCAGGCGGGCCACATCTCCACCGAACCCGCGCATCGCTTCGCGCTCGACGATCTGGGACTGTCGCCGTTGATCGACATGTCGATGCGACTGGGCGAGGGCACCGGCGCCGTCGCGGCGCTACCGCTCGTCGCGTCGTCGATCGATCTCCTCGCCGACATGGCGACCTTCGACGAAGCGGGCGTCAGCGACAGCGGTCAGTAGCCCGCATGCTCACGCGCGGTCTGCGAGGCGTCCACGACGCATTCACGTGGTTGACCGTGGCACCGCTCCCCCAACCCCGCGGTGAGTTCGATCGTCGGCGAGGCGGCACGGTGATCACCGCGGTGCCGCTGGTCGGCCTGGTCCTCGGGGCGCTGGGCTGCGGGATCGCCTTCGCCCTCACCCGCACCGACCTGCCCGCGGTGCTGATCGGGGCGGCGGTCGTCGCCTTTCTCGCGCTGGCGACCCGCGGCATGCACCTGGACGGACTGGCCGACACGGTCGACGGCCTCGGCAGCTACGGCGACCCCGACCGCGTCCGCCAGATCATGCGTACCGGTGACGTCGGCCCGTTCGGCGCAGCAGCGCTCGCACTGGTGGTCCTCATCCAGTCCGTCGCCTTCGGCGCCTTCGCGACCGCCGCCGCAGGTTGGGCCGGCTGGGGCCAGATCGCCCTCGTCGTGTTCGTCAGTCGCGCGACGGTGCCGCTGGTCTGTCGTCGCGGGCTCGCCGCGGCCAACGCCGACGGCTTCGGCGCACTGGTCGCCGACTCGCAGGGGGTGTCCGCCGCGTTCTGGGCCGTGGTCGCGGTTGGCGCCGCCTGCGCCGTCTCGGTTCAGGCGGCGGTGACCGTCACGCTGGTCCTGGCGTTCGCGTGGGTGTTCACTCGCCACTGCGCACGCCGTACCGGCGGCATCACCGGCGACGTGATCGGCGCAACCATCGAGCTGTCGGCCACGCTGACGGCCGTCGGGTTGCTGCTCTAGCCCCCGACGACCGCTGCTTTCACGGGGCCGGGTACAGCGTCGTCATCCAGCCGTGGACGTCGTCGACCGTGCCGCGCTGCAGGCCGGTGAGCGTATTGCGCAGCGCCTGCGTCACCTCGCCGGTAGTGCCGTCGCCGATCAGATAGTCGTGGGTGTCGCTCTGCACGCGACCGACCGGTGTGATGACGGCGGCAGTGCCGCAGGCGAAGACCTCGGTGATGTCGCCGTTGGCGACCGCCTCGCGCAGTTCGTCGACCGAGATCCGACGCTCGTCGACCTTGTAGCCCGAATCCGCGGCCAGGGTCAGCAGCGAACTCCGCGTGATGCCGGGCAGCAGCGACCCGGTCAGCTCCGGCGTCACCAATTGCGCATCAGAGCCCGAGCCGTAGACGAAGAAGAGGTTCATGCCGCCCATCTCCTCGATGTAGCGGCGTTCCAGGGCGTCGAGCCAGACCACCTGGTCGGCACCCTTCTCGGCGGCCTGCGCCTGCGCGAGGAGCGACGCCGCGTAATTGCCGCCGAACTTGGCGTCGCCCGTTCCACCGGGGACGGCACGCACGTACTCGGTGCACAGGTAGACGCTGACCGGCTTGAGGCCGCCCTTGAAGTAGGCGCCCGCGGGCGAGGCGATCAGCGAATAGACGTACTTGTCCGAGGGACGGACGCCGAGACTGGCCTCCGACGCGAACATGAATGGACGCAGGTACAGCGACTCCTCACCGCCCGCGGCGGGAACCCACGCGTGGTCGGCGGCGAGCAGGGCCCGCAGCGAGCCGAGGAAGTCGGCCTCGTCGAGCTCGGGCATCGCCAGTCGACGAGCCGAGGCGTTGAACCGCGCCGCATTGGCCTCCGGTCGGAATGCCGCGATCGAGCCGTCGGGCTGACGGTAGGCCTTGAGCCCCTCGAAGATCTCCTGTGCATAGTGCAGAACCATCGCCGCCGGGTCGAGCGCGATCGGTCCGTAGGGAGTCACCCGAGCGCCGTGCCATCCGCGCTCTCGGTCGTAGTCCACCGCGATCATGTTGTCGGTGAAGTAGTTGCCGAAGCCCGGCGCGGCGAGAATCTCGGCGCGACGGTTCTCCGACACCGGATGCGGATGCTCGGTACGGGTGAACTGCAAGGTCATACGAGCATGTTACCGCCGAGGCGCAAACAGATTTTCGCGCACCGGCGGCATCGCCGGGATCAGACGTGCGTCTGCACGAACGGTGGGAGGACGACCGTGCAGTTCAGCGCGCGACCACGGACGTCGACCACGACCTCGTCGCCCTTCTTGACGCCCGACGCGACGTCGATGAAGGCCAGCGCGATGCCCTGCTTCAGGGTCGGCGAGAAGGTGCCCGACGTGCAGACGCCGATCGCCGGACCGCCGGCTTCCAGGTGCACCGTGCAATCCGCACGCGGGACCCCGCGGCCGGTGGCGAGCAGACCGTACAGGCGACGCGCCGGTCCCGCAGCGCGCTCCGCGATCAGCGCGTCGCGGCCGAAGAACTCCGGCTTGTCCCAGCCGACGGCCCAGGCCGACCGCGCCTGCACCGGCGTGATGTCGACGCTCAACTCATGACCGTGGAGCGCGTAGCCCATCTCGGTGCGAAGGGTGTCGCGCGCCCCCAGCCCGGCCGCCTGTCCGCCACGCTCGGTCACCTGCGCCAGCAGTGCGTCGAAGACGACGCCCGCGTCGTCCCACGCGGGGAGCACCTCGTACCCGTGCTCACCGGTGTACCCGGTGCGGCACACGCGCATCGCGATCTCGCGGCCGTCCACGGTGATCGTCCCGTCGGCGAACGCCATGTAGGGCATCTCGGTGGGCAGCCCCAGGGCGTCGAGCACCTCGGTCGACTTCGGCCCCTGAACGGCGAAGACCGCGTAGTCGCGATGCTGGTCGGTGATCGTCACGCCCTCCGGCGCGACTGCCTCCAATGCAGCGATGACGGCCGGGGTGTTGGCGGCGTTGGGAATGAGGAAGACCTCGTCGTCGCTGACCAGGTAGGTGATCAGGTCGTCGATCACCCCTCCGTCCGGTGTGCAGCACATGGTGTACTGCGCCTTGCCGACTTCGATCTTGCCCAGGTCGTTGGTGAGCGTCCGGTTGATGAACGCCGCCGCGCCGGGACCTGCGACGAGCGCCTTGCCGAGGTGGCTGACGTCGAAGATGCCGACGGCCTCGCGGACCGCGGTGTGCTCGGCGACGGTGCCCGCGTACGAGACCGGCATGTTCCATCCGCCGAACTCGGCGAAGGAGGCGCCCAGGGCGGTGTGACGATCGGCGATCGGGCCGGCGAGGAGTTCAGTCATGCCGCTAACGGTATCGCCCCCGCCCACCGGGAGTTCCCGGACCGTCCCGCCCGCACCTGTGGCAGAGTTGAACGGCGTGAGCGCCAACGACTTCTCCGACCGCGTCCGCGGTCCCCGCATCGACCTGACCACCGGACTCTCGAGCGACGACGACGCCTTGATCGTCGGGCTGATCTCCGCAGCCGAAGGGGACGACGATCCGTCGCTGCTCCTCGTCGACGATCTGCTCGACGACGCGACCGCCGAACAGCTCAGCGAGAGCTTGAAGGCACTCGGCGCCACCGGCGCCACCGGCGAGATCACCAAGGTCCCCGCCCCTGCCGCCCTCCCGGTCGGTCTCGTGGTCTCCGTCGGACTCGGCGCGGCCGCGAACCTCGACGACGCCGAGGCCGTCCGGCAGGCCGCGGGCACCGCGATCCGCGCCGTCGACGGCTCGGCTCGCGTAGTCAGCACGCTGTCCGCCGCGGGCGTCGGGCCCGCCGCCGAGGGGTCGTACCTGGGCGCGTACCGATTCGACGAGACGCGCAGCGACAAGTCGCGGTCGGCCAAGCGTCCGCCGGCGACGGTGCTGTTGGCGGTCGACGCCAAGACCAAGCAGGACAAGGCCGAACTCGACCACGCGCTGATCGTCGCCGACTCGGTGGCCATCGCCCGCGACTTCGTCAACACCCCGCCCAACATCCTGTTCCCCGCCGAGTTCGCCGAGCGCGCACGCGTCCTCGCGAGTAAGGCGGGCCTGCGGGTGGAGATCCTCGACGAGGTGGAACTCGCCAAGGGCGGCTACGGCGGCATCATCGGCGTCGGTCAGGGCAGTTCGCGCAAGCCGCGCCTGGTCCGCCTCACCCACGAGGCGAAGGGCGCCGAGCGCACCGTGGCCCTCGTCGGCAAGGGCGTCACGTTCGACACCGGCGGCATCTCGATCAAGCCCGCCGCGGGCATGGACCAGATGACCTCGGACATGGGCGGCGCCGCCGCGGTCATCGCGTCGACCATCGCCGCCGCTCGCCTCGACGTTCCGGTGACGGTGATCGCCACCGTCCCGATGGCGGAGAACATGCCGTCGTCCACCGCGCAGCGCCCGGGCGACGTCCTCACCCAGTACGGCGGGACCACCGTCGAGGTGCTCAACACCGACGCCGAAGGTCGCCTCATCCTGGCCGACGCGATCGTCCGCGCGTGCGAGGACAAGCCGGACTTCCTCATCGACACCGCGACGCTCACCGGCGCGCAGATGGTGGCACTCGGCACCCGGACCCCGGGCGTCCTCGGCACCGACGACTTCCGCGACTGCGTGGCAGCGACCTCGCAGGCGGTCGGTGACAACGGCTGGCCGATGCCGATGCCGACCGAGCTGCGCGGCGACCTCGACTCGCGCGTCGCCGACCTGGCGAATGTCACCAACCATCGCTGGGGCGGCATGCTCTCGGCAGCCATCTTCCTCCGCGAGTTCGTCACCGAGGGCCTCGACTGGGCTCACATCGACGTCGCAGGCCCGGCGTTCAACAGCGGCGGACCGTGGGGTTACACCGCGAAGGGCGGCACCGGCGTACCCGTCCGGACCATCGTCGCCGTCATCGAGGACATCGCCGGAGATCCGTCGCAGCAGTGATATCTGCCTCACTTCGAGGTTCGCCGGACTGCCACAGCAGGAAGAATCTTTCGGAGTAGGCTGACTCACGGAAGTCGGCTCACCCGGCCGATATCGCGGGCGCCGGCACACGATCAGTTGGTGCACCACACCATCACCCGGACTGAATGATCGACCGAACAGCACAGTTCACGAAATTGTTAGGGAGTCACAAGCAAATGGCCTTCTCTGTCGAGATGCCCGCACTGGGCGAGAGCGTCACCGAGGGAACCGTCACCCAATGGCTGAAGCAGGAGGGCGATACCGTCGCGATCGACGAGCCGCTGCTCGAGGTCTCGACCGACAAGGTCGACACCGAGATCCCCTCGCCCGTGGCGGGCGTGCTGGTCAAGATCGTCGCCGCTGAGGACGACATCGTCGAGGTCGGCGGCCAGCTCGCGCTGATCGGAGACGCCGGCGAAGCTGCCGCGCCTGCCGCCGCAGCTGCGGAGCCGGAGCCCGAACCCGAGCCCGAGCCGGCACCCGCCGCTGCTGCTCCCGCTGATCCTCCGCCCGCCGCCGCACCGACTCCCGCGGCGTCCGGAAGCGGCACCGACATCGTGATGCCGGAACTCGGCGAATCCGTCACGGAGGGCACCGTCACCAACTGGCTCAAGCAGGTCGGCGACACCGTCGCGATCGACGAGCCGCTGGTCGAGGTCTCGACCGACAAGGTCGACACCGAGATCCCCTCGCCCGCCGCAGGCGTGCTGCTCGAGATCATCGCGGACACCGACGACATCGTCGAGGTCGGCGGACGACTCGCCGTGATCGGTGAGCCCGGCGCCGCAGCCGCCGCGCCGGCAGCACCCGCACCCGCGCCCACTCCGGAACCGGCGCCCGAGCCGACTCCGGCTCCCGTCGCCGCTGCTCCGGCTCCGGCTGCCCCGGCCGCTCCTGCTCCCGCGGCCGCTGCTCCCGCCGCTGCCGAGTCCACCGAACTGCAGTCGACTCCGTATGTGACCCCGCTGGTCCGCAAGCTGGCTGCCGAGAACGGCATCGACCTGTCGACGGTCAAGGGCACCGGCGTCGGCGGCCGCATCCGAAAGCAGGACGTGCTCGCCGCAGCCGAGGCCAAGGCTGCCCCGGCTCCCGCCGCAGCAGCTCCCGCCGCCGCACCGGCCGCCGCCTCGGCACCGGCACCCGCTGCCAGCCCCGAGCTCGATGCGCTGCGTGGAACCACGCAGAAGATCAACCGCATCCGTCAGATCACCGCGGCCAAGACTCGTGAGTCGCTGCAGACGAGTGCTCAACTGACCCAGGTTCACGAAGTCGACATGACCCGCATCGCGCAGCTGCGCACCGCGGCGAAGGCGAACTTCAAGGCCGCGGAGGGCGTCAACCTGACCTTCCTGCCGTTCTTCGCGAAGGCCGTGGTCGAGGCGCTCAAGGTGCACCCGAACATCAATGCGTCGATCAACGAGCAGGCCAAGGAGATCACGTACCACGCGGACGTGCATCTGGGCATCGCCGTCGACACCCCTCAGGGGCTCTTGTCGCCGGTGATCCACAACGCCGACGACCTCTCCCTCGCCGGCCTGGCACGCGCCATCGCCGACATCGCCGATCGCGCACGCTCGGGCAACCTGAAGCCCGACGAGCTCGCAGGCGGCACGTTCACCATCACCAACATCGGTAGCAACGGCGCGCTCTTCGACACCCCGATCCTGGTCCCGCCGCAGGCGGCCATGTTGGGTACCGGCGCCATCGTCAAGCGTCCGGTGGTCCTCACCGGAGAAGACGGCACCGAGTCGATCGCTGCACGATCGATGGCGTTCCTGCCGCTGACCTACGACCACCGCCTGGTCGACGGCGCCGACGCCGGCCGGTTCATGACGACGGTCCGTCAGCGTCTCGAGGGCGCGGAGTTCGCAGCCGATCTGGGGCTGTAAGCACCGGACATGCGCATTGCAGTTGCGGGCAGCCACGGGCTGATCGGTTCGGCCCTGGTTCCCGCACTGTCGCAGGCGGGGCACGACGTCCACACTCTGGTGCGTCGTGCCCCCGTCGGCGAGCGGGAGATCGAGTGGTCTCCGCAGGACGGCCGGTTGGCGCCGCAGGCGCTCGACGGTTTCGACGCGGTGATCGGTCTCGGCGGTGAGGGCATCGGTGATCACCGCTGGAGCGGTCAGGTGAAGCAACGCCTCCGCGACTCCCGCATCATTCCCACCACCGTGCTCGCCGAAGCGGTCGCCGCAGCGGGCGTCGGCATCTTCATCAACGCCAGCGCCACCGGCTTCTACGGCGACACCGGCGAGACGCCCGCTGACGAGTCGACAGCGGCCGGCACCGGTTTCCTCGCCGACCTGACGACCGACTGGGAGGCCGCGACAAGGCCTGCCGCCGACTCGGCGCGCGTCGTGCTGCTCCGCACGGGACCGGTCCTGTCGCGTCGCGGCGGTCTGCTCGCCAAGCTCCGCCCGCTCTACCGCCTCGGACTCGGAGCACGGATCGGAGACGGTAGGCAGTGGTTCTCGTGGATCACCCTGCCCGATGAGATCGCCGCCATCACGCACGTCCTGCACGACGACACGATCATCGGGCCGGTGAACCTCACCTCCCCCGAGCCTGCACGGTTCGCCGACTTCTCCGATCACCTCGCCCGCGCCGTGCACCGGCCCGCCCTGATGCGGGTGCCCGCCTTCGTGGCCCGGCGGGCAGGCGGCGAGATGGTCGAGGAGATGATCCTGGCGTCCTCACGGGTGATCCCGACCAAGCTCGTCGAGTCCGGCTTCGCCCACACTCACCCGAATCTGACTACTGCACTGGAGTACAGCTGTGCGTAACGCATCGTCGCGGGCCGACGGAACCTCCGTCGAAGTCCGCCTGCTCGGCACCGTCGACTACGACGAGGCCTACCAGCTTCAGCACCGGCTCGCCGACCAGCGGGCGTCGGGCGAACTGGATCACGACGTGATGCTGCTGCTTGAGCACCCGTCGGTCTACACCGCGGGCAAGCGGACCGAGGACTCCGACCGTCCGGTCAACGGCGCGCGGGTCATCGAGGTCGACCGCGGTGGTCGCATCACCTGGCACGGCCCGGGACAGTTGGTCGGCTACCCGATCATCAAGCTCGCCGAACCGCTCGACGTCGTCGACTACGTACGCCGCCTGGAAGAGGCGCTGATCGGCGTCTGCGCCCGCAACGGTGTCACCACCGGTCGGGTCGCGGGGCGCTCCGGGGTCTGGATCAGCGACGCCGCAGGCGAGCGGAAACTCGGCCAGGTGGGCATCCGCGTGGCGAAGGGCGTCACCCTGCACGGATTCGCTCTGAACGTGGACCCCGACATGACGGTGTTCGACGCGATCGTCCCCTGCGGGATCGCCGATGCGGGCGTCACTTCACTCGCCAAGGAGACCGGCTCGGCCATCACCGTCGACTCCATCCTCGACGACGTCGCCGAGCTCGTGCAGCGGTGCCTCGACGACGCCTCCGGCCCCGCCCTCGACCCCAGCGTAGGATCTGTGCCGTGACCACCACCCCAGCCAGCCCCTCGTCGCCGCGTCCCGCCGACGCCCCCGACGGCCGCAAACTGCTGCGGCTCGAAGTGCGTAACGCGCAGACCCCGATCGAGCGCAAGCCCAAGTGGATCAAGACGCGCGCCACCATGGGCCCGGAGTACACCGAGCTCAAGGGCCTGGTCCGCAGCGAAGGTCTGCACACGGTGTGCGAAGAGGCCGGCTGCCCCAACATCTACGAGTGCTGGGAGGACCGCGAGGCCACCTTCCTGATCGGCGGCGAGCAGTGCACCCGGCGCTGTGACTTCTGCCAGATCGACACCGGCAAGCCCGCACCGCTCGACCGCGACGAGCCCCGCCGCGTGGCCGAGTCCGTTCAGGCGATGGGTCTGCGCTACTCGACGATCACCGGTGTGGCCCGCGACGATCTCCCCGACGAGGGCGCGTGGCTGTACGCCGAGACGGTGCGCAAGATCCACGAGCTCAACCCGGGCACCGGCGTGGAGAACCTGATCCCCGACTTCCACGCGCGGCCCCACCTGCTCGACGAGGTCTTTGAATCACGGCCCGAGGTGCTCGCGCACAACCTCGAGACGGTGCCGCGCATCTTCAAGAGCATCCGCCCGGCGTTCCGCTACGAGCGGTCGCTGGAGGTCATCACCCGGGCGCGCGACTTCGGTCTCGTCACCAAGTCGAACCTCATCCTCGGCATGGGCGAGACCCCCGAGGAGATTCAGTCCGCGCTGCGGGACCTGCACGACGCCGGCTGCGACATCATCACGATCACCCAGTACCTGCGCCCGTCGGTGCGTCACCATCCGGTGGAGCGCTGGGTGAAGCCCGAGGAGTTCGTCGAGCACTCGAAGTACGCCGAAGAACTCGGCTTCGCCGGGGTGATGGCCGGACCGCTGGTCCGCTCGTCGTACCGCGCCGGTCGCCTCTACGCCCAGGCGATGGCTCGCCACGGGCGCGAACTGGCGCCGGAACTCGCGCACCTCGCTCAGGCCGGCTCCGCCAGCCAGGAGGCGTCGTCGGTCCTCGCACGTATGCGGTGACCGTCCGACTCGATCGCCCGGACTGAATGCCGCGTCCCACAGACCGGGTGACACCGCGACGAAGCCCAATTCGCGCCCCGTAGAGTGGCGGGTATGGCGAAGGCGCAAGACAACGCGAGTAAAGAGGCGAAGCGGGCCGCAAAGGTCGCTCGCAAGGCGGCCAGCAAGGAACGCAGACAGCAGATCTGGCAGGCGTTCCAGATGCAGCGGAAGGAGGACAAGGCCCTCATCCCGCTGATGGTCGGAACCATCGTCGTCGCGACGCTGATCTTCGCCCTTCTCGGCGAGTTCGTCTTCGGCAGCTTGTGGCTGATGATTCCGTTGGGCCTGATCCTCGGTGTGCTGCTCTCGTTCGTCCTGTTCGGACGCCGAGTCCAGCGCAGTGTCTACAAGAAGGCCGAAGGCCAGCCGGGTGCGGCGGGCTGGGCGCTCAGCAACATTCGCGGCCAGTGGCGCGTGCAGCAGGCCGTCACCGGCACCTCCCACCTCGATGCCGTGCACCGCGTCATCGGCAAGCCGGGTGTGATCCTGGTCGGCGAGGGCTCCCCCAGCCGCATCAAGCCGATCCTCTCGCAGGAGAAGAAGAAGGCCGCCCGCGTGGTCGGCGACACCCCGATCTACGAGATCCTGGTGGGCGACGGCGAAGGCATGGTTCCGCTCTCCAAGCTCGAGAAGCACATCCGCAAGTTGCCCAGCAACATCGACCGCAAGCGCATGGATGCGCTCGAAGGCCGCCTGGCCGCGCTGAAGGCCAAGGGCGCTTCCGGCCCGGCGATGCCCAAGGGCCCGATGCCGCAAGGCGCCAAGATGCGCAACGTCAGCCGTACCACCCGTCGTCGAGGAGCATGACATGACCGATCTCACCAAGTACGGCCCGTGGGCCCTCATCGTCGGCGGCTCCGAAGGAGTCGGTTCGGCGTTCGCCAAGCAGCTCGCCGCCGACGGCTTCAACATCGTGCTGATGGCCCGCAATGCCGAGCGCCTCGAAGCCGCGGCCGTCGACGTCCGCGAGGCCGGCGCCGAAGTGCGCACGGTGGCCCTCGACCTGCTGGCCGACGACGCGATCGACAAGCTCATCGCGGCCACCGCCGACATCGAGGTGGGCCTGCTGATCCTCAACGCCGGCGCCAACACCTACGGCAGCGAGTTCGTCGGCGGCGACCTCGACAAGCACCTGCAGGTCCTCGACCTGAACGTGACCCGCCAGATTCCGCTGGTGCACCACTTCGCCCAGGCGATGGTGGAGCGCGGTCGCGGCGGCGTGATCCTCGTCGGCTCCCTGTCCGGCTACTCCGGCTCCGACCGCGAAGGCATCTACGCGGCGTCGAAGGCGTTCAGCCGGATCTTCGCCGAGGGCCTGTGGGCCGAGTCCAAGCCGCGCGGCGTGGACGTCCTGCACCTGGTCCTCGGTCTCACACGCACCCCCGCGATGGCACGCAAGGGCCTCAACTTCGACATTCCGGGGATCTCGGCGTCCGACCCCGAAGCCGTCGCCGCGGAGGGCCTCGCCCACCTCGCCGACGGTCCGGTGTGGATCACCGAGGGCAACGTCGAGGTGGCGCGAGCACGATCGTCGGCCACCGGCCGCGACACGCTCATCCTCAAGTCGATCGAGGGCATCAAGAAGATCGTCGGAAAGCTCTGATGCGAATCGGCCTCGGTCTCCCGATCGTCACCGCGTATCCGCCGACCACGCAGGAGTGGGAGCACGGCGCGGGGATCACCGAAATCGCCACCGTGGCCCGAGTCGCCGACGCTCTCGGATTCCACCACGTCACCTGCAGCGAGCACGTCGCCGTCCCGGACGAGGTGGCGGCCGAGCGCGGCGGCGTCTACTGGGATCCGCTCGCGACGTTCGGCTATCTGGCCGCGGTGACGCGACAGATCCGGTTCGCGACCAGTGTGCTGGTACTCGGCTATCACCACCCGTTGGAGGTCGCCAAGCGCTACGGGACGCTGGATCAAGTGTCCGGCGGTCGGCTGGTGCTCGGCGTCGGTGTCGGCAGCCTCGAGGAGGAGTTCGAACTCCTGGGCGCCGAGTTCGCCGGGCGCGGAGCTCGCGCCGACGATGCGCTCGCGGCGATTCGTTCCGCGTTCGCCACCGGGACGCCGTCGCACGCCGGACCGTACTACGCCTACGACGGCGTCACCGTGGAGCCTCATGCCGCGCAGGCCCAGGTCCCGGTCTGGGTGGGTGGCCGCAGCCGACGCGCGCTGCGCCGTGCCGTCGAACTCGGCAACGGTTTCAGCCCGTTCGCGCTGACGCCGGACCAGGTGCGCGACATGCTCGCGGCCACCGACCTGCCCGCCGACTTCGACGTGATCCTCCCCAGCGGTCCGCTGGACCCGCTGGGCGATCCCGGCGAGACCAGGCGACGAATCGATCGTCTCGGCGACGCCGGAGCCACGATCGTGACCGCGTCCATCGCAGCGACGAGCGTCGCACACTACGTCGAGCAGCTCACCGAGCTGCACGCCATCGGCCAGGCCCTCGGCGTGGCCTTCACCCCCGCAGGAGAGTTGTCGCCATGACCGTCGAAGAACGCCTCGCGGCCCTCGAGAAGAGGCTGCACGATGTCGAGGATCAGCTCGCCATCACCGATCTCATCTACCGCTACGGTCCGGCCATCGACACCGGTTCGGTGGACGACGTCCTCGCGCTGTTCACCGACGACGGCGTCTACGACGTCGACACCGGAATCCTGTCGGGGGCCGACGAGATCGCCGCGATGGTCACCGGCGACATGCACCAGGGTTTGATTCGACGCGGGTGCGGGCACGTGATGAGCGCCCCGCAGATTCGCGTCGAGGGCGACGAAGCGACCGTCGTGAGCTACTCGCAACTGGTGTTGCGGAACGCGAACTCCAAGGACTACAGCGTCCTCCGGACCACCGTGAACTACTGGCAGCTGGTGCGTACCGACGACGGGTGGCGCATCGCGCACCGCACGGCTCGCAAGGCCGACGGCACCGCCGAAGTGCGCGCCCTGCTCGGCTCGCACTCGGCGGCTAGCCTCGCCGCACGTGAAAGTGACTCGGGTCGGGACGACTGAGCATCGCGTCGAGCTCACGGCGGTCGAACGGCCACAGGTCCACCACACCTGACTCGTTGAAGTACCAGGAGTTGCAGCCGCCGGTGTTCCAGACGGTCGGCTCGAGAGCCGCGACCACCTGCTCGTTGAACGCGGCGGTCGCGCTCTCGGTGACCTCGATCCGATCGGCCTCTCCGCGGCGGAAGGCATCGAACCACGAGACCAGGTAGCGAGCGGTGCGCTCGGCGGTGTGCTGCAGGGAGATGGATCCGGTGGGCGAGTTCGGCCCCAGGACCGTGAACAGGTTCGGAAAGCCCGGGATCGCCGTCATCCGGTAGGCCCGCGGCCCGCCCTCCCAGGCTTCGTCGATGGTCAGCCCGTCGCGACCGACCACTTCCATCGGCCGCATGTAGTCGTGCGCGCGGAAGCCGGTGGCCAACACGATCACGTCCACCTCGTGACGGGTGCCGTCGGAGGTGATGATCGCGTCCTCGGTGACCTCGGCGATGCCGTCGGTCACCAGGTCGGCGTTGGCGGCCCGAATGGCCCGGTAGTAGCTCCCCGACACCACCTGGCGTTTGCACAGCGGCTGGTAGTCGGGCGTCAGTGCCTCACGCAGGGCGCCGTCCGGGACCTGCCTCCGCAACGACAACCGCGCGTAGGCCTGCACTGCGCGGCGACGCCAGGTGTCGTTGCGGACGATGTCGGCGAGAATGCCCGAACCCCACAGCAGCCCGCGATACAGCGCGTGATGCGCGGACGGAAATGCCTTCAGCGCAGCCCCGGCGAACGGGAGCTGGGGCAACCACATCGGCGCCCACAGGATCCACTGCGGCGTGCGGGTGAAGTGGACCAGCGACTGCGCCTGCGGCTGCAGCGCCGAGACCACCTGCACCCCGGTCGACCCGGTCCCGATCACGGCGATCCGCTTGCCCGCGGTCGCGAGCTCGTCGTCCCAGCGCGCGGTGTGGACCACCGGTCCGGCGAAGGACTCCAGACCCGCGATGTCCGGGATCGCCGGGTTCTGCAGGACGCCGGTGGCGCACACGACGAAGTCGGCGACGAGGTGCTCGCCGTCGGCGAGAGTCACCGTCCAGGTGCCCGCGTCGTCGTCGTAGACCGCACTCGTCACCTCGGTGTCGAGGCGGATCCGGTCCATCAGGCCCAGGTCTTCGGCCACGTCGCGGTGGTACCGCTGGATCTCGGGGCCGGTGGACCAGATCTTCGACCAGTCGGGCTTGGGCGCGAAGCCGAACTGATAGATCTGCGACGGCACGTCGCAGGTGAGGCCCGGATAGTGGTTCCAGTACCAGACTCCGCCGACGTCACTTCCCTTCTCCAGGACAGTGAAGTCGGTGAAGCCTGCATCCTGCAACACGTACGCGGTGGTGATGCCCGCGACGCCCGCGCCGATGACCACGATCCGCGGTTCCCGGGGCGCGGTCATCGCGCGGTCTCCAGCGCGCGCTCGACGGTCGCTCCGACCGTCCGGCGGGCGGCGTCGAACGCTTGCTCCCTGCGGTTTCGATTCATGAAGTTCGCGCCGAGGCCGGCCATGTCCTCGCGGCTCGGCGCGATGTGCACCACGCGGGTACCGCGACGTCGGACCGTCTCGATCTCGGCGTCGAGCACCTTCGACATCGGGCGACGCAACGCGGCCGCCTCGAGCAGTCCGCCGATGCCGGGCGCACGAACGGTCGGCGCGGACGCCATCGGCGTGATCACGTAGATCAGATCGGCTTCGCTCGCCCCGATCAGGTCGACGGATGCGGTCGACGCCGCTCCCCCGTCCACGTAGTCGCGGCCGTCGATGGTGACCGGCGGCATCCAGGCGGGAATGGCCCACGAAGCGCGCAGCGCCTCGCTCGCCGTCGCCCACGGGGCTCCCGGGGCGCCGAAGGCCACCCGTCGTCCGTCGTCGACACGACAGGCCACCATCCGGACGCCCGGGTGCGCCGCCCGACCGTCGTCACCGGCCGTCGCCTCCGCAAGGCGTCGCAGCCACGACGCGTCCCCGCGTCCGCGCGGCGCGATGCCGACGAGCTTCGCGTGTCCGCCGCCCCGGGTCCACAGGGTCGACGGGTTCGGCATCGCCGGTCCCGGAACACGAGGCAGGCTGGGCGGGGTGTCGGCGAGGTGTCGTTCCAGGATCGGGTCCGTCGGTCGACCAGCCTGCATGTCGGCGAGATCGGACGCCGAGAAGCCGCCGCCCAGCATCGTCACCATCTCGGCTCCGGCCGAGGTCCCCTGCAGCACGGTGGCGTCGGCGGGATTCCAACCGGTCTGCCTGGTCAGTTCGTGGAGTGCTGCGATGGCCCACGCGCCGCCGATGGTGCCGCCGCAGCCGATCGCCAGCGCCGTCGCGGTCATCGGGTCTGATCCTTGGTCTGGGAGTGCTCCAGTGTCTGGCGCTCCAGTCGCGCGAGATAGGTCGCCCGCTCGACGGGATCGAGCGCCATCGCCTGACGATGGCCCACCAGTTCGCGCACCACGCGCTCCACCGATTCGGGGACGAACTGGTCCACGAGTGCCCAGCCGGGCAGGACCCACCCCGGCGACGACACCCGCGCGGCACGGGTGCGGACCGTCCGCACGATCGCGCGCACCACGTCGTCCGGATCGACCGTCGGCAGCACGCCGCCCAGGTCGGCCCCCGACGACAGTTCGGTTCGCACCGCCGACGGCAACACCGCGGACACCGTGACGCCGGTGCCGTCGTACTCCCGCCGGGCCGCGAGCGACGCCCCATACGCGGCGAACTTGCTGGCGTTGTAGGTGACCATTCCGGGCAGCGGCAGCATTCCCGCCATCGACGCGACGTTGACGATGTGGCCTCGTCCGGCGTCGACCATCGTCGGCAGCACCGCACCCATGCCGTTCAGCACGCCCTTGACGTTGACGTCGAGGATCAGATCGGTTGTCGCCGCCGCTTCCTCGGCGAACGGACCGGTCGGCATCACCCCCGCATTGTTGACCAGGATGTCGATCCGACCGTCCACCGTCAGCACCTCGTCGACCACCGAGCCCCAGGCGCCTCGATCCGTGACGTCCAGGCGAGCCGAACGGGCACCGTCGATCGTCGAGGCCAACCGCGCGGCGTCATCGGCATCGACGTCGGTCACCCACACCCGGGACCCCGCCGCAGCGAACATCGCCGCCGCCTCGGCTCCGATGCCGCGGGCCGCACCGGTCACGATGACGACCGCGTCCTCGAGTTCGATGCGCGGGTTCTGCCGCGCGTACGCGCCCGGCAGCAGCGCTGTGATCATTCCGGAAAGCCGCATGCTCTACCCTTCCAATCAACCGTGACATCGGTCGTTGGCAACGATCATTGCACGGCGCCGGTTCTCAGCGGAGTGCGCGTCGGTCAGCGGGTGCGAACGATGGCGGTTCCCGTCGCGCGATCGTGCATGGCCCGTCCGTTGTAGTCGTTGATCAACGCCGGGACCACGAAGAGCAGAATCACCTGCCGGCCGAGCGCCCGCACGATCCCGACAGCGGCGCGCGGCTCCCGTCCCTCGATCTCCGCTGCTGTTCGCTCGGGACCGAGATCGACACGCGCCACGCGCGTCCCCACGAAGAACTGCCCGGGCGTGAACCCGAAGATCGCGACGGCCAGCACGCCGATCACGCACCAGATGATCAACTGCGGCGTGGCTGCACTCCGCATCGTCATCTCGAGGCTCGACGCCATGTGGTTCGCGGGCTTGACGCCCATGATCGCGACCGCGACGCCGCCGGCGATCAACCAGTCGATCAGGAGGCCGAGCACCCGGCCCCAGCCACCGACCAGCGAACCCGGGCCGTCGGCGGGCAGCCCGAGGTCCTGGCCGTTGTAGTCGTTGTCGTCAGCCCCGGGGAACTGCGGCCCCGACAGCCATGTGCCCGTCGCGCGCGCCACTACTTGCCTCCTCTGGAAACGACCATGAGCCAATCCTATCGAGCGGACCCACCAGGCCCAATCGAGTGACGCCCACCACAGGAATCGAGGAGAAATGCCGCATTCCGTTACCTAATGGCCCTCGCTGTAACAAAGGAGAAACATTGGATCAACGCACGAGCAACGTCATCTCCGTAGTCTGTATTCCGAGATCCGCACGACCGAGCGACGGTCGTTGCGATGTCAGGCCAGACACCACTCTGGCCGCATATTCACCAAGAAGGAGTCAGGCGAACCGTGTACAACACGAACGAGGAACTGCTCGAGGGAATCAAGGCAGAGGGCGTCGAGTACGTCGACATCCGCTTCTGCGACCTGCCGGGAACCATGCAGCACCTGTCCATTCCGGCCCACGCATTCACCGAGGACGTCTTCGAAGACGGTCTGGCATTCGACGGCTCGTCGATCCGCGGATTCCAGTCGATCGATGAGTCCGACATGATGCTGTTGCCGGATCCGGCCACCGCGCGCATCGATCCGTTCCGCAAGGCCAAGACGATGAACGTCAACTTCTTCGTCCACGACCCCTTCACTCGCGAGGCCTACAGCCGCGACCCCCGCAATGTCGCGCGCAAGGCGCAGGACTACCTGACCTCCACGGGCATCGCCGACACCTGCTTCTTCGGCGCCGAAGCCGAGTTCTACATCTTCGACTCGGTGTCGTTCAGCTCCGAGATCAATGGCACCCACTACGAGGTCGAGTCCGAGTCCGGCCGGTGGAACGCCAAGAACCAGACCAACCCCGACGGCACCCCGAACCGCGGCTACAAGGTCCGCCAGAAGGGCGGCTACTTCCCGGTCGCGCCGTACGACCACTACGTGGACCTGCGCGACGAGATGTCGACGACCCTGACCGCGTCGGGCTTCGAGCTGGAGCGCGCGCATCACGAGGTCGGCACCGGCGGCCAGACCGAGATCAACTACAAGTTCAACACCCTGCTGCACGCCGCGGACGACGTCCAGCTGTTCAAGTACATCACCAAGAACGTCGCGTGGCAGCACGGCAAGAGCGTGACCTTCATGCCGAAGCCGCTGTTCGGTGACAACGGCTCGGGCATGCACGCCCACCAGTCGCTGTGGAAGGACGGCAAGCCGCTGTTCCACGACGAGTCCGGGTACGCCGGCCTGTCGGACATGGCCCGCTACTACATCGGCGGCATCCTGCACCACGCTCCGAGCCTGCTGGCGTTCACCAACCCGACGATCAACTCGTACAAGCGCCTGGTGAAGGGCTACGAGGCGCCGATCAACCTGGTCTACAGCCAGCGCAACCGCAGCGCCTGCGTCCGCATCCCGGTCACCGGCAACAACCCGAAGGCCAAGCGCATCGAGTTCCGCTGCCCCGACAGCTCGGGCAACCCGTACCTGGCGTTCGCCGCCATGATGATGGCGGGCCTGGACGGCATCAAGAACCGCATCGAGCCGCACGAGCCGGTCGACAAGGATCTCTACGAGCTCCCGCCGGAGGAGGCCAAGGGCATCCCGCAGGCGCCGACCGCGCTGTCGGAGGTCATCGACAACCTCGAGCGCGACCACGACTACCTGACCCAGGGCGGCGTGTTCACCGAGGACCTCATCGAGACCTGGATCGCGCTGAAGCGCGAGACGGAGATCGAGCCGATCCAGATCCGCCCGCACCCCTACGAGTTCGACCTCTACTACGACTGCTGATCACCACCAGCAACGACCCGCTCCGCGACTTCCTCGCCGAGCGGGTCGTTTCTTTCTCTAGAGCGCAGCGACACTAGAGCGCAGCTACCCAGATACCGAGGGCGGCGGCACCGACCGACAGCACCAACGTCCCGATGACGTCGACTGCGGCGGCACGCCACCGGCCGGCGCGCGCGAGGGTCGCGGCGTCGAACATCGCGGTGCTGAACGTGGTGTAGCCGGCACAGAATCCCGACGCGAGCACCACGCTCCACTGCGACGCATCGCCTGCGAACATCGCCAGACCGGTGATGAGTCCCAGGAGAAACGATCCGACGACGTTGATGCTGAGAGTTCCCCAGGGGAGGCCCGACGTCACCCGCGCTTTCACGAACGTGTCTTGGACGAACCTGGCGGAGGCCCCGAGTCCGCCGAACAGGCTCAGGCCGATCAGCCCCACCCAGGTCACGCGACGCCCTCCGACCGTCGCCGCGCGGTGTGCGCCGCCCCGATGCCGAGTGCGACCGACACCAACCCGACCACCAGACTCGACGCCGCATAGGCCGCCGCGACGCCCATCCGGTCGGACGTGGTCAACAGGTTGATCTCGACGGCGAAGCTGCTGTACGTGGTGAAGGCGCCGAGAAAGCCGGTGCCGATCAGAAGTCGCAGCCGCTTGCGGATACCCGCGTCGGGGCCGGCGAGAGCCAGCGACTCGAGCACCAGGCCGAGGACGAAGGCGCCCACCACGTTCACCGTGAAGGTCGCCACCGGGAAGCCGCCGTCGACGCCCGGTAAGGCCGACTCGACGGCGTAGCGGGCGGGAGCCCCCAGCATGCCGCCGGCGAACACCCACGGCATCAGGGCGAACGGCGGGTCGGCCCGCCGTGCTCCCGCGCGGTTCGCAGTCCCAGCCATAACCAGCACTCTATGCGGTGGCGAGGAGCACTTCTGTGCCGCCGACGGTTCGCGAGTTGCCCGGGTGCCCGAGTCCGATGCTACAAACGATCGCGAGCGTGACGTGTGCAACCGACGTCGCCCTCGCCCTCGCCTCCCTCCCAGGCCCCGACACGAGTGATCAACGTCGCTCACGCAGTGGAAGACTCGCCTCACCATGAAGTCCCGTTCTCTCGCCAGTCTGCTGACCGGCGCCCTTCTTCTCGCGACCGCCGCGGTCGGCCAGTCCGTCGTCGGCGGCGTCGCCGATGCCGCACCGTCCTCGATCATCTCCGTGCAGCCGGGCAACACCGACCAGCACAAGATCATCACCGTGTACTCCGAGTCGATGGGCATCGATGTGCCGCTCGACGTCCTGGTGCCGAAGGACTCCTCGAAGCCCGCACCCACCTTCTACCTGCTGAACGGCGCAGGCGGCGGCGAGGATTCAGCCAGCTGGGCACTCCGCACCGACTACGTCGACTACTTCAAGAACAAGCACGTCAACGTGGTGACCCCGCTCAAGGGCAAGTTCTCGTACTACACCGACTGGCAGCAGGCCGACGAGACGATCGGCAAGCACATGTGGCAGACGTTCCTCACCAAGGAGCTGCCGCCCCTGTTGGACAAGGAACTGAATACCACCGGCAAGAACGGCATCGCAGGCATCTCGATGGCAGGCACCTCCGTCCTGAACCTGGCGATCGCCGACCCCGAGCTCTACGAGATCACCGCCTCCTACAGCGGCTGCGCGCGCACCAGCGATTCCGTGGGCCAGCGCTACATCCGCATGGTCGTCGAGGACCGCGGCAAGGCCGACACCCGCAACATGTGGGGCCCGTACAAGGGCTCGGGCTGGCGTGCCAACGACCCGTACCTCAATGCGGAGAAGCTGCGCGGAACGCAGGTGTATCTGTCGTCCAACTCGGGCCTGCCCGGTCAGGACGAGTCGCTGTCGCCGGGCAGCTCGGCTACCGAGGGCGTCGCCCTGGCCGATCGCGTGGCGCTCGGCGGCGCCATCGAAGCCGCCACCAACGTCTGCACCCAGCAGATGGCTCAGCGCCTGGCACAGCTGAAGATTCCGGCCACGGTCAAGATCCGCCCGCAGGGCACTCACTCGTGGGGCTACTGGGAGCGCGAACTGCACTCGTCGTGGCCGATGATCGCCAAGGCGATCGGCGCATAACCGATTCTTCAGGTGGCTCGGGGTCCAGTCGGGGGACCCCGAGCCATCGTCGTTTTCGTGCCAGGGTCCACGGCTGCGGTCGGCAGGCGCACGAGTGCTAGTGTCGCGCAGATGAAGCGCAAGACTCTCCTGCTGATCCCCGCCCTCGCCTGCGCCCTGATCGTGACCGGCTGTTCCGGCGACACCGGCGATGCCGCCGACAGCAGCCTCAAGGTCACCCGCGCCACTCCGTTCATGGAGGGCGGTGTCTGCCCGGAGGCCGATCCGCCCGCCGACACCAAGGCGCAGTGGGAGGTCACCGGCGCGTCCGGCAGCGCCGCGATCGCCGGCTCGACCGATGAGTTCGCCCCGTTGATCAAGGTGACCGCCCCGTTGACGGTCGACGAGACCCAGGTCCGCACATTGACCGCAGGCGACGGCGACGAGATCACCGACGACAGCATCGTGAACGTCTGCTACGAGGGCGTCAACGGCCGCAACGGCGAGGTCTTCGACAGTGCGTACCAGCGCGGCACTCCCACGCGGATGCGCGCGGACAGCGTGGTTCCCGGGTTCCGCAAGGCACTGGTCGGACAGCGGGTCGGCGCATCCGTGGGGGTGGTCATGACCTCCGCGGACGGCTATCCCGAAGGCAGTCCGGACGGCACCATCCGGCCCGGCGACTCGATCGTTTTCGTGCTCAAGATCATGGCCGCGGAGCCGAGCTGAGACGCTGCCCGATAGGCTGACCCACCATGAAGCCTCCCACCTTGAAGCTCAAGGCCCTGGTCCTGTTCCCACTCGCGGCGAGCGCCCTCGCGCTGACCTCGTGCTCGTCCGACGATGCTCCCGCCGACGACCCGTCGATCAACGTGCTCTCCTGCGCCCCGGCGGCGGCCCCCTCCGGCGATCCCACCTGGGTCGCCAAGGGCATTCAGGGCCAAGCGGCGTTCACCGTCACCGACGAGGCCACCAACGCGGCGCCGAAGATCGACATCACGATCCCGTTCAAGGTCGACAAGACCGAGGTCAAGACCCTCACCGAGGGGACCGGCGCCGTGGTCTCCGATTCGTCGTACGTCAGCGTCTGCTACGAGGGCGTCAACGGCACCACCGGCAAGGTCTTCGACAGCGCGTACCAGCGCGGTGAGCCCGCCCAGTTCTCCCCCGCCGGCGTGGTCCCCGGCTTCCGCGACGCGCTGGTGGGACAGAAGGTCGGCTCCACCGTCGCCGTGGTGATCCCGTCCGAAGACGGCTACCCGACCGGCACCGGTGACGGCACCATCAACGCCGGCGACACCATCGTGTTCGGTCTGAAGATCCTCGAGATTCAGGAGTAGTTCTCGCCACGCAGCTCGCGGCGCAGCACCTTGCCGGTCGGACTCTTGGGTAGTTCCCTGACCATACGAATCCGGCGCGGACGCTTGTACGCCGCGAGCTGTGTCCGTGAGAAATCGATGAGCTCGGCGGGAGTGACGGTGCGACCAGACCGCACCGTCACGAACGCGGTGACCTCCTCGCCCCTGGTCTCGTCGGGCATGCCGACGACGACCGCTTCGGCCACCGCCGGATGCCGCGCAAGCACTTCTTCCACTTCGCGCGGCCACACTTTGTAACCGGCCGTGGTGATCATGTCCTTACGACGATCGAGCAGAAAGATCCACCCGGACTCGTCGACGAAGCCGATGTCTCCGGTACGGAGCGCGCCGTCGACGATGTCGGCGGTGTCCTCCCCCGCGCGCCAGTAGCCTCCGATGACCTGGGGTCCGCGCAACTCGATCTCGCCGACCTCCCCGGCAGCCACCTGCCTGCCGTCGACGTCGACCACTCGACAGACGGTCGCAGGCACCGGCAGGCCGATCGCCATCGCGCCCGACTCGGCGTCCACCGGGATCGGCTCGCCCATCGGCGTCGCGATCGCAGGCGACGTGGTCTCGGTCAGTCCGTAGAGAATGTTGAGCGGCTGCCCGGTCCCCGACTCGATCAGGTCGGCGACCGCCCTGGACACCGGAGCACCCCCGGTGTACAGCGAGCGCACCGAGGCGAAATCCTCGGGGCCGGTCGACGCGTTGACCACGGAGACCAGCGCCGTGACCGTGCCGACGATGAAGGTCGGTCGATGGCGGCGAACCTGCTCGATCATCACCTCGGCGGCGAACCGGTGTGCCAGGACCAGACGCGCACCGGTCCGAAAAGCGACCGCCATATGGCCGATCATGCCGGTGATGTGGAACAGCGGCGAGATCGCCAGCACGACGTCCGCATCGGTCAGCGACATCAGCAGCCGGTAGATCTCAGCGGATGCGGTGACGTTGGCGTGTGTGATCACTGCGGCCTTCGGCACACCCGTGGTGCCGGAGGTGTACATCAGGAGTGCGGGATCGGTCGACGCGATCGGGTGCGGTGCGAATTCGCCGTCGGCGAGCTCGGGCGCCTCCGCGAACAGGGCGGCCTCGCGATCGATCAGGACGACCGTCGCCACCTCCGTGTCACCCCCGTCGATCACCGACCGGGGCACACCCGCGAACTCCTCCTCCAGGCACACCAGGGCGCGGGTCTCGGTGTCGATCAACAGGAACGCCAACTCGCGCTCGGTGTACATGGGGTTCACGGGCACCGCCACGCCGCCGAGCTTCCACGCGGCGAGGACCGCGACGACGAAGGCCGGATCGTTCTGGGTGAGGATCGCGAGCCGATCGCCGGGTTCGAAACCGTCCTCGCGCAGGGCACTGGCGAGCGCCGACGATCGGTGATCGACGGTCGCCGCAGTGAGTTCGACGTCGAAGTACGAGATGAGCGGTTGCGTCGCCGACCTCGCGCACGCCGTCCGAAACATTTCGAGTCCGTCAGCCGGACCCACCACCTCTGCGCCCACCACCAACCCTCCTGCAGCGCGGACATCGCCCACCCGCGTCTTATGTGTCGTTGTCCACACCATACGCGCGGCGGGATAGCGTGAGGACATGTCCCGACCGTCGGCACCGCAGTTGATGATTCGCCCTGCGCGCGAACTCGCCGGCATCTCAATGCGGGAGCTCGCGCGACGGATCGGTGTCAGCGTCGGGACGATGAGCGGAATCGAGACCGGCAAGACCGTGCTGTCCGACGATCGCTTCACCTTGATCGCGCAGGCGCTGGGCTCCACGCCCGAAGCCATCGCCGAGCTGACCGTTCCCGACGCGGACGACTCCGGGAGTCTGACTCCGCAAGCCTTCGACTGGCGCGACTATGGCGACCTCGACCTCGATCCGGTCCTCGGCGCGGCGATCACCTGCTTCGTCAGCACCGGATACCACGGCGCGACGATGCGGAGTGTGGCCGCCGAAGCGGGGATCAGCGTGCCGGGCGTCTACCACCACTACCCCAACAAGCAGAGCCTGCTGGTTGCGATCTTCCAGGTGGCATCGTCCGAATTGACCGCCCACCTGCGCGCGGCCGTGGCCGAGGCAGCCGGCGCGACGGCGCGGTTGTCGAACCTCAGCGAGGCCACCGTCCTGTTCGCCGCGCGGCGGCGCGAGCTCGCCTCGATCACGATGACCGACCGGAACAGCCTCGTCGGGGCGCCTGCCGCGACGGCTACCGCCGATATGGCACAGCTCGTCACCGAGTTCGCGCAGCCGATCGCCGACATCGGCGCTGTCACCGACGTACACGGTGCCGCGCGGGCGGCGGTCGAGCTGTGTCTCAGCGTGTGCCGCTGGTTCGACGGCGACGCCGACGAAGCCGCCGCAACGGCAACCGAATACGCCGACTACGTGCGCAGCCTGGCGGGCGCACCGTAGTCGGCGTAGTCAGATCGGACTCAGGCCTCGTCGACCGCCTGATCCCGCAGGGTGCGACGCAGTACCTTCCCCGTCGCCGTCTTGGGCAACTCGGTCAGGATCTCCACCGATCGCGGATACTTGTACGCGGCCATCCGCTCCTTGGCGAACGCGATGATCTCTTCCGCGGTCGCCGTCTTGCCCGGCTGCAGAGAGACGAAGGCCTTCACCGATTCACCGCGATACTCGTCGGGCACCCCGACCACCGCGGCCTCCGCCACGGCCGGATGGCCGTACAGCATGTCCTCCACCTCGCGCGGCCACACCTTGTAGCCGGAGGCGTTGATCATGTCCTTCTTGCGATCGACCAGATAGAACCAGCCGTCAGCGTCCATGAATCCCACGTCGCCCGTCCGAAGCTCGCCGCCCGGGATCGATTCGGCCGTCGCATCCGGCCGATTCCAGTATCCCGGAACCACTCCGGGACCGCTTGTCGCGAACTCGCCGACCTCGCCCACCGGGACATCGGCGCCCCCGTCGTCGACCACACGCACCGTGGTGTTGAAGACCGGCACGCCCACTGCCAACGCTCCCGAGTCGGGATCGACCGGCGCGCGAACACCGTATGGCACCGCGTGCGACGGCGAGTTGGTCTCGGTCAGGCCGTAGACGTTGTGGATGTACGCCCCGAAGACCTTCTCGAGTCGCTCGGCGACGGCAGGTGCGATCGGCGCCCCGCCCGAATACAACGCCCGAAACGAGGCGAAGTCGCCCTCGCGTGCATCCGGCGAATCAGCCAGCGCGATGTAGGCGGTGATCGCACCGACCGTGAACGTCGGTCGATGCTCACGGATCGCGTCGATCATCACGTCCGGAGCGAACCGGTGCGCCAGCACCAGCGGCACGCGCAGCAGGCCCGCGATCATCACATGCGCCACCAGTCCGGTGATGTGAAACAGCGGCGCGACGCCGAGCACCACGTCGTCAGCGCCGAGGCCGATCCAGTCCCGGTAGGTCTGGGCGTTGAACGCCAGGTTCCCGTGCGTGTTGGTCGCACCCTTGGGTCGGCCCGTCGTTCCCGACGTGTAGCTCAGGACCGCGGTGTCGTCCGAGTTCGGAGACGCCGCGGGCGGCGGCGTGCCGTCGTGGTCTCGGATCACTGCCGACAGCGCAAGTGCGCCGTCCTCCGACGGCCGCGACAGGCCGCTGAACAACCGCTGGTCGTCGCGCGTCTGGAAATCGAGTGCCGATGCGAGAACCACCGTGCGCACAGCAGTGTCGCCGGTAGCGATCACCTCCCTCGCGATCTCGTCGTACAGCGTGTCCAATGCCAGCAGTGCCACAGCGCCCGAGTCGGAAAGCAGGTAGCTGAGCTCGGCGTGACGATTCATCGGGTTGATCGAGACGGCGACACCGCCCGCTTTCCACGCAGCCACCAGCCCGATCACGAAGGCCGGGTTGTTCTGCACGTAGAGGCCGAGGCGATCACCGGGCGCGAAGCCGTCGGCGATCAGCCTCGCCGCGAGCGCATCCGATGCCGTCCCCAGTTCGCCGAACGTCAACCCGCCGTCGAAGTACTTGATGGCCGCCGCGTCCGGTGTCTCCAGCGACGCCGAGACGAAGATGTCGAGTGCCGTCCGATGATCGACGTCGATGTCAGCGGGAACGCCGTCGCTGTACAGCGGAAGCCACGGCCGATCGATGTAACGAGTCACTTGATCGCCACCGGGTTCACCGGAGAGCCCGTGGCTCGGTGGATCTTGAGCGGCGCGGCCACGTAGAAGCAGCTGTAGCGACCGTCTTCGGCACAGTCGTCGGCCAGTGCCTCGAGATTGCAGATCTCGGTGAATGCGATGCCGAGGTTGCGCATCAACGCGTTGTGCAGGACCAGAGCGACACCGGTCGACGGGTCGACCGTGACCTCGTTCGCAATGGTGTCGGTCACCAGGTTCGGGATCTCCATGTCCTGGAACCACTCGACCAGTTCCGGCGAGTATTCCAGGCCCGACTCGCAGAAGTCGTCGTAGAAGGCGTCGCCCTTCTCGAAGAACAGCTGCAGGTGATTGGTGCGAATCATGATGATGTCGCGCTTCTCGATCGGTGTCCCCTGCTGCTCGGCGCAAGCGATGAGATCCCGATGGGTGAAGGTCTCCTTCGGATCGAGATAGGGCTTGCCGCGGTAGCGCGCCATGTCGAGCAGCACTGCGCGGCCCGCGACGCCGCGCTCGCCGATCGGCGCGACACTGGCCTTGTCGAGTCCGCCGATCGTGGTGCGAGCGTCGTAGCCGTTCCAGATCTTGCCGTCGTACCAGACGTGCCCGAGCGCGTCGTACTGCGTGCTGCCCTGGAGAAATGCGTTGATCTTGTCGTCGGCATAGTGCAGGCCGCCCGGGAACGCCGGACCGTCGCTGCCTTCGTCCCAATGGGACTCGTCCAGGATCATCTCGCGGGTCGCGGGACTGCGACCCGGCCAGACCGGGTCACCGTTCGGGTCGCCGATCAGTCGCTGCAGGGTGAAGAGTGCGCCTCGCTTGATCTGCGCGGCGCCGCGAAGGACCTGATCCGGAGTCAGGTAGTTGAGCGAGCCGACTTCGTCGTCAGGCCCCCACTTTCCCCAGTTCGACGGGGAGCCGGCGAGCAACTCGGTAAGGTCGGGTGCATCGGTCATCGAAAAACCTCCAAGGCAGATTGAACACTCAGACCGAGCGTTCGGTAATGTTCAGCGTGATCACTGTCACTCACCCGTGGAGGTTTGTCAAGGAATCGTCGAAAGTTCAGCTGATGTGCGACGGAGCGAAGGCGGCGATCAGGTCCGGAGCACCTGCCGTCCTGTTCATGATCGGCGAGCCGAAGAACGGCGCCACCAGGCGGCACGGAACCAGGCGCAGGTCCTCACCTTCGAGCGCGTTCAACACCATTGCCGCAGCGCGCGGCGAACCGCAGATGCCGAGGTGGTCGGAGAAATCCTTGGCGCAGCCGTCCTGCAGGACGATGTTGGTGACATTGTCGTCCGGCAGGCCGACCACCTGCCCCGAGGTGTACGGGCGAACCAGTTCGTCGTGCGCGGTCGAGATGTTCGTGTACTCGATCCCCTGCACGTAGGGACTGCCCCCGAAGTTCAGCTTCTCCAAGAAGTGCGAGCCCGCCATCATCTGCGGCAGCGCATGACACGGAATCACCGCGCCGACATCGATGCCGTACGTCTCTTTTAAGTCGGTGGTCAGCGGCCGAGTGCTGGTCAGCGTCGACGTTCCCTCCCACAGCGGGGCCAGTGACACATACCGTCGGATCTTGCTCTCGCCCCCGAGGAACTTAGCCCAATAGCCGGGAACGATGGTGCCCTGCGAGTGTCCGACCACGTCGACCTGAGTGGCACCCGTCGACGCCATCACCTTTTCGGCGAACTCGCCGAACTCCCTTGCGCTGTCCTCGATCCGCTTCATTCCGCCGAGCGCGGAGATCGGCCACTTCGCCCCCTCGAGCGCCCCGTAGGTCAGTGTGAATACGGAGAAGCCCGCATCCACCAGCAACGGAACGTATGTGCCCCAGTTGGTCTGACCGCCGCCCGCGGTGCCGTGGACCAGGATCACCGGAACCGGATGCTCCGGGCTGCAGGGCACGTCCCACTGGTTGGCCCCCGGCAGCGCGCCACCGGGGTTCGCCAGCTCCGGCCCGATACCCGAGAAGAAGTCGTAGACGATGCGGTTGTTGGCCTGCTGCTGTTCGTCGCCGATCGAGACCAGATGCTCCAGCGGGAGCTTCTGGACCACGGCCTGACCGACCTTCAGCGCCGGCGCAGCCACCCACTGCCCAACTCGGATGCCGGCGGTGATCACGTCCGACACCGGGCGACCCCAGCGGCTGTGCAGGATGTTCATTGGTCCAGAACGCCTTTCGTCAGGATCGGGCAGGTGCCACGAGTCCTTCGAGAAGACTACGCGAAACGGACCGATGTCGACGGTCGGCGCTATCCGCCGAACACCTCGGTCACCACGGCCTTGGCCCGGCGAGTCACGCGCATGTAGTGCTCCAGGAACTCCTGAGCCTCGTCCTGCGGCCAGCCCGCAGCGTAGGCCACCGACCGCAGCGCGCTGCCCGGTCCCGGCAGCTGATCGACCGGCTTTCCGCGCACCAACACCAGCGCATTGCGCGCCTTGGTGGCCGTCAACCAGGCGTCGGTCAGTTTCTCGACCTGCTCCTCGGTCAGCAGTTCCAGCTCGCGGATCGCCTCGAGGGTTTCGAGCGTCGACGTGTTGTGCAGGGCCGGATACTCGTGGGCGTACCGCAACTGGGTCAGCTGCACCGTCCACTCGACGTCGGCCAGGCCACCGCGTCCCAGCTTGGTGTGCGTGGCCGGATCGGCTCCGCGCGGCAGTCGCTCGGCGTCGATGCGCGCCTTGATCCGGCGGATCTCACGCACCGCCTCCGACGACACTCCGCCTTCCGGGTAACGCGTCACGTCGATCATGTGCAGGAACTCCAGACCCAGGTCGGCATCGCCCGCGACCGCATGCGCGCGCAGCAGCGCCTGCACCTCCCACGCCTGTGCCCACTGGCGGTAGTAGGCCTCGTACGACGCGAGCGTGCGCACGATGGGTCCGTTCTTGCCTTCGGGCCGGAGGCCGACGTCCACTTCGAGCGGCGGGTCGGCACTCGGGGTGCCGAGCATCTTGCGGACCCGGTCGGCCACGGTCTGCGACCATTTGAGCGCCTCGGACTCGTCCTCGCCGTCGTTCGGGTCGCAGACGAACAGCACGTCGGCATCCGAGCCGTACCCGAGTTCGCCACCTCCGAGTCGTCCCATCCCGATCACCGCGATCCGCGCGGGCGCCTCGGTGCCGGCGGAGAGGCTCGACGCGATCACCTTGTCGAGTGCGGCGCCGAGCACCGCTGCCCAGACGGTCGAGAGCGCGCGGCAGACCTCCTGCACCGACATCAGCCCCAACAGGTCGGCCGAGGCGATCCGCGCCAACTCGGCTCGTCGATGGGATCGGGCGACCGCGATCGCCCGATCGAGGTCCGACGCCCGCATCGTCGACGCGACAAGTCCTTTCACCACGTCTACAGAGTCGACCTCGGTGAGCTTGGGGCCGGTCGCGCCGGAGGAGTACAGCTGAATTACATCGGGCGACCGCATCAGGAGGTCGGCGATGTACTCGCTGGTTCCGAGAACGTGCATCAATCGCTCGGCGACCACCCCGTCGTCGCGCAGCAGTCTCAAGAACCACACGACGCCGACCATCTCATCGCACAGTCTGCGATAGTTGAGCAGCCCGGCGTCTGGGTCAGGGGTGTCGCTGATGTGCTCCAGCAGACCGGGCAGGATCAGCATCTGGATCTGGCCGCTGCGGCCGGTCTCCGAGCCGAGCGCCCGAATATGCGCCAGGGCGCGATCGGGGAACGACCAACCGAGAACGCTGAGCTGACGTTTGGCCGACTCGTCCGACAACCGCAGGGCGCCCTTGTCGAGCCTCGACACCGACTCCAGCAGCGGTCGGTAGAAGAGCTTCTCGTGCAGTTGCCGCACGCGAGTTCGCTGCTTGCGCAGTTCCCGACGCAGCACTTCGACGGCGTCTTTGGTGCCCTCGGGTCGCACGTGCGCGGCCCGTGCGAGCCACCGCATCGCCGCCGTGTCGTCCGGATCGGGCAGCAGGTGGGTGCGCTGCAGTCGTTGCAGTTGCAGTCGATGCTCGAGCAGCCGGAGGAACTGGTACGACGCCGCCAGATTGGCGCCGTCGTCGCGCCCGATGTAGCCGCCGTCGGTCAACGCGGCCAGGGCGTCGACCGTCGACTGGACATGCAGGCTGGCGTCCACGCGACCATGCACCATCTGGAGCAGTTGTACCGCGAACTCGACGTCGCGAAGGCCGCCGCGTCCCAGCTTAACGTTCCGCGACTTCTCCTCGGGCGGCACCAGCGACTCCACCCGTCGGCGCATCGCCTGCACCTCGACGACGAAGTCGTCGCGCTCGGAGGCGTCCCACACCATCGACGAGGTCGCCTCGATGTATTTGGCTCCCAACGCCATCGAGCCGGTCATCGCTCGGGCCTTCAAGAGGGCCTGGAACTCCCAGGTCTTGGCCCAGCGCCGGTAGTAGGCGACGTGCGATTCCAGCGTCCGGGTGAGGGCTCCGCTCTTTCCTTCGGGCCTCAGCGCGGCGTCGACGTCGAAGAACGCGATGGACCCCACCCGCATCATCTCTCCCGCGATCCGCGCCGATGTCGAGTCGGCGGGCTCCGCGACGAAGACGATGTCGACGTCGCTGACGTAGTTCAGTTCGCGCGCACCGCATTTGCCCATCGCGATCACCGCGAGTTCGATCTCCAAGGGCTTCATCGCATCGCTGCCCGCTTCGCCGAGGACCGTCGCGATCGCCACGGCGAGGGCCGCCGTCAATGCCGCGTCGGCCAGACTCGACAACCGACCTCCCACCTCGGGCAGGTACAGGACCGGTTCGTTCTCGACCGTGGCGGCGAGATCGTGCGCGGCCAAGACGAGCAGCTGATCTCGATAGGCCCGCTGCAGTGCGACGACGGCGTCCGCCCCGATCAGCTTCGATCGGTACAGCAGGTCACCGTGGCCGACGGCGGTCGGCTCCGGCACCGCGTCCACCGCGTCCAACAACGCCTCTCGTACCTCGACCTCGTCGGGCAGTCGGTCCTCGAGCAGCACTCGCCAGGTGCGGGGCTGCGCGACGAGGTGGTCGCCGAGGGCGTCCGAGCCGCCGAGCACCGACAGCAGTCGGCCGCGGAACCGCTTGTCGCTCCGCAGCAGACCATCGAGTTCGGGCCACGCCTCCGGATCGGCTTCGCGGAGGCGTACCAGCGCACCGAGCGCCAGGTCTGCGTCGGGCGCTCGTGACAGCGACCAGAGCACGTCGATGCTTCCGACACCCGTCCAGCCGAGCGACTCGAGCAGATCGCGCGCCTCCGGCTGCAGCAGTCCGAGCCGGCCGGGACTGGGAACCGCCGACCGGCCGCGTGAAACAGTCACCCAGGCCCCTTACAGCGGAAGGTACTTCTCGAGTTCGTACGGCGTCACGCGACCACGATACGCGGCCCATTCAGCCCGCTTGTTGCGAAGGAAGTAGTCGAAGACGTGCTCGCCGAGAGTCTCTGCGACCAGCTCGGACTTCTCCATCTCGACGAGCGCCTCGGCCAGCGATCCCGGAAGTTCGCTGTATCCCATGGCGCGACGCTCCGCCTCGGTCAACGCCCAGACGTTGTCCTCGGCCTCCTCGGGCAGTTCGTACTCGTTCTCGATGCCCTTCAAACCGGCGGCGAGCAGGACCGCGAAAGTGAGGTACGGATTGCACGCCGAGTCGGGCGTGCGGATCTCGACGCGACGCGACGACGACTTGTTCGGCGTGTACAACGGCAGTCGGATCATCGCCGAACGGTTGGCTCCGCCCCAGGTGGCGGCAGTGGGGGCCTCATCGCCATAGATCAGCCGCTTGTAGCTGTTGACCCACTGGTTGGTGACGGCGCTGATCTCGTTGGCGTGCCGCAGGATTCCGGCGATGAATCGCTTGCCGGTCACCGACAGCTGCATCGGATCGTCGGGGTTGTGGAAGGCATTGGTGTCTCCTTCGAACAGGCTCATGTGCGTGTGCATCGCCGAGCCCGGGTAGTCGCTGAACGGCTTCGGCATGAAGGTCGCGCGGACGCCGTCGCTGAAGGCCACCTGCTTCACCAGGTAACGGAAGGTCATCACGTTGTCGGCCATCGAGAGCGCGTCGGCGTAACGCAGGTCGATCTCCTGCTGACCGGGCGCACCCTCGTGGTGCGAGAACTCGACCGAGATGCCCATCGCCTCGAGCGCATCGATGGCGTGGCGCCGGAAGTTGGGTGCGAGCGCGTGGAAGGCCTGGTCGAAGTACCCGCCGCGGTCGGCGGGCACCGGCGGGGTGCCGTCGATCGGCCGGTTCTCGAGCAGAAAGAATTCGATCTCCGGGTGGACGTAGCAGGTGAACCCGAGATCGGCGGCCTTGTTGAGCTGGCGGCGGAGCACATTGCGCGGGTCGGCCCACGACGGCGAACCGTCGGGCATGGTGATGTCGCAGAAGATGCGCGCCGAGTACAGCTCGCCTTCGTCGCGCCACGGCAGGATCTGGAAGGTCGACGGGTCGGGCTTGGCCACCATGTCCGCCTCCGAGACACGGGAGAAGCCTTCGATCGCCGAGCCGTCGAAACCGATGCCTTCGGCGAAGGCGCCTTCGAGCTCGGCGGGAGCGATCGCCACCGACTTCAGATAACCGAGGATGTCGGTGAACCACAGACGGACGAAGCGGATGTCCCGCTCTTCGAGGGTGCGCAGCACAAATTCCTGTTGGCGGTCCATACCACCGAACTGTAGAGGTCCCCGGTTACGCACGTGTTAACCCGCGCGGAGCGGCCTCCCTGTGACTAATCCCACCGAATGCCCGGTTCTCCCGGCGTCGGCCCGGTGGAACAATTGACATCGTCCACACCAACCCGGGTACCCGCCCCTGCGGGACTCGAGGCAGAAATGAGGCAGACCATGTCGGATGCATCCGTTTACGGTTCCACCGCTCCCGTCGGCACGCAGGCGCCCCGCCGCGTGACCCGCGTTCACCACCTCGCGCAGTGGAAGGCCGAAGGCCACAAGTGGCCAATGCTGACCGCGTACGACTTCTCGACAGCCCGCATCTTCGACGAGGCCGAGATCCCGGTTCTCCTGGTCGGCGACTCGGCCGCCAACGTCGTGTACGGCTACGACACCACCATCCCGATCACCAACGATGAGTTGATTCCGCTGGTGCGCGCCGTGGTCCGCGGCGCCCCGCACGCGCTGGTCGTCGCCGACCTGCCGTTCGGCACGTACGAGGCGAGCCCCCAGCAGGCCCTCGAGACCGCCGTCCGCTACTTCAAGGAGGGCCACGCCCACGCCGTGAAGCTCGAGGGCGGCGACCGGGTCGCGCCGCAGATCGCCGCGCTGACCGCCGCGGGCATCCCCGTGATGGCACACGTCGGCTTCACCCCGCAGAGCGTCAACGGGCTGGGCGGCTTCCGCGTGCAGGGCCGCGGCGACGCCGCCGACCAGTTGGTCGCCGATGCCATCGCAGTCCAGGAAGCGGGAGCCTTCTCCGTGGTCATGGAGATGGTCCCGGCCGACATCGCCGGGCAGATCACCCGCAAACTGACCATCCCGACCGTCGGCATCGGCGCAGGCAACGAAACCGACGCACAGGTGCTGGTCTGGCAGGACATGGCCGGCTACACGCACGGCAAGACCGCCAAGTTCGTCAAGCGCTACGCGTCCGTCGGCGACGACCTCCGCGAAGCCGCACGCACCTACCGCGACGAGGTCGCCCGCGCGAGCTTCCCCGGCCCCGAGCACTCATACTGACCCGAGTCCCCCGCACGCAGAAGCGGCCCGTTCGATTCGTCGAACGGGCCGCTTCTGCATTCACCGGCAGCGACCGGCCAGCGTGGGCACGAATGTTCGATCAGCCCTTGCGGTTATGATAGGCCTCACATATCATTAGTTCATCGGTTCGACCTCTCACAAGGAGTCAACATGACGAACCCGACGGACAACCCGGTCGGAACCATCACCGCGATCGCCACCACCACCGCGATCGCCACCGTCACGGCCATCGCCACCGTCACGGCCATCGCCGACATCGCTCGCGACGAAGCCCGCCTCGCCTGGCAGCGCTACCAGGCCCTGTACGCACTGCTGCAGAGCCGCAACCAGGAGACCTCCACGAGCGACGACCGCCGACTCCTCGATTCCGTCACCGTGCTCGGCGCCGAGATCGCCGCGATCCTCGCCGTCGGCGTCAACACCGGCATCCGCAAGGTCACCCTCGCCATCGAAGCGAACGAACGCCTCCCGAAGACTGCACGGCTGCTCCGCGACGGCCTCCTGAGTGACCGCGCCTTCTGCAGCATCGTTCTGCAGTGCTCCGCCGTCACCGACGCCGATCTCATCGCCGCCATCGACGCCGAGATCGCACAGTCACTCCGCGAACACGGCGCCATCAGCACCAGCATCGCCGACGACACCGCCCGGCGGTACGTCGCCGAGTACGACGCGGACGGTCTCCGCGACAAGCGCCGCGCCAACACCCCCGGCGTCACCGTCGCCAACGACGTCGACCAGTCCACCCTCACCATTGCGACCAGCCCGGAAGACATCGCCCTCATCGACAAGGCGAACCGCGCTCGTGCCCTCCAGGTCTGCGCGCACGATTCCCGCACCCTCGGCAAACGCCGCGCCGACGCCTTCGTCGCCACCCAGCTCGGTACCGAGTTCGACTGCGACTGCGGCCGACCCGACTGCGCCGCGAAGGCCTCCGCCGAGCAGGTCGACGCCCAGTTCGCCCGCATCGTCGTTCACGTCATCGCCGACGCCGCCACCCTGCGCGGCACCAGCGACAAAGCCGCCTACCTCGACGGCTTCGGCCCCATCGACGCCCACCACGCCCGCGAGATCGCCGATCGACCCGGCACCCTCGTCCGCACCCTCGACCTCGCAGGCCTCGCCGATCGCACCGCGCAGGCCGCCGACCCGTACCGCCCCACCGCCGCCTGCGCCACCGCTGTTCGCGGCCTCCACGGCACCTGCGCAGTAGCGGGCTGCAGCCGCCCCGCGTGGAGCTGCGACCTCGACCACGTCACCGAGTACAACCACGACGCCCCCGCCGCAGGCGGCGCAACCTGCCCCTGCAATCTGCAACCCAAGTGTCGTCTCCACCACCTGCTCAAGACTTTCGCCGACGGCTGGCTCGACGACCAGATCACCGACGCCGACGGCACCGTCTGGACCGAGACCACCACCCCGTCCGGGTACACCGTCCGAGCCAGAGCCCGGAACCACTGGCTCCTGCCCGAGCTCGGGCTCATCCCCTGCCGTCACGGCGAGCCGACCGCTCCGGGTGCCTCAGATCCGACCGACCAACCCGAACGCAGCCGGACCCGCACCGAGGCCAAACAGGCCTACCGCATGCGCTTGCGCGCCCAGCGGCGCTACCGACTGGCGTGCACCGCGGCGGCCAACGCTCGGGCCGCTTCGCTCGCCAGCGATGGCGAGCCACCGTTCTGAGCGGGTGACTAGGCTGAATTCATGCGAACGCTGTACCCGCCGATCGAGGCATACGAGTCCGGACATCTCAACGTCGGCGACGGTCAGGAGATCTATTGGGAGACCTCGGGCAACCCCGACGGCAAGCCCGTGGTGTTCGTCCACGGCGGCCCGGGTGGCGGCACCGGAGCCAAGCAGCGGCAGTTCTTCGACCCGTCGCGATACCGCATCGTGCTGTTCGACCAGCGCGGCTGCGGACAGTCGCGTCCGCACATCGCCGACGGCGCCGACCTCTCGGTCAACACCACCGCACACCTGATCGCCGACATGGAACAGCTGCGAGAGCACCTGGGCGTCGAGCAGTGGCAGGTGTTCGGCGGTTCGTGGGGCTCGACCCTCGGACTGTCGTACGCGCAGGCCCACCCCGACCGCGTCACCGAGTTGGTCCTGCGCGGCATCTTCCTGCTGCGTCGCAGTGAGATCGACTGGTACTACAACGGGGGCGCGTCGCACATCTACCCCGACGTGTGGGAGACCTACCTCGAACCGATCCCCGCGGGCCAACGCGACGGCGATCTGGTCGCCGCCTACAATCGTCTGCTGACCGGCGACGACCGCACCGCGGCGCAGCGTGCGGCCACCGCATGGACCACCTGGGAGAACAAGACCAGTTACCTGCTCCCCCAGCACGATTCGGGGGACGGCGACCGCTTCGACCTCGCCTTCGCGACCATCGAGAACCATTACTTCGTGAACCACGGATTCATGGAGGACGGACAGATCCTCGACCGGATCGATGCCATCGCCCACATTCCGGCAGTGATCGTTCAAGGCCGATACGATGTGGTTTGTCCGATGCGCAGCGCCTGGGACCTCCATCGTTCCTGGCCGAACGCGCAGTTGCACATCGTCGACGACGCCGGACACGCGTCGTTCGAACCCGGCATCGTCCACCGTCTGGTCGAAGCCACCGACCATTTCGCCGTCACCAGGAGCGCGCAAGAATGAGTCCCTCCCACTCCATCGAAGTCGAGTTGAAGTTCGATGTCGACGCCGGCCTGCCCGCACCCGACCTCAACGGCCTCACCGACGGCTGCACCGTCGGCGAACCGGCCACCTACCTGCTCGAGGCGACCTACTTCGACACCGCAGACACCCTGCTCGCCAAGAACCGAATGACCCTGCGTCGCCGCACCGGCGGGACGGACGCCGGATGGCACCTCAAGCGCCCCTCGTCGGTGCCCGGCGGCCGCAAGGAGACCGCCGTGGACTTCGGTGAGGGCAGCGACGACGTGGTTCCCGCAGCTCTGCGCGCCCAGATCCTCACCGTCATTCGATCCGCGGAACTGGTGCCCGTCGCCACCATCACCACCGACCGAACCGTCACCACCGTCCTCGACGCCCAGGGGACGCCCCTCGCCGAGTTCTGCGAAGACGTGGTGAGCGCCGAGTCGCTGCTCCCCGGTGGCGGCGTGAACCGCTGGGCGGAGTGGGAGTTCGAGCTCGTCGGCGGGGACGCAGCACTGCTCAAGCGCGCCAAACACACGCTTCGGTCGGCCGGCGCCCGCGAGGCGTCGAGCGTCTCGAAGCTCGCTCGCGCCATCGGCACCCAGCCGCACGACGACCTGATCCGGGCCCTGCCGAAGAAGGCCTCCGCGCTCGGGCTGGTGCAGTACGACCTCGCCTCGCATCGCGACGACCTGCATGCCTGGGACCCCCTCGCCCGTGAGAACGCCCACGACGCCGTGCACCAGATGCGCATCGCCGCGCGCAAGATCCGCTCGATCCTCCGGTCCTACCCCGGCGTCATCGCCCCGGAGATGGCCGCCCCCGTGGCAGACGAGCTGCGCCTCCTCGGCGAGGTGCTCGGCGACGCCCGCGACCGCGAGGTCCGGCTCGCGACCAACGAACTGCTCCTGGCGCGGGAAGACGCCCCCGCCGATTTGGTGAAGGCCCTCGTCGACGACGAGCGCGACGGCCACCAGCAGGCGCTCAAGGCCCTGCGCTTCGCGCTCTCGACCCAGCGCTACATCACGATGCTCGACGATCTCGACCGACTGATCACGGCCCCGATTCCCGGCCCGATGGCCGAGCGACCGGCACGCGACATCGCAGCCGACGCAGTCGGCGGTGCGTACTCCCGGATGGTCAAAGCGGAGAAGAAGCTCCGTAAGTACACGCCGTGGTCACCGGAGTGGATGGAACAGCTGCACACCATCCGCAAGCGTGCCAAGGCGCTGCGATACACCGCGGAATCGGCGGCGCCGTTGAATCGCCGCGCCCTGGACCGGGCAGGCGCCGAAGCCAAGAAGGTGCAGACCTACCTCGGCGACTTCAACGACACCGTCGTCAATCGACGCCGGTTGACGGAGATCGCCACCGACCCGTCGTTGTCTCCCGAGGCGGTCTTCGTCCTGGGTCGCATCGACGCCCACGAGGAATCGCGCGGTCGTCGCGCCGTCAAGAAGTACCGCCGCGCCCGCTGACGGCGCGGAACATCACATCCGGGATCGTCGGGTCCGCGGTCATCACCTCCACGGTGCACCGCGTCCCGGCCCCCGGCGCGTCCCGACAGGCCGCGACGATCGCCGGTTCCTCGATCAACACCTCGGCAGGACGTCTGCCGTCGCGGTCCCGCAGGACGACCGCGTCGAAACGCGCACCGATCTGATCCGACAGCACCACCGCCTCGGTGAGCGCCAAGCTCTTGCGCTCGGCGGTGGACGCCTCCGAATCGGTGCCTCGCATGATCTTCGGCAGGGTCGGCAGCACCTCGGCGACCCAATCCGGGACCTCGCGGCCGGCCGTGACCGCCAACGTCACCTCCGTGGCATACCGGTCGGCCAGCCGACGCAGGGGCGCCGTGACGTGCGCGTACAGTCCGCCGACACCGGCGTGGGCTCGCTGATCCACCGGCAGGTCCGCGGTCTCGGCGTCGAGCACGAGGTATCCCGACCCGCGCATCAGCCGTGCACCGGCGCTCATCAACGCGAGGGTCGTCGGCGCCTCGGGCCGCAGCGTCGCGAGGAACTGTCCCGGTGACGCGTCGTCCGGCCACGGAATCTGCAGATGCTGCGCGATCCGGCGCAGGTCGTCCACCGACTCCTGCGCGGCGGGCGGCAGGGTCCGCAGCAGGCCGACCCCCGCCTCGGCCTGCGCGGTACCCGCGCACATCCCGGTCAACAGCGAGACCTGCGCGTTCCACTGATCGGCTGGGGTTCGGGGCGCCAGCCGCAGCGTCCACGCACGGCCGGGCGTGTGCGGGACGATCTCCTGATCGGGCAGATCCAACTGCACCGCACCGCGGCGCAGCGCCCACGTCAACCGCGTGCGCCCGAAATCGGGCAGCCCGGCGATCGCCGGGTGGAGCCGATCAGCCGCGAGGTCACCCATCACCCCCGCGTAGTCGAGGCGGGCCCGCGACCGCACCGACGCACGCGTCACGTCGACGCTGCGCGCCTCACCGTCGGCCGCGACGTGCACGGTCCACAGGACCGCCGGACGTGTCTGGTCCGGGAGCAGCGAGCCCAGTCCTTCCGACAGCGCCCGCGGGTGCAGCGGCACGCTGCCGTCGGGAAAGTACAGGGTCTGACCGCGGCGACGGCTCTCCACGTCGATCGGGCTGTCCGGCTCCACCAGCGCCGCTACGTCAGCGATCGCATAGTGGACGAGGAACCCGCCATCGGGCTCGGCGACCACCCGCAGGGCCTGGTCCAAGTCTTTGGAACCGGGCGGATCGATGGTCACCAACTCCAGATCCGTCCGGTCCGCGCGATCGGCGGCGAACCGGTCGACCACCGACTCCGCCTGCCGCTCCACCTCGCGCGAGAAGTCGACGACGATCCCCAGATCGTGGCGCAACTGGGCGAAGTCGATCGCGGGGGCACTGGTTCTCGGCTGCATGCGACCGAGCGTATTCGCACGCGGTGCGCGCGGCCTACCGGGGTGAGGCGAACGAGCCGGCGCGTAAGCCGGATCCTGTACCGGTCCGAAGACCGGCGGCGACCATCCATCTGGACACACCGTTGCCGGGTGCCTCAAGCAGCCAACCCGCGAGCTCGGACGAGCAGTCCTCAAACACTCGCGCACGCGCACCCGCCTTGCGGCGGTGCGAGCTTCGGCCTTGCTCCGGGTGGGGTTTACCTAGCCGACGCGGTCACCCGTGTCGCTGGTGCGCTCTTACCGCACCGTTTCACCCTTACCCGTGCGTCAGACGCACGGGCGGTCTGTTTTCTGTGGCACTGTCCCGCGGGTCACCCCGGGTTGCCGTTAACAACCACCCTGCTGCTGCGGAGTCCGGACTTTCCTCGACTCGGGCGCGGGCAATGCGTTGCCCCGTCCCCTCGCCGCGGCCGCCCGGCCGGCTCGTTCGCGAGGTTCAGGATAGCGGCCCGGCCCGTCAGAGAACGAATGCCGACGGCACTACTGCAGGTGGGCGGTGTCGTTGACGAGGCGGACCACCGTTCCGCCGTCGGGGAAGTACTCGACGATGCAGATCGATGCGAGGTCCAGATGCAGGCGGAACAGCAGCTCCGGCCCCGCCGACAACGCATCGCGCAGCAGCGTCTTGATCGGGGTGACGTGCGAGACCGCCAGGACCGTGCGGCCGGAGTACTCGGCGACCAGGTCGGACCGTGCCTGCACCACCCGATCGGCGACGCGCGCGAAACTCTCGCCTTCCGGAGGCGCCACGTCGATGTCGCCCAGCCAACTGCGGTGCAGGTCCGGGTCGCGCTGGGCCGCTTCGCGGAAGGTCAACCCCTCCCACGCTC
Source organism: Gordonia sp. (in: high G+C Gram-positive bacteria) (assembly GCF_012515855.1). Lineage (GTDB taxonomy): Bacteria > Actinomycetota > Actinomycetes > Mycobacteriales > Mycobacteriaceae > Gordonia. The sequence goes on from NZ_JAAYXO010000142.1 coordinate 48,571, forward strand.
CGAAGTCGGTCTCGATGAGGCCCTCGAACGGTCGGACCTCAAGTCCCAGCGAGTCTGCGGCCGCGTGCGCGGTGGCCATGGTCCGAGCCAGCGGCGACGAGACCACCGCGTCGATCGATCCCAGTGCACCCGCCGCGATCCGTCGACCGGCGGCGGCCGCCTGGCCCCGGCCGAGGTCGGTCAACTCGGGGTTGCCGCGACCGGAGTAGCGACGGTCCACCGACAGTGCGGTCTGACCGTGTCGGAGCAGCACGATCCGCGTCGGCGCGCTGGTCTGGCCCTGCCAGTTCGGAGTCTTCTCGCCGCTCATCGTCTTCTCGCCGCTCATCGCGTCGCGCTCACTCCGCCGCCGCAGGCTTCGGCAGACCCGACTGATCGGTGCGGACCATGATCGCGCCGCATTCTTCGCAGCGCAGGACCTCGTCGTCGTCCTTCGCGGCGATGGTGGCCAGGGTCCGCGGATCCATCTCCATCCGGCACGCTCCGCACCGACGCTGGCGGACCAGACCTGCGCCCACCTTGCCCTGCGAACGCAACCGCTCGTAGATGGTGATCAGCTCGTCACCCACCTCGGCGACGGTCGCGATCCGCTTGGCATCCATGTCTTCCAGTCGCTGGTCCACCGTCAGCGCGGCGGCGTCGCGCCGCCCGATCAGGTCGAGTTCCTGCTCGGTGGCGTGGAGCAATGCGGCCTCGGTGCGCTCTGACTCGGCGTCGGTGGCCTCCTGCTGCTCCATCACCTCCAGCAGTTCGGTCTCGAGGTTCTCCGCGCGTCGGCGCAAGCCGGTCACCTCGTGCTGCAGTTCGGTGAGCACCTTGTGGCTCACCAGTCCGGCGTCGATCTGCTCCTGGTCGCGGTTGAGCTGCTTGGTGGTGCCCGTCAGCTCCGCATCCACGCGGTCGTACTCGGCCTGCAGGTTGTCGACCGCCACTTGTGCGCGGGCGCGGTCTTCGCGGATCGACTCCGCGGTCTCGGCGAGCTTCGCCAGCTCCGCGTCCTCCGGCAGGTTCTTGCGCTCGTGCTTGGCCTTCGCGATGTCGGCGTCGAGGTCGGCGAGGTCGAGCAGCCGTCGCTGCTGGGCGTTAGGAACCTTCACTGGTGCTCCTTCGGTCCGGCGACCACGCAGAACGGGTCGGTCGGTTCGTGGAAAATGGTTGCTTGGCAACCGATCTCGCCCAGGATATCGGCGACCGTCCCGCACCACGGGAACTCCGTCGCCCAATGTCCGGCGTCGACCAGCGCGGGCGAGCCGTCGCGGAGCGACTCGTCGACCACATGATGGCGGAGATCGCCGGTCAGGTACACGTCGGCGCCGGATGCCGAGGCGGCGCCGATCAGCGAATCACCGGCCCCTCCGCAGACCGCCACCGTCTGGACGGTCGCCTCCGGATCGCCCGCCCCGCGGATCGGCCAGGCCGCTCGCGGCAGCACCCGCCCGGCGTGGTCGACGAACTCGGCGAAGCTCATCGGCGCGGGCAGTCGGCCCACCCGGCCGAGCCCGATGTCGGAGTGCACGGCGGCCTGCTCGAAGACGTCGAACGCCGGCTCCTCGTAGGGGTGCGAGGCCCGCAGCGCGGCGAGGATCGGCTCGCGGAGCCGACGGGGCGCCACCATCTCCACCCGCTGCTCATCGACGCGGGTCAGCGCGCCGATGGCGCCGATCGCCGGAACTGCGCCGTCGACCGGGAGGAACTGACCGGTGCCGACCACGCTCCACTGGCAGTTGCGGTAGTCACCGATACTGCCCGCCCCGGCGTTGAACAGCGCTTCGCTGACCTGGTCGGCGTTCACCTCGGGAACCATCACCACCCACTTGTCAAGCGGGTCGGTCGACTCCGGCGCCAACGGCACGGTGTTCAGCAGCCCCAGCGACTCGGCCAGCGCGTCGGAGACGCCGCGGCGGGCCTTGTCGGCATTCGTGTGCGCCGAGAACAGTGCGCAACCGCCGCGGATCAGGCGATGCAGGATGCGCCCCTTCGGAGTGTTCGCCGCGACGGTCGTCGATCCGCGCATCAGCAGCGGGTGATGCGCCACCACCAACTGCACGCCGTCGGCGAGTGCCCGGTCGACCACGGCGTCGGTGACGTCGACGCACACCAGCACCTTCTCGGCCGCCTCGTCGGGGTCTCCGCACACCAGGCCGACCGCGTCCCACTGCTCGGCGAGTCGAGTCGGATAGACGGCCTCCAGGTGGTCGATCACTTCGCGCAGGCGCGGACTCATTCCGGCGTCACTCTCCTCGTTGCTCAGCGCCGCGGTCGCGGCCCTTCGTCACATCTTGCCTGTCAGTACGCCGTGCTCGTCGCGACATCGCCCAGAGCCTCGATCAGCACGTCGATCTGTTCCGGCGACCGGACCGCGATGCGCAGGTGGTCTGGCCCCAGGCCGACGAAGTTGGCACAGCTGCGGATACCGATCCCCCGCTCCCGCAATCGGCTCTTCACCGCCAGCCCGTCGCGCATCCTCACCAGCACGTACGACGACTCCGGCGGCACCGCGGGACGCACCCCGATCTCGGCGAGCCGAGCGAGGAGGTAATCGCGTTCGGTCGCCACCTGCCGAGCCTGCAGACGGGCGTAATCCTGGCCCTGCGGCCCGAGACATGTCGCCAACGCGGTGAGCGCGAGGGTGCCGAGCGGCCAGTGTCGCCGGCCGCGCTGCAACTGCGCGATCACTTCCGGCGAGGCCAACAGGTATCCCACGCGCAGGCCGGCCAGCGCGAAGGTCTTCGTGACCGAGCGGATCACGATGAGGTCCTTCTCGGCGACCCCGGCCATCGACTGGGGTTCGTACGACGGCCGGTCGTCGTCCCGGGCAGCCATGGTCACGTCGGCGAAGGCCTCGTCGATCACCACGATGCGGCCGGGCCTGCGCAGCGCATCGATCTCCGCTCGCGCATGCAGCACCGACGTCGGGTTGGTCGGGTTGCCCACGACCACCAGGTCGGCGTCCTCGGGGATCTGGGCCTCGCTGAGCCGCCACGGCGCCTGCAGCACCACCTGCGAGACCCGAAGCCCCGACGCGCGCAGGACCCGCTCGGGTTCGGTGAACGAGGGCTGGATCAGCGCGACGTGCGTGGCGCCCAGCTTCGCCAACAGTTCGAAGCCCTCGGCCGCGCCGCCCAGCAGCAGCACTTCGTCGGTGCGTCGGCCGTGCAGGTCGGCCGCCGCCCGCGTCGCCGCATCGGCATCGTCATTGCTCGGATAGGCCGCGAGATCGTCGATCCGCGTGCTCAGCGCCGCCGTGAGGAACGCCGGCGGTCCGGGACGGACGTTCACCGCGAAGTCACAGCGCCCCGGCGCGGCGTCCTCGTCTCCGTGTCGGTGGGGATCGAAGAGATCGGCCGACTCCGGCCGTGTGTCACCAGCGCCCGATTTCATGGTCTCCGAGCCTACGTGCACGATGGATGGCGTGAATTCCGCCCTCGAAGTCGCCGATCCCAGCACCGTTGTCTTGTTCGATCTCGACGGCACCCTCACCGACAGCTACCTCGGCATCACGCGCTCGTACATCCACGCGTTCACCGAGATCGGTCTCGAGCCGCCGTCGGCGGACGCGCTGCGGGGTGTCGTCGGCCCGCCCCTGCACGTCTCGATGGCAGGCTTCGGTCTCAGCCGCGCACAGACGACTGCTGCGATCGCGGCGTATCGGGAGCGCTATCACGAGGTCGGATGGCTGGAGAATCGGATGTTCGACGGGATGGCCGATCTGGTGACCGACCTCTCGGCCTCCGGTCGGTCGATGGCGGTCGCGACCAGTAAGAATCAGCCGATTGCGCGACGGATCGTCGAGCATTTCGGGCTGGCAGACCACTTCACCGTGGTGGCCGGCGCGGGCGGGGACGGCACGCGCGGGACCAAAGCCGAGGTCATCGCACATGCCCTCGACGTACTAGAGTCGAATCGGAACACCTCGCGGACCGTGATGATCGGCGATCGCTCGCACGACGTTGAAGGCGCAGCCGCACACGGCATCCCGACGATCGGTGTGCGGTGGGGCTACGCTCTCCCCGGAGAGCTCGAAGCCGCGATGGGAACTACAGGCGAATGGATCGTCGACTCGGTCCAGCAATTGCGTGAGGAGCTCGGTGTCTGACAACGCGCCACGCCAACTGCACGTGTCCTTCGTGTGCTCGGGCAACATCTGCCGATCCCCGATGGCCGAATCGATCTTCCGCCACGCCATCGACGAGGCCGGTCTGACCGAGCGTGTTCGGGTCACCAGCGCGGGCACCGGCGGTTGGCACATCGGGCAACCCGCAGACAACCGCGCGCGGACCGAGCTCCTGGCCCACGGTTACCCGGACCATCACGTCGCCGCCCAGCTCACGCCCGATCACCTCTCCGCCGACCTGCTGGTGGTCGCCGACAGCGGACACGTGGCCGAACTGGAGCGCAAGCGTCTCGGCGACCGCGTACGTCTGCTCCGCAGTTTCGATCCGAACGCCGACGGCACCGACGTCCCCGACCCCTACTACGGCGGGCCGGCCGACTTCACCCTGGTCCGCGAGCAGATCGAAGCCGCGGTCCCCGGCCTGCTGGCGTGGGTCTACGTCACACTCGACGGCGACGCCTGACCGGTTGGTTCACCAGATCGGTAACCTGGCAGTGTGCGTGTGCTCAAGACCTTCCTGCGACCCGGCTGGCTGCTCCTCGGGATCTTCGTGGTCGCGTTCGCGGCAGCGTGCTTCGTCGTCCTGGCGCCGTGGCAGCTGGGCAAGAACACCGAGACCGAGCACCGTAACAATCTGATCCGCGAGGCCGAGAACAGCGCACCCGTCGCGATCGACGAACTCGCACCGCCCGGCGCGCCCTTCGATGCCGCCTCCGAGTGGCGCGAGGTCTCGATGACCGGGCGGTACCTCGATCAGGAGCAGGTGCTGATCCGTCTCCGCACCGCGGGCGAGCGTCCGTCCGTCGAGATCCTGACACCGTTCCAATTGGCCGGCAGCGACCGCGTGGTGTTCGTCAACCGCGGCTACGTCCGTCCCGGCGCAGGCAACACGGTCGATGTCCCCGCCACCCCGTCGGGCGACACCACCATCGTCGCCCGCCTCCGCAAGACCGAGGCGACCAGCGCGGGCAAGGAACCGCGTGTGGAGAACGGCATGCAGACCGCCTACACCATCGACATCGGTCTGCTCGGTCCGGCGACCGGTCATCCCGCCGACGACTTCTACGTCCAGTTGTCGCCGAACCAGCCGGGCGCCCTCGGTGAGATCCCGCTGCCGCAGCTCGAGACCGGTCCGTACCTCTCGTACGGCCTGCAGTGGCTGGCGTTTGGACTGATGGCGCCTCTCGGTGCCGCGTACTTCATCTACGCCGAGGTCAAGGCCCGGCGAGCCGCCAAGGACGTGCCCGCCGACGCCTCCGCCCCGCCGCCCCCGCCGATCAAGGACAAGGATCGAATCCGCCGCGAACTCCGCGGCGCGGGCACCTCGTCCGGCAACGACGTCAACGCGGGCGAGACCGCCGAGATCGGCGGCGGCGCCGTCGGCGACTCCGCCGCGGTCAACGCCAAGCTCGCCCAGCGCTACGGAAAGTAGCGCCGCTCAGGCCCGCAGGCCCCAGCGCATCGCGACCGCACCGACCGCCGTCACCGTCTGAATCCGCCGCGACAACGCTGCGGCGGCTCGGAGGTCGGCCGGTGTCGGCGACCGACCGTCGCCCAGTCGAGGTCGTTCCTCCACGCCGTGCGCGTACTCGGTGCGGCCACCGAGCTCGATGCCCAACGCCCCCGCGAACGCCGCTTCCACCACTCCGGCATTCGGACTCGGGTGCTTGCCCGCGTCACGCCGAACGGTGCGCCAGACCTCGCCGGGGCGGCCGCTGACCGCCGCAGCCGCCGCAGCGGCAACGCGCGCGGGCACCAGGTTCGCGACGTCGTCGATCCGGGCTGCCGCCCACCCGAAGTTGCGGTAGCGGTCGGATCGGTAGCCGATCATCGCGTCGAGGGTGTTCACCGCGCGGTAGCCCAGCAGTCCCGCCGGACCCGCGACGGCACCGCAGACCAGCGGTGCGACCGCCGCGTCGGAGGTGTTCTCGGCGATCGACTCGACGGCCGCCCGGCAGATTCCCGACTCGTCGAGCAGGTTCGGGTCCCGTCCCACCAGGCCGGAGACCAGGCGACGGGCCTCCTCGATGTCGCCGTCGTCGAGCGCGTCCGCGATCTGGTCGCCGATGCGGCACAGCGACGTGCCGCCGAGGGCGGTGAAAGTCGATACGGCGGAGCCCACCGCGCCGAGTCGCCGCAGTCCGGCGCCGAGCGCCGTCGCCGCGCCGATCCAGCCGGTCGCGAACACCGCGCCCGCCGCACGGCTGTCGGCGTAGACCCGCTTCTCCGTTCGTGCGACGGCACTGCCGAACACCGCAACCGGGTGCCCGCGCTGCGGGTCGGCGAACACTCTGTCGGCCACCACACCCGCAGCCATTCCCAGGGCTTCCGCCCTCTTCATCCGCATCCGGCGATCGTATCGACGGCGACTATCATCGGATTCGATGGCCACCGCACGCCCGGAGCCCGCAGCAGGCTCCTTCGAGATCTCCACCGGCACCGCCGAGCTCGCCTCCGACCGGGAAGGCGGCTGGCTGCTGTCGGTGAACGGCGCGCAGAGCAGCCACATCGCGCCCGACCGTCCCGACATCCTCGACTTCGAGTACATGCGACAGGCGGTCGCCGCCATCGAGGACCACTACGACGACCTCGCCACGCCGCTGCGCGTCCTCCACCTCGGTGCCGCCGCCTGCGCCCTACCCCGCTACCTGGCCCATACCTATCCGCAGTCCCGGCACGTCGCCGTCGAGATCGACGCCAAACTGGCACGCCTCGCCCGCGAATGGTTCGACCTCCCCCGGGCCCCACGACTTCGGATTCGTGTCGGCGACGCCCGTGCCGTCATCGAGACCCTGACGCCGGAGACGCGCGACGTCGTGATCCGCGACGCCTTCGCCGAGAGCCTCACCCCCGCCCACCTCAAGACCGTCGAGTTCACCGAAGCCGTCCAGAAGGTCCTTGCGCCGGGCGGACTCTACATCGCGAACTGCGGCGACCGCCGCGACCTCCGCTCCGTGCGCAGCGAGGTCGCGACCATCGCCTCGGTCTTCTCCGACATCACGCTGATCGCCGACCCGTCGATGTTCAAGGGTCGCCGCAGCGGCAACATCATCGTCGTCGCCTCCGACGGTCCGATCACCGCGTCAGCCGATCTCGAACGACGCCTGCGCTCCGATCCCGAGCCCGCACGACTGATGGCCGACGCCGCCGCACGCGCCTTCGGCTCCGGCGCCGTGCTGCGCGACGAGGATTGAAGTCACCGCGACCACAACGGTGGTCGAAGCCG
>NZ_JAAYXO010000143.1 GCF_012515855.1 Gordonia sp. (in: high G+C Gram-positive bacteria)
ACAAGGGCAACGACATCGAGCGGTTCTACCGCTACGGCCTGATGGCCAACCCGAACCTCCGGATCTACAAGCCGTGGCTCGACACCGACTTCGTCGAGGAGCTCGGCGGCCGCCACGAGATGAGCCAGTGGCTCACCGAGCGCAAGCTGCCGTACCGCGACTCGCAGGAGAAGGCGTACTCGACCGACGCCAACATCTGGGGCGCCACCCACGAGGCGAAGACCCTCGAGCATCTCGACCACGGCCTGGACGTCGTCGAGCCGATCATGGGTGTCGCCGCCTGGCGCGACGATGTCGAGGTGGCCACCGAAGAGGTCACCCTGCGCTTCGAGCAGGGCCGCCCGGTCGCCATCAACGGCGAGACCTTCGAGTCCGCCGTCGACCTGGTGCTCAAGGCCAACGAGATCGGCGGCCGCCACGGACTGGGCGTCTCCGACCAGATCGAGAACCGCATCATCGAGGCCAAGTCGCGCGGCATCTACGAGGCGCCCGGCATGGCGCTGCTGCACATCGGCTACGAGCGCCTGGTGAACGCGATCCACAACGAGGACACCGTCGCCAACTACCACAACGAGGGTCGCCGTCTCGGCCGCCTGATGTACGAGGGCCGCTGGATGGACTCGCAGGCGCTGATGCTGCGCGAGGCCCTGGTCCGCTGGGTCGCCTCGGCGATCACCGGTGAGGTCACCGTACGGCTGCGCCGCGGCGACGACTACCACTTCCTCAACACCACCGGCCCGAGCCTGTCGTACCACCCGGACAAGCTGTCCATGGAGCGCGTCGGCGACGCCGCCTTCGGCCCGGCCGACCGCATCGGTCAGCTGACCATGCGCAACCTGGACATCGCCGATTCGCGGGCCCGCCTCGAGCAGTACGCGGCCCTGGGCATCGTCGGCGGCGCCACCGCCGACCTGGTCGGCGAGCTGTCCTCCGGCGGCGCGCAGGCGATCGTCGGCGGCGAGCCGGAAGATGCCGGCGAGGTGGTCCTGGACCGCGCCGCCATCGACTCCGGCGTCGACTAGACACTCGGCTCGACGACGACGGCCCGCCCCCTCGCTGGGGGCGGGCCGTCGCGCATCGGGGGCGACTGAAACCGCCGCAGTCCGGTCGAACGGTGCGTCTACTCAGCCGAGCACGTCGCCGTGGCCGTTGCGACGGCACCAGCTGATCAGGTACCTCGCGTGGAGGCCGCACCAGCGGTAGACGGCGCCCTGCGAGAGCGGGAGGTCTTCATCGTGCTCGTCGCGGGCCAGCATGATCGGCCCCAGATAGTGGCTGGTCACTTTGTTGGCGGTGCTCGGGGACACCTTCGCGATGCGGGCGAGCGAGGCGTTGTCGGTGGCGTTGCCGGCAGCGATCGCTCCCGCCAGCCGGCCCGCCGTCTGCCCACGGCGATCACCGAACAGCTCGTATAGCGGTATCCGGGTCGGGACGGGTGCGGGCGTCGGCCGCAACCGCCGGCCCAGCGCCGCAGCGCGGAGCGCATCGACGATGGCGTTGAGGCCGTCGGACTTGGGGATCACGCCGAAGACCTCGGGACGAAGCCGGGCTTCCTCGAGGTGGTCGATCTCCATGCTGTGCCCCTGAGACGCCAGCAGTACCGGCGCAGGCCGGTCGGCATCACGCAGCCGATCGATCACGTCGAGACCGTCGAACCGCCACTCCAGCTCGGGCCGGTTCCAGATCAAGTCGGCGGCGACCACGTCGTAGCGGACCGTGCCCGAGATCATCCGCGTCAGCTCCTCGTCGCTGGTGGCCACGGACACGGTGACGTCGTCGAAGGCGGCTTGCAGCGGTCCGGAGATCACCTTGCCGAGGGGCGAGGCGATGAGAATGCGCAGACCGGTAGCCATCTGTCGCACAGTAGCCGCGCCGGCATGGAATGTGTAATCACGCATGCAGAATCGTCCGGCATGCAGTTTGCAGCAGGAAACGGGCTGAGGACTGACGTAATCCCTGCTGATTCGCGCTCCGGCGTCGCCCAAACTGATGAAGGGCGCCGCTCCGCCGACTCACCGGTGACCGGGCGCCGGAGAAGCCGGAGAAGAGGAACAGTGTCGAAGCCCGAGACGGTGGCCAAGAACAAGGTGGTGGGGATCGTCGCCGAGCACGACCTGACGGACAGCGCCCTGACCGCATTCGTCCGGAGTCTGGGCTATCCGGCCGTCATCATCGAGGTGGACGATCCGCCGGCCCCGCTGCCGGCCCCGCTCGGCGCCGTGATCGTACGGACGAGCGGGCGCCTCGCCCGGGCGGTCGCCGACTCCCGCTGTGCCGGAGCAGAGTTCGCCGTCGTCGAATCCGTCGATTCGGTCGGCACCCGGTATCCCGGCACGACGGTGATTCCCGCGACGAACTGTGCGGTGCGTCGTCTCGTGGAGTTCCTCGAAGGTGTTCTCGGAGTGGCCGAGCGGCCCGATGCGATCTCGCTGAGTCCCCGGGAGCGCGAAGTGCTGGCGACCTATGTGCAGGGCGCCACGGTCGCGCAGACCGCCGAGGAGCATCTCGTGGCCACCTGCACGGTGCGCACGCACTACCGACGTGTCACCGACCGCTACAACGCCGCCGGCCGGAAGGTGGCGAACAAGAGCCAACTGCTGTTGCAGATGGTCGCAGACGGCTGGATCCGTCTGCCGGATGGCGGGCCCGCGTCAGCTGAGGGGTCTGACGCGGGCACCGCGCCATCGATGTGGGGATGATGAGGACTCACACGGCCGGTTCCGGGTCACCCGCCGGCCCGGGTGCTCCGCCGCGCCAGCGCCATCCCGATCAGCGGGAACAGCAGCACCGAGAGCATGCCACCGCCCACCAGCACCGCCGATTCGGTACTGGAGATCAGCTCTTCCTCCACCCCGATGGCGGTGACGACGACGATGATCGGCAGACCCGTCGCCCCGAGCAGACCAACGGCGAACCGCTCCCGCCAACCGGCGCCTTCCGGCGCGGCGAGCATCACCGGCAGCCCGCGGATCACCAGCAGCGCGACGGTCATGGCCGGCACCAGCAACAGGGTCAGCGGTGCGTCGAGCAGCGCCCGCAGATCGAACTTCACCCCGGTGGCGACGAAGAACACCGGAATCAGGAAACCGAACGCCAGCCCCTCGATCTTGCTCTCCACCGCATGCTGAGTCGCCGGACTCGCATCGCGCATCAGCATCTGCCACACCACACCGGCGGCGAAGGCGCCGAGCAGCATGTCGACGTCGAGCACCAGACTCAGCACGATCAGCGCGAACAGGATCGCCATCACCAGCCGCACCGCGAACTGCCCACTGGTGTGCAGAGTGGACTCGACGAAGCGGTGCAGCCGGCCGTGCGGCAGGCGTTGCGAATGCCAGATCAGCACTGCCGCGATCACCAGGAAGACCGTCAGTACCGCCAAGGCCCCGCCGGGCTCACGACTGCCGAGCAGCAGCGAGATCGCCACGATCGGCCCGAACTCGCCGACCGCGCCCACCGCGCTGACCGACAAGCCGAACGGCTGCTTGAGGACGCCGGCATCCCGCAGCACCGGTAGCAGGGTGCCGAGCGCCGTCGAACACAGACAGATACCGACGATCACCGCGCCGAGACCGGGGGCGATCAACAGTCCGGCCGCGATACCCAGGCCGAGACTGAGGAACCAGCCGAACCAGGCGCGCCGGCCGGTCCGGCCCTGCAGCGCCGACAGCTGAATCTCGCTGCCGGCCATGAAGAAGAGCATCGCCACGCCCAGATCGGCCAGCATGTCCAGGAACTCGGTGACCTGCACCAGACCGAAGACGGCCGGGCCGAACAGGATGCCCAGCAGCAGTTCAAAGACCATCACCGGAACCGGCAGCCACCGGCGGATCAGCCGGGCCAGGATCGGTGCCGCAACCACCAGGAGTGGCACCAGCAGCAGGGTCATATGCGACGCGGTCACCAGCTGAATCTAGCCGCGTGCGGTCCAGATCGTCCCCATCGACGCTCGCCTCGCCCGAAGAGGGCACGGTGCCGCGCTGAGGGGACGATCTTTCCAGCGCCGGAGGTGATCCGTCGGCGCGGACCAGCCGCTCGCCCGACAGCGGCTTCAGACGGACAGCGGCTTCAGACGACAATGGCCCCTCCCGATCGGAATCGGGAGGGGCAACTGTCAGGTCAAGCGAACCGGGGCTGAATCATTCGGCACCGGGAGCCTGCATCGGGCTGAGACTAGTCAGCGCCGACGATGAAGGCCTCGAGCTGCCGACGCGCGGTGTCGTCGGCGATCTGCTTGGGCGGGCTCTTCATCAGGTAGGCCGAGGCCGGCAGGATCGGGCCACCGAGGCCGCGGTCCTTGGCGATCTTGGCGGCGCGCACGGCGTCGATGATGATGCCGGCCGAGTTCGGGGAGTCCCAGACCTCGAGCTTGTACTCCAGGTTCAGCGGGGCGTCGCCGAAGGCGCGGCCCTCGAGGCGCACGTACGCCCACTTGCGGTCGTCGAGCCACTGGACGTAGTCCGACGGGCCGATGTGCACGTTCTTGTCGTAGACCTTGCCGGCCAGCGGGCCGTCCAGGATCGAGGTGACGGCCTGGGTCTTGGAGACCTTCTTGGACTCCAGACGCTCGCGCTCGAGCATGTTCTTGAAGTCCATGTTGCCGCCGACGTTCAGCTGGTAGGTGCGGTCCAGCTCCACGCCGCGGTCCTCGAACAGCTTCGCCATGACGCGGTGCGTGATGGTGGCGCCGACCTGGCTCTTGATGTCGTCGCCGACGATCGGGACGCCGGCGTCGGCGAACTTCTTGGCCCAGACCGGGTCCGAAGCGATGAAGACGGGGAGTGCGTTGACGAAGGCGACGTTCGCGTCGATGCAGCACTGCGCGTAGAACTTGTCGGCCTGCTCCGAACCCACCGGGAGGTAGCTGACGAGCACGTCGACGTTGAGGTCCTTGAGGGTCTGGACCATGTCCACGCCCTCGCCGTCGGCCTCGGTGATGGTCTCGCGGTAGTACTTGCCGAGGCCGTCGAGGGTGTGGCCGCGCTGAACGGTCACGTTCAGCGGCGGCACGTCAGCGATCTTGATGGTGTTGTTCTCGCTGTTGTTGATCGCCTCGGAGAGGTCGAAGCCGACCTTCTTCGCGTCGACGTCGAACGCGGCGACGAACTCGACGTCGCGAACGTGGTAGTCGCCGAACTTGACGTGCATCAGACCGGGAACGGTCGCGCTCTCGTCGGCATCCTTGTAGTAGTGCACGCCCTGAACCAAGGATGAGGCGCAGTTACCCACGCCAACGATGGCCACGCGCACTTTGTTGGTTTCACCCATGGTCGGGATCTCCTTCTTGTTGCAGCGGTACGGCGGGTTGCTGTACCGCCGAGTTGTTACTTCCGTCGTCCCGAGCGGCCGTCTCCGGCTCCGCGGGGCGATGATCTGGGGCGCCGACCGAGCCCGAGGCTTCGTCGGCGATCAATTTGTTCAGCCACTGGACCTCGCGCTCGGAGGTCTCGAGGCTGAGCTCGTGCATCTGGCGCGTGTAGTACTGATCGGTGGACCGCGTGGTCCGGCCGATCAGATCGCGTAGACCCTCGCGACGCTCCTCCACCTGACGGCGGCGACCTTCCAGAATCCGCATCCGGGCGACGGCGGGCGTGCGGCTGAAGAACGCCAGGTGCACGCCGAAGCCGTCGTCGGTGTAGTTCTGCGGGCCGGTGTCGGCGACGAGTTCGGCGAAGCGCTCTTCGCCTGTCTTCGTCAGCCGGTAGACGCGGCGCGCGCGGCGCACCTTGACGGCGGTGAAGGTCTCGGGTTCGTCCTCGACGATCAGACCGTCGGTCTGCATGCGCTTGAGGGTCGGGTATAGCGATCCGTACGAGAACGCGCGGAACGCCCCGAGGAGGCCGGTGAGCCGCTTGCGCAGCTCGTACCCGTGCATGGGCGATTCGAGAAGAAGGCCGAGCACTGCCATTTCGAGCATGTCGCGACCCCCTTTCGATGCGTTATCGCGCCAAGATGCAACTACCAATGTATCGCATCGATATAAACCGACCGCAACCGATCAGTAGCCTCCGCGGGTTGATTTCCATCACACGGCGAGTCCCGCTCGACGCCCGTCTACGCTGAAGGCGTGCACCGGCAGATCGTGGACTTCGCACTCGCGCGACGCGAGTGTCTGTCGCGTGTGCGGACCGGCCGTACCCCGCTGTCGGCCGTGTGCGATGCCGACCCGTACCTCCTGCGCGCGGCCAAGTTCCACGGCAAGACCACCGACGAGGTGTGCCCGGTCTGCCGAAAAGAGCAGGTCACCTTGGTTTCGTGGGTTTTCGGCGAGCATCTCGGTCGAGTGAACGGTTCCGCGCGGTCAGCGGCGGAGATCCAGACCCTCGACGGAGCCGCCAGGGAGTTCAGCGTTCACGTGGTCGAGGTGTGTCGCACCTGTCGTTGGAACTATCTGGTGCAGTCGTTCGTTGCCGGGTTGCCCGAGGGCGTCGGACATCGACCCCGCCGGGTTGCCAAGTGAACTGACAGACTTGGCTGCATCGCAGCCATGCGGCACAGTTGAGTGATTCAGTCGTCCGTGCGAGAGCGCAGAGAAGTAGGTGAGCGATGACCAGCAGTAAAGGTGCTGCGCCGTCGAACAAGTCGACGCCGGTCAAGGTCGCAGCGTGGGTGCTGGGACTTTTTGCTGGAGCAGTACCGCTGGTGGCTGTTGCTCTGGTGGTGGCATTTCTCTTCACTTACCTGACCGTTGACGTACCGTCGCCCGGCGACCTGAAGCAGAACCAGGTCGCCACCATCATGAACAGCAAGGGCGGCACGATCGCCAAGATCGTTCCCCCCGAGGGCAATCGCACCGACGTCAAGTACGAGGACATTCCGCAGCCGATGATCGATGCGGTCAAGGCCGCGGAGGACCGCGACTTCGACTCCAACGCCGGTTTCTCGACGAGTGGGTTCTCCCGCGCGGTGCTCGGCAAGGTCTTCAACCGAGAAGGCGCAGGCGGCGGTTCGACGATCACCCAGCAGTACGTGAAGAAGGCGATCGTCGGCGACGAGGTCAGCTACAAGCGCAAGTTCAAGGAACTCGCGATCGCCACCAAGATGTCCCGCCAGTGGTCCAAGGAAGAGATCATGGCGGCGTACCTCAACACCATCTACTTCGGCCGTGGCGCCTACGGGGTCGACGCCGCCGCTAAGGCCTACTTCAACGTGCCGTTGAAGAAGCTGACCGTGTCGCAGGCCGCCCTGCTGGCCGGGGTCATTCGCGGTCCGTCGATCTACGATCCGGCCGTCAACCCCGACCTCGCCGTTAGCCGCTGGAACTACGTCCTGGACGGCATGGTCGCGACCGGGGCGCTGAGCCAGGCCGACCGTGACGCGCAGAAGTTCCCCAAGATCGCGAAGATCAAGGACGATTCCGCCACCGTGAACGAGGGCCCGAACGGGCTCATCAAGCGTCAGGTGCTGGCTGAGCTCGAGGAGTTGGGTATCTCCGAGCAGGAGGTGCAGACCTCGGGTCTCAAGGTGACCACCTCGATCGACCCCAAGGTGCAGAAGTCGATCGTCGCGGCGTCCCGCGGCAAGCTGGAGGGCGAGCCGAAGCAGCTGCGGACCGCGACCGTCGCGGTGAACCCGCAGACGGGCGGCGTCGCAGGCTACTACGGCGGCGAGGACGCAACGGGCTGGGACTACGCTTCCGCGGGTCTGCAGACCGGTTCGATCTTCAAGGTGTTCGCGCTGGTGGCCGGTCTGGAACAGGACATCCCGCTGTCGCAGCAGTACAGCTCCGCGCCGTACGAGGGCCCGGGCGGTCTGACCGTCGAGAACTCCGACGGCGAGACCTGCGGCACGTGCAACCTCGCGACCGCTCTCAAGATGTCGCTGAACACGGTGTTCTACCGCCTGATGATGGACCTCAACGGCAAGGCCGATGCCGTCGCCGACACCGCTCATCGGCTCGGTATCGCCGAGAGCTTCGGCGACATCGAGAAGACCCTGCAGGAGAGCAACGGTCATTCCGAGGGCGGCGTCGTGCTCGGTCAGTACCCGTCGCGCGTGCTCGACATGGCGTCGGCGTACGCCACGCTGGCGGCGTCGGGCATCTACCGCAAGCCGTTCTTCGTGCAGAAGGTGGAGAACTCCACCGGCGACGTGCTGTTCGAGCGCGAGAAGCAGGAGGGCAAGCGGGTCGTCTCGGCTGCCGTCGCGGACAACGTGACGGCGGCCATGGAGCCGATCGCCGCCTACTCGAACGGCAACTCGCTCTACGACTCCAGCTACGGCGCTCGTCCGTCGGCCGCCAAGACCGGTACCGCTCAGCTCGGTGACACCGGCGAGAACAAGGACGCCTGGATGGCCGGCTACACGCCGCAGCTCTCGATGGCGACCTGGGTCGGCACCGACAAGGGCACGGCGCTCCGCACTTACTCGGGCGCGTCGATCTACGGCGGCGGACTGCCCGCGCAGATCTGGAAGACCGCGATGGACGGCGCGCTGGAAGGGGACCCGATCGAAGAGTTCCCGACTCCGGAAGCCGTCGGTGGACAGGCGGGCGTGCCTTACGAGCCGCCGCCGACCACCTACACCCCGACCGAGACCCGGAACCAGACGCCGTCGCGCACGCGCCCGCGCCTGCCCGGAACCAACGAGAACGGCGACGTGGTGATCGCGCCCGGCGTCACGATTCCGATCGGCGGCGACGACGGCGACGATCCGGGCACCACCGAGAACGGCGACACCGGCGAGACCATCGAGCCGGAGTACCCCGGAAACTCGGGTAACGACGGCAACAACGGGCAGCCCGGACGCAGGCCTTCCGACCAGCCGATGCTGGCCCCGTCGGAACCGGTGCCGACGACCTAGTGGCAGCGGGCGACGCACCACCCGGCGGGGTGGAATCTGGCAGCGGGGTGGAATCCGGGATGGGGCTGCCGCCGATGGAATCGCCGGAACCGCTCTCGGCGGATCTGCGGTCGGAGATCGATCGCGTGCTGCCGTCGCGGGCCAGTGCCCAACTCCTGACCGCCAGCGAGACGATCGGCGGTCCGGTCGGCGTGCACGCGATCGTCGGCCGCAGTCGGTTGTGGACGCCGCTGCGGGTGGTGTTCCTGCTGGCCCTGGTCGGATTGTCGATCGGCTGGTTCGGCAAGGCCGGCTGCATCCAGCAGGCACCGGTCGAGGACTCGCCGGGCGACGTGCGCCTCAACTGGGACAACCAGCGGCAGTTCGTCGGACTCTGCTATTCGGACCTGATCGCGTCGTACGACGGAAACAAGTTGACGCCCGGCGACATCGCTGCCGGCGCCTTCCCGTATCGGACCTTCTGGATGACGAAGGACGAGAACGGCGAAGAGGTCAAGACCTACCTCGAACAACCGGCGCTCACCGGACTCTTCATGTACGCCAACGCGCAGGCCGCGCGCGCCTGGGCGTGGTTCGCGGATGCCGTCGGGCTGCCCGCGACGCTCGACGCCGTCAATTACTTCAATATCAGCGCGCTGGTGCTGTCGCTGTTCTGGCTGCTCGCAGTCTGGGCGACGATGATGACCGATCGTCGGCGGATGTGGCTGGGCGCGTTGATGGCGCTCTCGCCGCTGCTGATGTTCCACGCGTTCACCGCGACCGACGTCCTCGGCATCTCGATGCTGGCCGTCGCGATGCTGTTCTGGAGTCGGGGTCGACCCGGCTGGACCGGCGTTTTCGTGGGTCTCGGTGCCGCGGCCGCGGTGTATCCCTTGCTGGTGCTGCCCGCGATTGCGGTGCTGTGCGTCCGGCAGCGCCGGCTGCGCGACCTCGCGATCGTCGCGGCCACGACCGTCGGCGCCTGGGCTGTGGTGAACGTGCCGCTGCTGGTGATGTACCCCTCGGGGTGGAGCGCGGCGTACCGGGCCTGGCGCGACCGCGGCG
This sequence comes from Gordonia sp. (in: high G+C Gram-positive bacteria), assembly GCF_012515855.1. Lineage (GTDB taxonomy): Bacteria > Actinomycetota > Actinomycetes > Mycobacteriales > Mycobacteriaceae > Gordonia. Next base: position 9,847 of record NZ_JAAYXO010000143.1, read on the forward strand.
TCGAACCGGACACCCTGTACCGGCTGATCTCGCTGGCCACCGGGTGGAACCCGACGACGGGACTGCTCAACGCCCTTGTGCTTCTACTGCTGGTGGCGGTGATCGCCGTGGTGGTCTACGTCGGCTTGCGGGCCACGGTGGCACCGACCCTCTCGCAGCTGATGTTCCTGCTGGTTGCCGGGTTCCTGCTGTTCGGGAAGGAATGGACACCGCAGTCATCGCTGTGGTTGGTGCCGCTCGCGGTGCTCGCCGTGCCGTACCCGCGCGCCGTGCTGGCCTGGATGGTGTTCGACGCCCTCATCTGGATTCCCCGGATGGGTCTGTTCCTCGACGCCGAGCGCAAGTGGGTGCCGCCGGAGTTCTTCTACGCGGTCAACACGTTGCGGGGCGCCGTGCTGGTCGGTCTGTGCGCGGTGGTCGTGTGGCAGCTGGTGCGTCGCGACGACGATGAACAAGAAGCGGGCAGGCTGATGCGCTCGCCCGCGACCGGCGCGTCGGCCACCTGAGCGGTCTCCTCGCCGCGACCTGATCAGACGGGCGCAAGCCGATCCTCGAGCCGCTCCCGCGAGGCGGGCCAGTCGTCGTCGACGATCGCGTACTGGGCCGTGGTTCGCCAGCCGCCGCGGAAGCGGCGATGCTTGCGGAGTTCGCCTTCGTAGACCGCGCCGAGCTTGGCGATCGCCGCGCGCGACCGCGCGTTCTGGACATGGGTGTGCCACACCACGCGGACGGCGTCGCAGACGGTGAAGGCGTAGTCGCACAGCAGCAGTTTGGCGGCCGGATTCACCGCGGTGCCCATGGTTGCGGGGCCGTAGAAGGTGTACCCGATCGCCAGGGAGCGGCTCGCTTCGTCCACTTCGTAGAAGCTGGTGGACCCCACGAGCCGGCCGTCGGCGTCGAGCACGGCGAATGCCACCCGATGCGGATCGGCCAGCGCCGTGCGAATCCATGCGAGTGCGGAGTCGGTGTCGTGGGGGACGCCGGTGGTCCACTGGTAGAGGTCGGGCTCGCCGGCCACCGTGCCCAGCGCCTCGGCGTCGGCCAGTGCGAGCGGACGCAGCGTCACCTGCTGATTCGCGAGGGTCGGAGAGCCCAGCCAGGCAGCCGCACCCGAACTGTCGGCCTGCGCGAGCCGAGTGAGCGGTCCCGGGGGCGGCAGGGTGCCCGACAGATACGACGCCAGCGGTTCGCGCGGTCGGGCGTTCACGAAGGCCACGATCAGGACGAGCAGGACGATCGCATGGACCCAGACGCCGAAGTTCACGCCGACGAGCACCCACGTCCGGGTGGTCGCGGAGTAGTTGAGCAGGAGGTGGAAGATCGTCAGATCGAGGACCAGATCGGCCAGCAGATACAGCGCGATCAGCCACCACCGGACCCGCAGCAGTACGAAGAACGGCAGTATCCAGAGGGTGTACTGCGGGGAGTGCACTTTGTGAAACACCATGAAGCCCGCCAGCATCGCCGCGCTGACGCCCAGCCACGGGAACACCCCATCGCGCTGGTAGGCCCGCCAGCCCAGGAAACACGCCACCGCGAATGACACGATGATCAGCAGCGGCGACGCCACGTCGACGATGCTCGCGTAGGCGGGCGTCTCGCCGCCGGTCAGGAAACGCAGGCCCCAGTAGTAGATGGAGTTGGTCGAGAGGTTGGCCTCGCGTTTGGTCTGGAAGTCGATCGCAGCCTTCCATCCCTCGAAGCCGGCGATCATGAACGGCAGCTGTGTCGCCGCCACCGTCACGATGGCCGAGAGCGCCACGTAGCCGGCGCCCAGCCAGTCCAGGGCGCGGGGCCGATCGGCCCCGCGACGGTCGGCTGCTTCGCCGCGCGTCAGGACATAGAGCATCAGCGGCAGCACGAACAGGCCCGGGTAGATCTTCAGGGAGAAGCCGATGCCGAGGGGGATCGCCGCGACGATCGCGGTGGTCCGCACCGACCAGCGCCGCACTCCGGTGGTCGGGTCGGCCGAGCAGCCCCACGCCATCACGGCGATGCCTGCGACGGCCGCACAGACCACCGGGAGCTCCCAGTTGTGCAGGGCGTACAGCGCGATCGGCGGGGTCGCGGCCCACAGCAGCACCCACCAGCGGGTCAGCAACGCCAGCAGGATGGTCGTGATGAAGGCGAACGGTGCTAGCACCAGGAGGCTGTGCCAGAGGAACTCGCCGTCGGTGTCGGCGCCCAGAGCACTGAACCACATGATCAGTCCCGACAGCACCGGGTACTCCACCACGCCGCCGAACAGGTTGCCGTCGGGGGTGATGCCGCCGTGGATGTAGGGGAAGACGTGCTCCGACAGTCCGCGACCGTGCCACATGGTGAACAGATCCGAGTAGCAGGGCACCACGTCGTAGCGGCCGCCGAACAGCCATTCGCGCTTGGCGCCGGGTTCGGTCGTCGTGCAGCCGACCTTGGTCGCGAAGGCGATGGCCGACGACGCCGCGGTGAACAGCATCGCGGTGACGAGGATCAGAGTGGCTTCACCGAAGTGAAGGCGCTTGCCCTGGAGGGCATTGCGGGCCGAAGGCATGCGACGAGCGTAGTGCAGGCCGCACCGGACCGCGGCGGAGGCGCGTCGGTGATTTCCCAGGTCACCGGCGGTCATGTATCTTGGACAGGTTGCCGACGCAGGCGACCCTCCTGTCACGGAACGTCCGTGACCGAAAGCCCATAGGAGGTGATGTGGTCTTATGCGTCATTACGAACTGATGGTGATCCTCGATCCGAGCTTGGACGAACGCACCGTCGCCCCATCCCTGGATACCTTCCTCAACGTTGTTCGCAACGATGGCGGCAAGGTGGACGACGTCGAGATCTGGGGCAAGCGCCGCTTGGCCTACGAGATCGCGAAGCACAGCGAGGGCATCTACGCCGTCGTTCAGCTGAACGCGACTCCGGCGACCGTGAGCGAGCTCGACCGTCAGCTGAAGCTGAACGAGTCGGTGCTTCGTACCAAGGTCCTGCGCAAGTAATCCACAGGCCCGAGGGGTCGCTGTGGATAGAGTCGCTGACTTTGTCAGCGAGCACACATAGGGTGGTGTCAAACCACTCCAGGTGCGCACTCGATGCAGCGTTTCTCGACACGATTAGGGAGTCTCATGACGGACACGGTCATCACGGTCGTCGGAAATCTGACCGCCGACCCGGAACTGCGATTCACCGCATCCGGTGCTCCGGTCGCCAATTTCACGGTGGCCTCCACTCCGCGGACGTTCGATCGTCAGACCAATGAGTGGAAGGACGGCGAAGCGCTGTTCCTCCGCTGCAGCATCTGGCGCGACGCCGCAGAGAATGTGACCGAGTCGCTCGTCAAGGGCACCCGAGTCGTGGTTCAGGGCAAGCTCAAGCAGCGGTCGTACGAAACCCGTGAAGGGGAGAAGCGCACCGTTGTGGAGCTCGAAGTGGACGAGATCGGTCCCTCGCTTCGATACGCGACCGCCAAGGTCACTCGCACCCCCCGTGGGGGAGGCGGCGGTGGCAACTTCGGCGGAAACTCGGGCGGCGGATACGGCGGCAATCAGGGTGGCGGAAACTCCGGCGGTGGCTACGGCGCACCGCAGGGCCGCCCCCAGCAGCCGGCGAGCCAGCCGGCCGACGACCCGTGGGGCAGTGCGCCCGCAGCGGGCGGCGGCTTCGGTGGCGGGGACGACGAACCACCTTTCTGATTCCGGGCTGCTACCCGGAGACCATTAACTGGAGCAATTCATGGCAAAGCAAAAGGGCCGCAAGCCCCGCGTGGAGAAGGTCACGAAGGCCAAGGCCTGCACCTTCTGCAAGGACACCAAAAAGAACAAGAAGGTCGAGATCGACTACAAGGACACCGCGCTGCTGCGTCGTTTCCTGTCGGACCGCGGCAAGATCCGCTCGCGTCGGGTCACCGGTAACTGCGTGCAGCACCAGCGCGACGTCGCTGTGGCTGTGAAGAACTCGCGTGAGGTGGCTCTGCTGCCGTTCACGTCGACCGGACGCTGAGCGGGAAGGGACACAGAACAATGAAGCTGATCCTCACCGCCGCTGTTGAGAACCTCGGAGAAGCCGGCGACACCGTCGAGGTGCGCGATGGCTACGGCCGCAACTTCCTGCTGCCCCGCGGCCTGGCGATTGTCGCCACCCGCGGTGCCATGAAGCAGGTCGACGGCATCCGTCGTTCGCAGGAGGCTCGTGCCGTGCGCGACCTCGACCACGCCAACGAGATCAAGCAGGCCATCGAAGGCCTCGAGAACGTCTCGCTGACCGTCAAGACCCACGACTCGGGCAAGCTGTTCGGCTCGGTCTCGGCCGCTGACGTCGCAGGCGCCATCCGCGCTGCAGGCGGCCCGGCCGTCGACAAGCGCAACGTGGAGCTGCCGAAGGGCCACATCAAGGCACTCGGCGACTACCCGGTCATCGTCAAGCTGCACCCGAAGGTCGAGGCCAAGCTGAGCCTCACCGTCGCCAGCTGACGCTCGACGCACTGCGCAACGGAGCCGGTCACCCTCTCGGGTGACCGGCTCCGTTGTCGTTCCGTGATTCCAGTCGTTTCGGTGACTGCAGTCGGGTCCGTGGCTGGTGCCGGGTTGCTGAGTGCGGGCGCCTAGGAGCCCGTCAGGCCAGTCACCATCAGTCGGAACATCTTGTCGATGGTCTCGGGAATCGACGTCTTCAGCCCGGGCGGCCACTTGGCGATCTGCTCGGAGGTGTGGAAGACGAACAGGTGCAGAGTGTGGGCGTCGATGTCGTTGCGGATCTCACCTGAGGCGACGGCGTCGGCGACGAGTCGCTCCCAGAGGTTCGAGACGGCCTCCATCTCCGGGCGCAGGCGCTCGCGCATCTCCGCGGGTAGTTCGCGGTAGCTCCGGATGTGTGCGGGGGAGACCGCACCCAACTCCATGCGCGTGGTCATGAAGGCCCGCATGGCGGCGAAGAGTCGCTGGCCTGCCGTGGCGTCGTCGGAGAGCGATGCCAACGACTCGAGTACTGCGGCGTGCACCGCATGCGTCGCACCCGCGAGGGCTTCCTCCACCAACTGCTCTTTGGAGTCGAAGTGGTAGTACAGGCTGCCCGCCTGCATGCCCGCGGCTTCAGCGATCGTCGACAGGCGGGTGTGTTGGTAGCCGTTCTCGGCGAGGACCTTGGCCGCAGCGTCGATGATCCGGGCGCGTGTCGCCTCGGACTTGGCGCCTCGTGCCCGGGGTGGTTCGGCTCCAGGGGATTGGGCGGCAGGGCTGGTCGCGGACATGGGACTCCTCCGTCGCGTCTGTTGCCCTAAATCTACCGTCTCGTTAGAAAATTAGGGAGCGACGGGTCGACGGCGCGTTGCGGTGCGGGTGAATCAGGCGCGCGAGCGTGGATTGCGGTCGTGCGCGCGGTCGCCCTTCGGATACATGAAGGTGTGCGATCCTCGGCTGACCTTGAAACCGCGATTCCAGTTTCGGCAGACCACGACGCCTCGGCGGGGCACCGCGCAGGTCACGTCGGCCACGGTGATTCGGGTACCGGCGTGCAGTGTCGGCGCGCGGAACGGGCTCACCGGCCCCAACTGGAAGGTGGTGCCCGGGCGCACCCAGTACGGCCCCTGCTGCTCGCCGGCGATGGCGACGCCGATCACGCCGGGCGGTGCCGTGCGCGGCTTGCCCTTGCACGCGGTGGCACCCGGCTGCGGACCGATCTGGCACAGCCAGCCGTCAGCTCGGAAGAAGTGTCGCCCGCGGTTCGCGTACGAGATCGATCGGTACTTGTCCGGGTTCACCGGCTGCATGCGCGCCAGATCGAAGTCCGACGACCGTGGCGCGGCGTTGGCCGCCCCGGTGGTGCCCGGCAGGAGGACCGCGACGAGCGCAGCGACGACAACGACTATGAGGGCGCTCGCTCGCGCCGAACCTGATGCTCGCACGCACCCATTTCAGCATGTCGTCGTGCCGCGTTGGCGTTCTTGGGCGGATCCGCCGGTTGTCGCGGCGACCGGCGGGGTGTGACGGGGAGTACGACCTCCGATCGCTCATCGAAATGTGACAGCGGCGTGGCGCAAGCCAACACGCCGAACAGCTGGCAATTAATCCTCTGTGGATTGCGTCAACAGGGTCCTACCTGCGGTGACGGGGATAAACCCCGGAGATTTCCCCAGCGCATCCACAGGACTGTTCACATCGTTTCCTGGGATGTCCACAGTTGTCCACACCGGATCAACAGTGTTGTCCACAGGGGGTGTTTGGCAGCGCCGGTCCCCTCGCCCTAACCTTTCTGATAGGTGCGGTTTCCCGAAGGGGAACCGCGTTGTTGGACTGATGGACTCAGGGGGTATGTGCGTGGCTATCGAAGCCGATCTCGGTCGCGAACCGGATCTGCCACCGGAGCCTCCGACGGAGGAGTTCGGGCGACAGCCACCCCAGGATCAGCAGGCGGAGCAGTCGGTGCTCGGCGGCATGATGCTCTCGAAGGACGCCATCGCCGATGTCCTGGAGCGCATCCGTCCCGGTGACTTCTACAAGCCCGCCCACCAGGCGGTCTACGACGCGATCCTCGAACTCTACGGACGCGGTGAGCCCGCCGACGCGATCACCGTCGCCGCGGAACTCGAGCGCAAGGGCGAGCTGCGCAAGATCGGCGGCGCACCGTACCTGCACACCCTGATCTCCACGGTCCCGACCGCCGCGAACGCCGGCTTCTACGCCGAGATCGTCGGCGAGAAGTCGATCCTCCGTCGGCTCGTCGAAGCAGGCACCCGCATCGTCCAGTACGGCTACGCCGGAGCTGATGGCCAGGATGTCGCCGAAGTGGTCGACCGTGCGCAGGCGGAGATCTACGAGGTCACCGAGCGTCGGACCACCGAGGACTACGTTGCGCTGGAAGAACTCCTGCAGCCCACGCTGGACGAACTGGACTCGATCGCGTCGCGCGGTGGCATCTCACTCGGCGTGCCCACCGGCTTCCACGACCTCGACGAGCTCACCAACGGTCTGCACCCCGGCCAGATGATCATCGTGGCCGCACGCCCCGGCGTCGGCAAGGCGCTCTCGCTCGAGACCCCACTCGCCACGCCGACCGGCTGGACCACCATGGGCCGCATCGCCAAGGGCGACCACCTGCTGGGTCCCGACGGGCGGCCGACCACCGTCGTGGCCACCACCGAGGTGATGACCCGTCGTCCCTGCTACCAGCTGGAGTTCGACGACGGCGCCGTGATCGTCGCCGACGAACAGCACCAGTGGTCGGTCGAGATCGACGGCGAGCAGCGCATCGTCACCACCGACGAGATGCAGCTGTACGGCGGTCGTGCCAACGTTGCCAACACCAAGCCGCTGGAGCTGCCGTACCGGCCGCTCGCGTACGGCCCGTACACCGTGGGCGCCCTCGCGGGCATGGCCTACGACGACCCGGAGATCGGCGCGCGGATCGAAGCCGAGGGTCCCGTCGACGTGATGACGCTGATGACCGACCTCGGCGGTCGGATCCCGCACGAGTACCTGCGCGGTTCGGTCTCCCAGCGGCGCGCGCTGCTGGCGGGCATCCTGGATTCGCGCGCGCGAATCGACGACGACGGCTGGATCACCGTTCCCGCCGCCACCAACCACATGTCGTCAGTGGTCGGCGACCTCGCCGCCGGGCTCGGCTACAGCTTCCGTCGTGCCAGCAGCGGCTGGATTCGGCTCAACGCGCCCGACGCGGTCTTCACCGTCTTCGACAAAGCGCAGCGGCACAAGGAACTGCGCGGCAGCGTGCGTTCGCGGCGCGTGGTGTCGGTCCGCGCAGTCCCGAGCGTCCCGGTCCGCTGCGTCGAGGTCGACAACATCAGCCACCTGTACCTCGCCGGCGAGGCGATGGTCCCGACGCACAACTCCACCCTCGCGATGGACTGGCTGCGCTCGGCGTCGATTCACCACGGCCTCACCTCGGCCATGTTCTCGTTGGAGATGAGCAAGACCGAGATCGTCATGCGCCTGCTGTCGGCGGAGGCGAAGGTCAAGCTCGGCGACATGCGGTCGGGAAAGATGTCCGACGACGACTGGAGCCGTCTGGCACGCCGCATGGGCGAGATCACCGAGGCGCCGCTGTTCATCGACGACTCCCCGAACCTCACCATGATGGAGATCCGGGCAAAGGCCCGTCGCCTGAAGCAGAAGCACGACCTCAAGCTCGTGGTGATCGACTACATGCAGCTGATGACGTCGGGCAAGAAGGTCGAGTCGCGACAGCAGGAGGTCTCGGAGTTCTCCCGCTCGATCAAGCTGCTGGCCAAGGAACTCGAAGTCCCCGTGGTCGCGATCAGTCAGCTGAACCGTGGTCCGGAGCAGCGCACCGACAAGCGTCCGCAGGTCTCTGACCTGCGCGAGTCGGGCTGCCTGCCGGCTTCGACGCGGATCCTGCGTGCTGACAACGGCGCCGAGGTGACCTTTGGTGAGTTGCTGGCCTCGGGTGAGCAGCCGCTGGTGTGGTCGTTGGACGATCGGATGCGGATGGTCGCGCGCCCGATGGTCAAGGTCTTCCCGAGCGGACGGAAGGAAGTGTTCCGGCTGCGGTCGGCGTCTGGGCGTGTTGTCGAGGCGACGGCCAATCATCCGTTCCTGACGATCGATGGTTGGCAGTCCCTGGGCGACCTGTCCGTCGGCGATCGGGTCGCGGCACCGCGGGTGGTCCCGGAACCGAAGCAGACCGTCGCGATGACCGAAGCTCAGTTGGTGATGCTGGCGCACATGATCGGAGACGGGTCGTGCGTCAAGCGTCAGCCGATCCGCTATGCGAGCGTCGATCAGGAGAACCTGGCGGCTGTCACCGCCGCGGCAACAGAGTGGGGCGTCACCGCTGTTCGGGACGACTATCCCGCTGCCCGAGTCACCACGTTGCGGCTGCCTGCGCCGTACCACCTCACGCACGGCAGGCGTAACCCGATCGCGGTGTGGCTCGACGAGCTCGGACTCTTCGGGCGCAGTTACCAGAAGTTCGTCCCCGAAGCGGTGTTCGCATCGTCCAACCAACAGGTAGCGCTGTTCCTGCATCATCTGTGGGCCACTGACGGCTCGGTGCGGTGGGATGCCAAGGCGAAGCAGGCCCGTATCTACTACGCGACCACGTCGAGGCGCCTCGCCGATGATGTGTGCCAGTTGTTGGCGCGCCTGGGGATCTACGGTCGGATCATCCGGACAACCAAGGGCGGCTATCGCCCCTGCTGGCATGTGCAGGTGAGCGGCGCCGAGCAGCAGTTGGTCTTTCTGACCGGTGTCGGCGTTCATGGTGCGCGAGGCGCACAGGTCACCGAGTGCATCGAGCATCTCGCGGACGTCGTACCGAACACCAACGCGGACACGATTCCTGCGGAGGTGTGGGCCAAGGTCCGCGCGGTGTTGACCGACCGAGGAATGACCCATCGCGAGTTCTCTTCGGCGATGGGCTCGCAGTTCTGCGGTTCGGCGATGTGGAAGCGCTCGCCGAGCCGTGGACGCCTGGCTCGCGTCGCGCAGGTCCTCGACGATGCCGACATCGACATGCTGGCGACGAACGACGTCTACTGGGACCGGATCGTCGAGATCGAGAGCGTCGGCGTTCAGGACGTCTACGACGCGACCGTGCCCGGCACGCACAACTTCGTCGCGGACGGAATCGCCGTCCACAACAGCCTGGAGCAGGACGCGGATATGGTCATCCTGCTGCACCGACCCGACTCCATCGAGCGCGACGATCCCCGGGCCGGCGAGGCCGACATCATCGTGGGCAAGCACCGTAACGGCCCGACGGCCACGATCACGGTGGCCCATCAGTTGCATCTGTCTCGGTTCGTGGACATGGCGCGGGGCTAGTTGGTAGTAGCTGTGATTCTTGTAGATTCCGCCTGACTATTGTAAATTCCGCTGAGATTTGTCAGTATGCGACAGTCCTACCGGGCATATTCCACCCCATTTCAGTAAGAAGTTCCAGCGGAAACTGTCACAAACTTCAACGCTGCGGCAGACTCCAATAGCGATTCCTATGGCCACTACGCCCAAACTCAATCCCGAAGATTCGTCATTGTGCCATTAGAGGCCTCGGTTCCAACCCGAATACGTCGGAGTACCACCCGTCAAGAACCCTCGCGTGAAGCAGGGGTGGTCAACAGCGTGGCCAATCCCGGCGGCTCGCTCCTGCGCGGTGGTGAACGGACGAGGTCGTCGTGAGCGATCTGATCAAACCGGCCGCGGTCGGTGCAGTTCACTGGGCGTCCCGCCGCTGCCGCTGCGGCCTGGTCCGAGAGCCCTCGCTTCGCAAGAGAGACGCGGTTCGCACCATTCAGAGATACGGATAGTTCTTGTACTCGCCCAAGAAGCTCGCGACGCTCTCGAATCGATCCCAATCGTCACGGCCGTCGATGACTCCAGCCCAGAGAATCGCATTCTCCATAGGAGAGTAAATAATGGAGTCCGGAACAACCTCGAATGTACCGATCACGATATCGTCTTTGTGACGTCCATTCTCATCTATTTCATAATCTAGCAGGGACGTCCGTATGCTGCCTTCTGGACTCAACATCGTCAGCCCACTGCTACCTTCGGCATAGTAAATATGAGCAGTTCTAGTCACGCCCCAAAAATCATTCATCAATCCCGCTTGACAGGACAATGCTTTCTCCCAATCCTCAATCTCCCATCTAGAGGCTGGTGGTTCATACGCCGTAGTCCCAGTGAATCTGAAATCGCCGCTCGAAGAGTGCACGTTAGGAAATGAATCAAGGATTGCAAGGATGCTGTTAACCATAGAATCGGGACCAATCAATATGTAGTGCATGAATCTCTTTAGATAAGGGAATCATACTCTCAAACGAGTGTCTCCCTCCATACCCCAGTGGGGATGATGTGGTGAATCTCCCAATCTTTCCACGGATCAGAACCCGCGGGGGCCGGATGAGTCGGATAACCGGCTCTTCGTATCTCAGAGTGCGTTGATCCGGTCGGCGAGCTGACCGGAGTGCAGTAGCGACCGCAAGATGTAGTGGTCGAGGTTGCGGAAGCCTTGGGCGATCCCACGGAGATGCTCGAGCCG
>NZ_JAAYXO010000144.1 GCF_012515855.1 Gordonia sp. (in: high G+C Gram-positive bacteria)
CCGCGTATAGCCGCTGTTCTCGCCCGCTGCCGCTCCGGCAGCGGGCGAGATCGCTTTGCGCCCTTGAATGTCGACCGTCCGACCGAAGGTGTCCGACTCGTACGCTGTAATGGAGGACACGAACAGGACCGAGCCGCCTGCGGCTCGACGACGTAGGGGATGGCTCCATGGGAATCATCGGCAAGATGCGCGGCGAGCTCGTCGACATCATCGAATGGATCGACGACTCGCGATCGACGCTCGCTTGGCGGTTCCCGCGCTACAACAACGAGATCAAGAACGGCGCGGAGCTGATCGTCCGCGAAGGGCAGCAGGCGGTGTTCGTGTACCGCGGCCAGTTGGCCGACCAGTTCGGCCCAGGTCACTACCAGCTGACCACCGAGAGCCTGCCGATCATGAGTACGATCCAGGGCTGGAAGCACGGGTTCAACAGCCCATTCCGCAGCGAGGTCTACTTCATCAATCGTCGGCCGGTCACCGACCTGCGGTGGGGAACGCCGAACCCGATCACGCTTCGCGACCCCGACTTCGGCATGGTCCAGGTCCGCGCCAACGGTCTGTGCGTCATCCGCATCGCCGATCCGGAGATCTTCCTGCGCGAGGTGATCGGCACCGACAGTCGGGTCGGCTCGGAGGAACTCGCCGAGCTGTTGCGCCGAGTGATCGCAACCGCCTTCTCGGACATGATCCTGGAGACCGGTGTCGGCGCGATCGATCTCCAGGGCAAGCAGGTTCAGCTCAGCGAACAGTTGCGCGGGTACGTGCAGACCCGCATCGACGACGAGTTCGGCCTGTCGGTCGAGTCGATCGAAATGAACATCTCACTGCCCGACGAGATCACCGCCGCCATGACACGCGGCGTGGCACGCGGCGTCGAAGAGCGCGGGTTCACCAACAACGTCGGCGACATGCAGCGCTTCCAGCAGGGACGGGCAGCTGACGCCATGCTGGGCGCGGCGCAGAATCCCGGAGGCTCAGCGATGGGCGACCTGATGGGCGCGGGCATGGGCATGGCGATGGCCAGTCAGATGGCCAATCAGTTCGGTCAGGCGGGCAATGCCCCGGCGCAGACGCCGCCGCCGGTCCCCGCAGCGGTCAGTTTTCACATCGAGCAGAACGGCGCCGCTGCCGGGCCCTTCACCGTCGACCAGCTCCGCGGCGCCATCACCGCGACCACCCTGGTCTGGGCGCCGTCGTTGACCGGATGGACGCCTGCCGGCCAGGTGCCCGCACTGTCGTCGCTGTTCGCGCCGACTCCTCCGCCGCTGCCACCGCAGGCACCGCCGACGCCTCCGCCCACGGCGCAATAGTCTCGCAATCCGTCAGTCCGTATTCCCGTCGATCCCAGCGGAGAACCTCGTGACACAGCCACCCGACGAGCACCGACCCCCGGTGCCGCCCGTGCCTCCACCGCTGCCTAACGCACCCCACCGAGCAGCCCCGCCGCTGCCGCCGGCCGCTCAGCCCGCACCGACGGGGGCGCCGACCGCGTCGGACCGCGAAGTGCAGCATGTGACCGAGCAGACCCGCACCTACCCGTGCGGGTCGTGCGGCGCATCGCTGGTGTTCGACCCCGCGCACCAGAATCTGACGTGCCCGTCGTGCTCGACGTCGTACTCGATCACCCTCGATCCGACGGCGACCCTCACTCGCCATCCGCTGCAGACGACGGTCAGCCAACTGCGGGCACTGGCGGCGCCGGCCGGCCAGACCGGCAACGAGCACGAGGTGATCTGCCAGTCGTGCGGCGGTCGGACGATCTTCAACGGCACGCTCACCGCCACCCGGTGCCCGTACTGCGCCACCCCGATTCAGCGCACGGACATCCAGGATTCGCCGGAGCGCCTCGCCGTCGACGGGATTCTGCCGCTGCAGGTGCCGGAGGACGCGGCGCGAAGCAGCATTCAGCAGTGGATCAACGGCCGCTGGTTCGCGCCCACCGAGTTCAAGAAGTATCGGACACTCGGCTCCTTCACCAGCGTGTACATGTCGTACTTCACCTACGACGCCAACACCGTCACCCACTACACCGGTCGTCGCGGCGACGACTACTGGGTGACCGTCGGGTCCGGCGACAATCAGCACCGCGAGCGACGGACCAACTGGCGGTCGGTGAGCGGCGTGGTGCACAACCAGGTCCGCGACCTGCCCGAGGCCGCGAACACCGGCCTCGATGCGGGGCAGGTACGCGAATTGGAACCGTGGCCCATCCAATCCGCGACGCCGTATCAGCCGGAGTTCGTGGCCGGGCACCTGTCCCGGACCTACGACCGCGATCCGCTCGAGGTGTTCGAAGGGGCGGCGAAGCCGCGGATCAACAACCTCATCGATTCATCGATCCGACGCGACATCGGCGGCGACCACCAGCAGATCGGCAACAAGCAAACCACGTTCGCTCTGCTTCAGTTCATGTACGTGCTGCTGCCGCTGTGGCTGTTGACCGTCAACTTCGACGGACGTCCGTTCCAGGTCCTGGTCAACGGGCTCACCGGCGAGGTGCAGGGCGAGCGACCGTGGAGCAAGGTCAAGATCGTCTCGCTGGTGGTCACGGTGATACTGGTGATCGCGCTCATCGCGGTCGCAATCTACTTCTCACAAGGAGGTTGACGTTGTCCATCATCATCATCCTGGCCATCGTGTTCGCTGCCATCGGGCTCGTGGGCATCGTAGTCGGCGGCGTGATCCTGGCGACGTCGTCGCGGCGGACGCAGAATCAGAGCGCGACCATTCCCGGTGTCGACGTTCCCGTACCCCAGCAGTGGGCACTCGGCCACGACCCCGAAGCGCGGCTGCACCGACGGATCGGCGCGGTGGTCTCATCGCTCGACAGCACCATCGGAAAAGCAGGCGTCACCGATCTGGAGACGCGCGCCGGACTGATGCTCGACGCCACCGCCATCGACAATCAGCTGGTCGCCATCTGGTCGCTGCCGCGGAACTCGAAGCCTGCGGCTCTCGCCGAGGTGGAGCCACGCGTCGTCGCGCTGGAGCAGGCCGCAGCCGCAATGGTCACCGCGCCCGGCCTCGACAGCACCCCGCTGCCGGACCTGCCGCCGATCCCGCCGCTACCCGGTACAGCCCTGCCCGGTTCGGCGCCTGGCCCGGCCAAGGCTGCCCGCCCCGAGGCCGACCAGGCGTAACCCGCCTGTTCGAGCGCTTCGGGCTCAGGCCGCGGCGACCGCCGATCCCCCGAGCGCGCGCAGCAGACGGTCGACGTCGTCGAACGTGGTTCCGAGACCGACCTGAAGGCGCACCGCGCGTCCGGTGCGCCCCGGCGTCACCGGCCCGCTGTCGCACCCGGCGATGCCGTGCCGCACCGTGAGCTGTCGGACCACGTCGTCGGCTTCCCGACCGTCCACGGCCAAGGCCACCATCCCCACCCGGTCCAGCGGGTCGTCGAAAGCACTGAGCGATCGCACGCCCGGCAGCCGGCCCAAGCCGGCATCGAGGCGCTTATGCAACGCGTACTCGCGGTAGCCGAGTTGTTCGAAGCCGATGGTCGCCAGCTGATCCACCGCCGACGCGAAGGCGTCGACGGCGACCGCTGTGGGCGTCGTCGGCGTCGCACGGTCTGACGCCGCCAGCCAGTCTGCGCGCCCGATCAAGGCGGTCACGTCGAACGGCACGTCGAGCACGCGACTCGAGATGAGCGCGTAATCGATCCCCCACGACGTGAGCGAGACGGCGCGGTGCGGAAGCAGTCGCGCTGCGTCCACCAGGATCCGGGCGTCATGCCGATGTGCGGCCGCCGCCAGCCGCCCGATCGGCAGTACCTCACCGGTCGCCGCGGACACCGCTTCCACGACCACCAGTGCTGCGGGTGCACGAACCAGTTCGGCTTCGAGGAGGGTGATCGTCTCGTCGATCGAACGCGTCGCGACCACCGACCGCGCGTCGGCGGTCACCGCCCGGGAACGACCGCCCGCCTCGAGAACGACCACCTCACCGGGCGCGATCTGCGGAAGCAGAGACGCCAACTCGGCCGTTCTCCTGGCCAAGACGACGACGTCGTCGATCCGGCCGCCGACGCTCCGTCGCAGACGATCGTGCGCGTCGTCGCGCGGCATGCCCGCAGTCGCCGACGACCCAGCGGTGCAGTGCCGGACACGATCGCGAGCGGTGGACCGCCTGATCGGAGTTGTCGAAGTCATGCCTTCGACGGTGCCCGACGACGTCATTCATCGGAAGCATTTGACGCACGGCGGGTGCAACGGGGCGTCGACCACGGGTTAGCGTGGAGCACAGCACCCGAGGAAAGGACTCCAGGTGACCCATCCATCCGATCCTCACGCCCCGCACGGGGCTCCCGGGCAGTTCGGCGAGACGCAGATCGGCGTCCCCCAATTCGGGGGCGGGCAGTTCGGGGGCGCACAGCAGGCCCCGCAGCAGCAGGCGCCCTACGGGCAGCCACCGGCTGCTCCGCCCTTCCAACCGAACCCGTCCTTCCAGCCGAACCCGTCCTTCCAGCCGAGACAGCCCCAGCCGGGCCCGTTCCAGCAGGCCCCGTTTCCGCAGGGACAGTTCGGTCCCGCCGGCCCCTTCGGTCAACCCCAGTTCGGCCAGCCGTTTCCGCCGCCGACCAAGAGCCGCAAGCCGCTGATCTTCGGTCTGCTGGCGCTGGTGCTCGCCATCGCCGCGGTGCTGACCGTCGTGATCATCGCACCGTGGAAGTCGTCGGAACCCGAGGAGGTGGTCGCGACGTTCGAGTTGGCAGACGGCGTCTCCGTCAACGTGCGACTCCCCGTCGGATGGTCCGCGGCCACCGACTCCGAGAAGAACGAGACGCTGATCCGCATCCACCAGGACGACGAGGAACGTGTCCTCTCGCAGCTGTCCGACAACCTGCGGACCCTCGACAAGTCCGGGTCGGGCAGCCCGATGCACATCGTGGTCATGTTCACCGGCGCCTGCACCACGACCACGACCACCGACGACTGGGCCACTCGCAACAAGGACGACTCCTCGACGAACCACACCGAACGGTGGATGTACGCATCGTCGAAAGTCGACGACCGCAAATGCCTCAACCTGTCCGGTGTTGACAGCGCAGCCGACTCGACCGCCGCGGGCACGGTGGCGCGCGACCTGTTGCAGCAGCTCATCAATGAGGATCGTGTCACAGCCAGCAAGTCGGTCTAACCGTTCACGGGTACCCTGACCAGGTGTCTTCCGGTCTCTCGTTTGTGCTGTCGAACACCGAACTCAACGCCCGCGGATTCGGTGTCCGCGCCGCATATGCGTCGGTGCATGACGCCGCGGCTGCGCTCCGCACCGGCCGAGCAGAGTTCGTCGGCGGCGCGATCGGCTTCGACACCTCCGGCATCACGTCGCTGATCGCGCCCGAACGCGTCGACTTCGCGCCCGTCGACGACAACGTTCACACCGAGCCAGACCCGGTGGTCGAGACGCTGTCGGTGACCCCGGACGCTGTACATCGGGCGCGGGTGGTGGCTGCCATCGAGGCCATCGACGCCGGCCGGGTGCAGAAGGTGGTCGTCGCACGGAGCCTGGAGGCGGAACTGTCCGAACCGGTGGGTGCGGAGGCGATGGTCCAGCGGTTCACCGCGACCGCAGGCGATTCGACGGTGTTCGCCGCCGATCTGCGCGCCGCCCCCGGCTACGACGGCAAGTGGCTCATCGGTGCCAGCCCCGAGCTCCTTCTCCGCAAGCGCGGCGCGACGGTGCACTGCGTCCCGTACGCGGGTTCCGCGCCACGATTCGACGCCGACGGCAGACTGGTCCCCGACGCCTCCGAGCAGCTCCAGCGCTCGGACAAGGACCTCCGCGAACACGCGTACGTCGTCGACTACCTGCGCGAACTGTTGGCGCCGCTGTGCACCGAAATCGACGTCCCCGATCGTCCGACCACCATCTCGACGCGTCACGTGTGGCATCTGGCGACGCCCATCACCGGCCGACTCGCCGATCCGTCGATGACCTCGCTCGACTTGGCCGCCCTGCTCTCGCCCACCCCCGCGGTCTGCGGTACGCCGACGCGCGCAGCCGCCGAGCTGATCGGCGAGATCGAGGGCGACCGCGACTTCTACGCGGGCGCCGTCGGCTGGTGCGACGCCGCGGGCGACGGCGAGTGGGTGGTCTCGATCCGCTGCCTGGAGTTGGACCCCCGTGCGTCGGACACCGACAGGGCCCGGATCCGCGCCTGGGCCGGCGGCGGCATCGTCGCCGGTTCCGACCCCGATGCCGAGGTCGCCGAGACCACCGCCAAGTTCCAGACGGTCTTGACGGCCTTGGGCGCGGCGAAGCCTACAGCGCGTCCAACGCCCCGCTGAGATCCCTGATCAGATCGTCGGCGTTCTCCAGCCCGATCGACAGTCGGACCATCGAATCGGTCAGACCGATCGCCGCACGACCATCGGGGCCCATCGCGCGGTGCGTGGTGGTCGCCGGATGGGTGATCAGGCTCTTCGCATCACCCAGGTTGTTCGAGATGTCGATCACCTGCAGACCGTTGAGCAGCGCGAACGCCGTCTCCTTGCCCGACTTGCCGGGCACGTCGGCCAACTCGAAGGTGATCACCGTGCCGCCGCCCGACATCTGCGATTTCGCGAGATCATGTTGCGGGTGCGAGGCCAGGAACGGGTAGATCGCCTTGGCCACCCGCGGGTCGGCGTCCAGGAACTCGGCGACGCGCAGCGCGGTGGCCACCGACTGGTCGAGCCGAATCTTCATGGTTTCCAGCCCCTTGAGCATCACCCAGGCGTTGAACGGACTCAGCGCCGGGCCAACGTGCCGCATCAGGTTGCGGACAGGCCCGTCGATGAACTCGGCGGTACCGAGCACCGCACCGCCCATCACCCGTCCCTGGCCGTCGATGTGCTTGGTTCCGGAGTAGACGATGACGTCGGCGCCCATCTCGGGACCGCGCTGCAGCAGCGGCGTCGCGAACACGTTGTCCAGGACCACCTGCGCGCCCGCGGCGTGCGCCATCTCCGAGACCTTGCGGACGTCGACGAGCGTCTGCATCGGGTTCGACGGCGTCTCGAAGAACACCGCGTCGGTCGGCTCCGAGAGCGCACGCTCCCACTGGGCGAGGTCCTCGCCGTCGACGAAGACCGTCTCGACGCCCCACGAGGGGAGGATCTCATTGCAGATCACGAAGCACGACCCGAAGAGGCTGCGGGCGGCGACCAGGCGGCTGCCCTTCTTGAGCAGCGCGCCGAGCGCGACGAAGACCGCGGCCATGCCGCTCGCCGTCGCGAAGCACGCTTCGGTGCCTTCGATCTGGCGAAGACGTTCCTGGAACATCGCGACGGTCGGATTTCCGTAGCGGGTGTAGACGAATCGCTGGTCCTCACCGGTGAACGCCCGTTCGGCGGCCTCGGCCGACTCGTAGACGTATCCGCTGTTCAGGTACAGCGCCTCGGACGTCTCGAAGAATCCGGAGCGCAGCATTCCGCCGCGGACGGCGATGGTCTCGGGCGACACCCAGTCCGGTAGTGATCCGCTCACGATTCTTCTCCTTACGCCTGCTGCCAGGGCAGCAGCGCTGCCCTCCACCCTGCACCGCCGCGGTGCCCCTCGGCGTCGAGCGGGCCTTCGAACCCGTCAAGAATGTTGTACGCCTGTCCGTAACCGGCCGCGGTGGCGGCCTCCGCAGCACCCATCGATCGATGCCCCGAACGGCACAGGAACAGCACCTCGTCGTCTTCCTTGACACCCGCCGCGCGCAGTTCGGCGACGAACTGCGGATTCAGGGCGCCGTCGGGGTAGTCGAGCCACTCCACGAACACGGTGCGCTTGCCGATGGTCGTGAGGTCGGGGACCCCGACGAAATTCCA
>NZ_JAAYXO010000145.1 GCF_012515855.1 Gordonia sp. (in: high G+C Gram-positive bacteria)
GCTCCCCCGATACCCTGTCCAGGTGCAATTCGACGAGATCGTCGCGGTCCGGAAGGGCAACGCGGCATGGCGGCTGCTGCGGGCCGACAACGCCCCGCTGCTGCTCGCGTTCCTCGGTCGGGTCTTCGTCGACGACAATGTCCGGGAGATCTCCGAGTCGGCGCTGGTGAGCCTGCTCGACGACGAGCTGTACGGCCTCAACAAGCGCCTCGGCGAGGGCACCTATCCGCGCACCCCGAAGGCTTACCTCGACGAATGGGCCGCCGCCGACACCGGGTGGCTGCGCAAGTATTACGTCATCGAAAGCGACGAGCCGCACTACGACGCGACGCCCGCGGTGGAGCGAGCGGTCGCCTGGGTCCGGTCGCTGCGGGACCGCGGGTTCGTCGGCACCGAGTCGCGCCTCAACACCGTCATCGATCTCCTCCGACAGATCGTGTACGGCGCCAGCACCGACGCCGAGATCCGGCTCACCGAGCTGCGCCGTCGTCGCGCCGAGATCGATGCGGAGATCGAGGCCGCCGAACGCGGCGACTTCAACGTCCTCGACGAGACCAGTCGCCGCGACCGCTACCAGCAGTTCGCCGACATCGCCCGCGCCCTGCTGTCGGACTTCCGCGAGGTGGAGTCGAACTTCCGCAGCCTCGACCGCGAGATGCGCGAGCGGATCGCCACGTGGCGCGGCACCAAGGGCGAGCTCCTCGACGAGGTGGTCGGCAGCCGCAACATCATCAGCGACTCCGACCAGGGGCGCAGCTTCCAAGCCTTCTACGACCTCCTGCTCTCGGCCGACCGGCTCGACGAGCTCGACGACCTCGTTCGCCAGACGCAGGCGCTCGACGGGCTCGTCGACGACGACACCCGCCTCACCAACATCCACCACGACTGGCTCGACGCGGGCACCCGCGCCCAGAGCACCGTCCGCCGGCTGTCGGAGCAGTTGCGCCGCTTCCTCGACGATCAGGCGTGGCTCGAGAACCGCCGCGTGATGGACCTGCTCCGCAACATCGAATCGACCGCCTACTCCATCCGCGACCGCCGCGCCGACGACTTCGAGCACGAGATCGACTCCCCGACGCCCAGCGTGCACCTGCCGCTCGAACGACCGCTCTACCGCCTCGCCGCCGCCGTCGAGGTCGCCAGCGACGGCATCGAGGAAGGCCACGCGGAAGGCGAGTCGACCGCCCTGTTCGAGCAGGTCCACATCGATCCCGAGCCGCTGATCGCCCGGGTCCGCACCAGGCTTCGTCGCGCCGATCAGGTGACGCTCGCCGACGTCATCGCCGACACCCCGATCGAGCAGGGTCTCGCCGAACTGATCACCTACCTCTCGCTGACCGACGAGGGCTTCACCAAGACCTTCGACGAGTCGGCCACCGAGACCGTCTCGTGGACCGACGACGCCGGCCGCGGTCGCACCGCCACCGTGCCGCGGGTGATCTACGTGCGACCCACACCCGACAGCAACCGGCAGGAGAATCGATGAGCCGCCCCGTCCCCCGCGACGAACTGAACCTCGCGCTCGCGGTCACGTCGCTGATGAAGGGCGTGGTCTACCGCGACACCGCCGAGACCGCATGGCGTCACGTCCTCGGGCTGGCCGCACAGATCAGCGACCACGTCGCCACCCTCGGGCTGGCGGTGGTGATCGACGAGGCCGAGGGCTACGCCTTCCTGCGGTCCAAGGGCGACGACGAGCTCGCTGATCTCGGCATCCCGCGCCTCGTCGCGCGCCATCAGTTGCCCTTGCACACCTCGCTGCTGCTGGCGCTGCTGCGCAAGAAGCTGGCCGAGCACGACACCACCGATGCGGGCAACCGCCTGGTCCTCGCCGCGGAGGAGCTGCGCGAGCTGATCGGACCGTTCTTCCCCGCCTCCACCAACGAGGCCCGCACCGTCGATCAGGCCGACACCGCGATCCGTCGCGTCGCCGACCTCGGCTTCCTGCGACGTATGCCCGGTCAGGACGGCGAGTACGAGGTGCGCCGGGTCATCAAGGCGTACGTCGACGCCCAGTGGCTGGCCGATTTCGACACCCACCTGGCCGAATACGCCGAGGCGATGATGCAGGAACAGCGATGACACAGGAGCAGCGATGACCGGATTGTTCGCGCCCACCGAACTCGAGAACGCGGCCTCGTCGCGCTCGGGTTTCCGACTGCAGCGCTTCCAGGTCCTCAATTGGGGCACCTTCGACCAGCGCGTGTGGACCCTGAACCTCGACGGCGAGAACGGGCTGCTGACCGGCGACATCGGTTCCGGGAAGTCGACGCTGGTGGACGCCCTCACCACCCTGCTGCTGCCTGCGCACCGCGTCGCCTACAACAAGGCGGCGGGAGGCGAGTCCCGCGAGCGCGACCTGCGGTCGTATGTGCTGGGCTACTACAAGTCCGAACGCAACGAGGTCACCGGCGCCTCGCGTCCGGTGGCGCTGCGCGGCATGAGCAACTACTCGGTGATCCTCGGCGTCTTCGCCAACGAGGGCTACGACGAGACCGTCACCCTGGCGCAGGTCTTCTCCATGCGGCACGACAGCGGGCAGCCCGAACGCTTCTTCACCGTCACCGACCGCGCACTCGACATCGCCACCGATTTCGCCGACTTCGGCTCCGACCTCCGTGCCCTGCGCAAGCGGCTCAAGGAGGGCGAGACCCGCATCCACGAGCACTTCCCCGAGTACGGCCGCGACTACCGTCGATCGCTGGCCATCCGTTCCGAGCAGGCGATGGAGCTGTTCCACCAGACGGTCTCGATGAAGGCCGTCGGCAACCTCAACGACTTCGTCCGCGACCACATGCTCGAACCGTTCGACTCGTCCGGCTGGGTCGACACGATGGTCGCGCACTTCGAGGACCTCACCGCCGCCCACGACGCCGTGGTGCTGGCGCGCACCCAGCTCAGCGAGCTGGAGCCGCTGCTCACCGACCACGACAAGTACCGCAGCCACACCGAGATGTCCGCCGAGATGAAGGATCGTCGCGCGGCGCTGCGCTTCTACTTCGCGCAGCAGCGCGACGACCTCCTCGGCAACAGTCTGGACGAGCAGAACCGCGACCTCGCCGCCACCCGGACCGCGCTGGAGACCGTCGACCGCGACCTCGCCGACCTGCGCCTGGCCCTCCGTGAACTGGAACTGCGCCAGGCAGGCCTCGGCGGCACCGACATCGCCGTCCTCGAGCAGCAGATCGCTGAGACCGCCCGCCAGCGCGACGAGCGCTCGGCCGCGTTCGACCGGTACAGCAGGATGATCGACGACGCCGGCCTCGCGCCCGTCGCCGACCGCGGCCAGTTCGAGCAGCGTCGCACCGAGGTCAGCGATGCCGTGGCCGCGCTCGACGCCGACGCGATCGAAGTGGAGAACGCGCTCAACGAGGTCCGGTACAGCCGCCGCGAACTCGACGGCGAAGGACGGCGCGTGGCCGGCGAGATCGCCAGCCTGCGCGGCCGCACCAGCAACATCCCGGACCGCAACCTGCGGATCCGCGAACTGATCTGCCAGGGCGTCGGCATCCCCCACGACGAGCTCCCCTTCGTCGGCGAACTGATCGGCGTCCGCGCGGACGAGAGTCGCTGGGAGGGTGCCGCCGAGCGCGTGCTGCGCGGCTTCGGCCTCTCCCTGCTCGTCGCGACCGACCTGTACGACGACGTCTCCGCGTGGATCGATCAGAACCATCTCGGCGGCCGGGTGGTCTACTTCAAGGTCTCCGACCACGTCTCATCGAAGGGCGCGACTGCCCCGCCAGCGGCCGCTCTCGCCCACAAGATCGACATCAAGGAGGGGCCTTTCGAGGCGTGGCTGGAGCGCAGGCTGTTCGAGCGCGCCCGGCACATCTGCGCCGAGACGCTCGACGAGTTCCGCGCGGCCGACGTCGCCGTCACCGTCAACGGCCAGGTCCGCTCCGGCGGCGGTCGCCACGAGAAGGACGATTCGCAGCGCGTCGACGACCGCCGCAACTTTGTCCTCGGTTGGAGCAACGAGCAGAAGATCTCGGCGCTGTTCAGCGCCGGGCAGCGGGTGCAGGACGACCTCAACCGCGCCGACGCCGAGATCACCGATCTCGAGGAGCGTCGGCGCAACCTGATGGACCGTCGCAATGCGCTCATCGGCCTCGACGCCTACCCGAGCTTCGACATGATCGACGCCGCCGGGTCCAGTGCGCGGGTCGCCGAGCTCGTCGCGCGCAAGACCGAGTTGGAGCAGTCGTCGTCGGAGCTGGCCGAGGTCACCGACGCGATCGCCGCCACCCGCGAGCAGCTGTCGGTGGCCGACGCCTCCCGTGACGGCCTGCGCGACAAGGTCTCGCGCCTCGAGATGGCCCGCAGTCAGGGCGAGCAGGCGCGCGAGGCCGCCCGCGAACTGGTCGGCGATCCCGAGTTCGCCGACGCTGAGCCGCATTTCGCGGCCATCGGCGCCGACGTCGACCAGTACCGTGCCAAGGCCCGCGCCGACGTCGGCGACGACCATCCGCTCACCGTCGCCGAGTGCGGCGAACTCGAGTCGTCGATGACCAACAAGCTCACCGACGACTCCGAGCAGCACGCCAGCCGCGCCGGCACCTACGAGACCCGCGTGGTGAATCGGATGTCGGAGTTCAACCGGAACCATCCGGTGCTGACCACCGAGTTCGACGCCGACATCGCCTCGGCCGACGAGTACCGCGAGTTGCATCGCCGCCTGGCCGAGGACGACCTTCCCCGCTTCGAGGACGAGTTCAAGAACTACTTGAACACCAACGCGATCCGCGACATCGCGATCTTCGCCGCCAAGCTCAACAAAGAGGTCCACCTGATCGGCACCAAGATCGACACGATCAACGAGTCGCTCGCCGGGATCGAGTACAACCCGGGCCGCTACATTCGCCTGGACGTCAATCCGTCCGCGTCGCAGGAGATCCGGGAGTTCCGCGCCGATCTGCGCCAGTGCAGCGACGGCTCGTTCGAGGCCGACAGCGACGACCATTACGCCGAGGAGAAGTTCCTCCTGGTCAAGGCACTGGTGGAACGCTTCCGCGGCCGCGAGGGCTTCACCGACCTCGACCGCAAGTGGACCGAGCAGGTCACTGACGTGCGGAATTGGGTCACCTTCGCCGCCTCCGAGCGGTGGGTGGAGACCGACGCGGAGTACGAGAACTACACCGATTCCGACGGCAAGTCCGGCGGCCAGAAGGAGAAGCTGGCCTACACCATCCTCGCCGCGTCGCTGGCCTACCAGTTCGACCTCAAGTGGGGTGCCACCATGTCGCGCGACTTCCGCTTCGTCGTGATCGACGAGGCCTTCGGTCGCGGCTCGGACGACTCGGCCCGCTACGCCCTCTCACTGTTCGCGAGGCTCGGGCTGCAGCTGCTGATCGTCACCCCGCTGACGAAGATCTACACCATCGAGCCGTTCGTCTCCGCGGTCGGCTACGTGGAGAACCGCGGCGGCAGCTACTCGCAGCTGCAGTGCCTGACCATCGAGGAATACCGCGAGAAGCGGGCGGTGCGGGATCTGGTGCAGGTCGCTGTGGATGAGTCTGCGCCATAGTGACCGTCCGGCGCACTGACGGCCGCCGGACTCGCACCCGAAACGGGAATGTTTCGTAAGTTACTCAGCCCCACCTGCATAGTTGCTATGGGTAAGCATTCGCACCTATAGTTGCTTACCGTAACTAAGGAGGACTGCGTGGTCGACGACGAACAAGCTCGGCGCATCTTGGCCGAGGCCATCGAACTGGTGCGTCTGTTCGAGATGGGCCGCAAGCGCAACCATGGCGGCGGCATCACCGGCACCAAGATCAGCATTCTCAAGCACCTCAAGCGGACGGACGCCCGACTCACCGAACTCGCCGAGGCCCTCACCGTCTCGCTGCCCGTCGCCTCCCGTGCCGTCGGTGCCCTCGAATCCGAGGGGTACGTGATCCGCCGTGCCGATCCCGACGATGCGCGTGCATCGCTGCTCTCGCTGAGCCCGATCGGTCTCGACTACGTCAAGGCTCGCCAGTCCAAGTTCATCGCACACTTCGCCGAGCGCCTGGCGGAATGGTCCGACGACGACGTTGCCCAGGCCGAGGCCGTCCTCAGCAGACTCCGCGAACCGCTCGCCGCGACCTTCGAGGCACAGCCCGCGAACTCGTCCACCGAACCCGCGCGCTAACTGCCTCACTGCCCGTTCCACTGCACTTTCTGAAAGGTCTCTCGTGACCGCTCCCGCAACCGCCGCGACCGCAGGCCCCAAGGAGTACTCGCACCGCGAGATCCTGGGCGTCATGACCGGTCTGCTGGCCGCCCTTTTCACCGCGATGATCTCCACGACCATCGTCGCCACCGCCCTGCCGACCATCATGGCCTCGCTCGGCGGCACTCAGCGTCAGTACACGTGGGTCATTACCGCGAGCCTGCTGACCATGACCATCAGCACCCCGATCTGGGGCAAGCTGTCGGACCTGTTCAACAAGAAGGTCCTGACCCAGACCGCGATCGTGCTATTCGTCGCAGGCTCGGTCATCGCCGGCTTCTCGCACGAGGTGTGGCTGCTGATGCCGGCACGCGCTCTGCAGGGCATCGCGATGGGTGGCCTCATCGCCACCACGCAGTCGGTGATGGGCTCCATCGTCACCCCGCGGCACCGCGGTCGCTACGCCGGCTACATGGGCGCGGTCATGGCCGTGGCCACCGTCTCCGGTCCGCTCCTGGGCGGACTGATCACCGATCACCTGGGCTGGCGCTGGACCTTCTTCGTCTGCGTTCCGCTCGCCGTCATCGCGCTCATCGTCCTCCAGCTGACCCTGCATGTTCCGACCGCCAAGCGCGACAGCGTCAAGATCGACTATGTCGGCGCCGTGCTGCTCTCGATCGCCGCCGCCCTCCCGATGCTCTGGGTCACGTTCGCCGGTACCTCGTACGACTGGATCTCGTGGCAGTCGGGCGCCATCCTGGTCGCCTTCCTCGTGGCCGCCGGACTCACCGTGGTGGTGGAACTGCGCGTCCCCGAACCGATGCTCCCGCTGCGCGTGCTGCACAACCGCACCACCGTCCTGATGATCATCGGCAGCCTCGCCGTCGGTGTCGCGATGTTCGGTCCCGGTGTCTTCCTGACCCAGTACTTCCAACTCGGCGTGGGCAACTCGCCCACGGAGGCCGGCCTGATGACGATCCCGATGATCGTCGCGCAGATGCTCAGCGCCACCATCGGCGGCCAGATCGTGAGCCGTGTCGGCCGGGTGAAACCGGTCATGATCTTCGGCGGAACCCTCATGCTCATCGGCCTTGCCGGACTCGGCATGATCGACCACACCACCCCCTATGTCCAGGTCGCGATCTTCATGGCCATCGCCGGTGCAGGCATCGGCGCCCTGATTCAGAACATCGTCCTGGTGGTGCAGAACACGGTCGACGTCACCGAAGTCGGCGCCGCTTCCGGCGCCATCGCCTTCTTCCGCTCGCTGGGCGGCGCGGTGGGCGTCTCAGTGCTCGGCGCTGTGCTCACGAGCCTCGTCTCGGGCAACGTCAACGATGGACTCGCTTCGATCGGCATCGACGCCAGTGCGATGCCGTCCGGCGACACCAAGCTCGACATCAGCAGTCTGCCCGGCCCGGTGCAGACGGTGATCCACTTCGCGTACTCGGATGCGTTCGGCCCGATCTTCTTGATCTCCGCCGCCACCGCCGTGGTGACCTTCGTCTGCATTCTGCTGGTCAAGGAGGTGCCGCTCCGCACGACCATCGCGAAGGCGCCGGCCAAGGACGCCGCTCCCGAGGCGACCGACGCGGCGCCGCAGGCCGAGCTCGACGCGGACGTCGAGCGCCGCGACGACGACCCGCTGGCGAAGGTGCCGGTCAGCCGCCGCTGACCGTCGCCCGCTCAGCCTCGACACTCCGCCGATCGCGCTGGTCCTTGATCGCAACAGCCAGCGCGATCGCGAGGACCAGCGCGATCACCGCGAATCCGACCGGAATCGCCAGACCCCACGAGCCGTCGTCGAGCAGCGTGAACACGATCGCGGTGATGACCGCGATGCCCACCGCGGTGCCGATGCGCTGACCGGTCTGCATGATCGCGCCGGAGCTGCCCGCATACGTGAGGGGGACCTCGGCGAGGGTGAGCGCCTGGTTCGGGCTGATCACCGATCCCTGCGCGGCGCCGACGAACGCGAGGGTCAGGACCAGCCACCATTCGCTGGCCAGACCGGCCTCGTGTAGCACCACCACCAGGATGCTCAATCCCAGCCCGATCAGTCCGCTGATCAGGCCGCCGATGACCACCTTGCGCCCGTAGTCGCTGACCCGGCGGCCCGCCCAAATGGACGACAGCGACGCCATGATCGCCGCCGGGATGCCCACCGACCCGGCAGCGAGCGCCGAATGCCCGGCGCCATTCTGCAGATAGATGGCCACCAGCACCCACACGCTGGTCATCCCGAGGAAATAGAGACCGACGATGATCGTTCCGTTGGTGAAACTGCGGGTGCGGAAGATCGCGAGGTCGACCATCGGGCTGCCGCCGCGGCTCGGGTACCAGCGTTCCCAGCGGACCCAGAGGTAGAGCAAGACGCCGCCGAGCGGCAGCGCCGCCCAGACGATCGGATAGTTCCCGGACTCCACGAAGGGCAGCAGCAACGCCAGGACGGTGAGCCC
>NZ_JAAYXO010000146.1 GCF_012515855.1 Gordonia sp. (in: high G+C Gram-positive bacteria)
CACGCCGATCCAGTGGTTGGAGTTCTGCTGGGAGCTCGAACGCGCGGCCGAACGCGTGCGTGAGGTTCGCTGGGGTCCGCGCACCCTGGACGTCGATGTGGTGGCGATAGAGGTGGATGGCGTCCCGGTGATCTCCGACGACCAGACCCTGACACTGCCGCACCCGCGGGCTCGCGAGCGGGCGTTCGTCCTGGTCCCGTGGCTGCAGATCGACCCGGAAGCCGTGTTGTGGACGCCGGACGGTGTGCGTTCGGTGCGGGAGCTGATCGCGGAGATCGACGGTGACGAGGTAGCCGCCGTCCGCCGGACGGCGGCGCTGTCGTGACGGAGAAGGGTCTCGGCGGCGGGGCGGCGAACCAGTCGAGCGACCCCGACGACGATCACAAGCTGGGCCCGACGCGCGTGCGCGACCTGCTCGCCGTGGCCGCGGTGGTCGGGATCGCGATGTGGATCCTCATCCACTACAACTACGGCGCCTTCCCGAGCCTGCCGTGGCTGGCGGGCATCTCGCTGTATGTGGTCGCGCTGCTCGAAGCGGTGATCGGGTTCATCGTCCGCAAACGCGTCGCCGATCGGGAGATCGGGTCCGCAAACGGTCAGCTGCACCCGATCAATGCGGCGCGGCTGGTGGCGTTGGCGAAGGCGTCGGCGATCCTCGGTGCCGTCGCAGTCGGCGGCTGGGCGGGAATCCTGGTCTTCCTGATGCAGAACGGCATCCTGGACGTCGCCCGCGCCGATCGCCCGGGCGCGATCGTGGGTCTGGTGGGCGGCGTGCTCCTGGTGATCGCCGCCCTGTGGTTGGAGCATTGCTGTCGGGCGCCGGACGATCCGACCGCCGATGCCTCCGACGCAGCCCCGGACAACGCTCCGACGCCCGCTTAACAGCAGGAATGTCCGACACGGCGACGAGGTGACGTCCGTCCCACTGCGCTGGGCGGTAAGTTTGCCTCTATGACCACTAAGGAACGATCCGAAGAGGCCAACAAGAAACGACCGTCCTCGGCCGGGCAATGGCTCATCGGGTTGTTCGTGGTGCTGGCGCTCGCGGCCAGCCTCCTGATGGTGTTCGGCAACGACTTCTCGATCCCGGCGACGCTCGCCGTGATCGCCGCGCTGTGGGCGGCGGTGATCGGCGCCGTTCTGGTGACGAAGTATCGGCGGCAGGCCGATGTCGCCGAGTCACGAAGCCGCGATCTGCGCCTGGTCTACGAGCTCCAGCTGGAACGTGAGATCGCAGCGCGCCGCCAGTACGAGTCCGACGTCGAGTCGGCGATCCGTCACGAGCTCAGCGCCGAGTCGAACGTCGAGCTCGAAGAGTTGAAGACTCAGGTCTTGGCGCTGCGCGCGAGCCTCGAGCAGTTGCTCGGCAAGCCGCTGCCCGACGTTCGCGCCGCGATCGGACTGGACCGTCCCCGCGAGCTGGGCTCGGGGCTGGCCGGGGCCGGCTACACCATGGCCGACGCCGACGACCGGGTGGTGGCCGACCGCGACTTCGCCACGACCGCGCCGCCCGCCGACACCGGCCGTCATGTTCCGGATGAGCCGCAGGACGCCGAAGTGGTCGATCCAGCCGAGCTCACCGAGATCATTCCCGTCGTGACCGAGGACCCCGGGCACGAGGCAGCCGGCTACGCGGCGGTTGAAGACGAGGAGCCGGTCGACTCCGAGGCGTTCACCGAGCCCGAACACGACGAAACCGAGTCGGAGTACGGCGAGGAACAGCACGATCAGCAGCAGGCCCCGCACGAGGAAGCTCAGCAGCAGTACGAGCGGGCCCAGTACGAGCAGGCCCAGTACGAACAGGCCCAGCAGCAATATCAGCAGGCTCAGCAGCAGCAGTTCCAGCAGGCGCAGTACCAGCGACAGCAGGCTCAGTACCAGCAAGCGCGGGCGTATTCCGAGCAGCCGAACCGGGCAGAGCACACCGGCCCGATCGAGCGTGTGGCCTACGGCGCACAGGCGTACGAGCCCCCGCCGGTCCCGCCGCAGACCGGACCGCAGCCCGCTGTCCAGCCGGACCAGCAGGCGGCAGGTCGCCGGGGTGCGCCGCAGACCGACGACGGCGCCCACTCGGCAGGCCGGCCGGCCAGCGAACTGTTGAGCCAGCTGCGCGCCGCGTCGGACGGCTCCGGCCGCAGCGGTCGGCGCCGTCGGGACTGAGTCGCCACGCACGCGAAGCGTCCGTTGGATCGCCCCGCCTCGGGGCCGGTTCCAACGGACGTTTTCCATCGAGCGACGTCCCGCCCGACCACTGCCGTGAAAGTTGTCACACGTCGTAGCCGCGTCTAGGCGCACGGGCCTATCGTGTCCAGTGAACGTCTGGTACCCGTGCGCCCTCCAGGGCGCGAGGCGGGACTGGAACGGAATGGAGGAACGGCGGTGAATTCACCGATGGCTCCGGCACGTCTGCGGGTCGGCATCATCTCGGCCGGTCGCGTCGGGTGTGCGCTGGCCGAAGCGCTGGCCTCCGCTGGTCACGACATCGTTGCGGTGACCGCACGCTCTCCGCGTTCGCTGCACCGCGCAGCAACGCGCCTTCCGCAGGCTCGCGTCCTCGACATCGGCGGCGTCGTCGCAGAATCCCAGCTGATCGTGGTCGCCGTCCCGGATACCGAGATCGCCGGCGTCGTCGAGCAGATCGCCGCGGCATCGCCCCGCCCCGGAACCATCGTCGCCCACACCGCGGGCGCCCACGGCGTCGCGATTCTGGAATCGCTGACCCGTCTCGGTGTCATCGGCATCGCGATGCACCCCGCCATGACATTCGTCGGCACCTCCGACGACACGCCGCGCCTGGCGTCGTCGTGCTTCGGGATCACCTCCACCGACGAGATCGGCGATGCCATCGCCGCCGCGCTGGTCCTCGAGATCGGCGGCACACCGGTCCGGATCGCCGAAGCCGACCGCACGCTCTACCACGCCGCGCTGGCACACGGCGCCAACAACCTGATCGCGCTGATCACCGATGCGATGAGTGCGCTCGACGTGGCCATCGCCGGTGTCGACGGGCAACGCCGCGACACCGCGACCGTCGACGGGCCGGACTCGGGCATTGCCGCG
Source organism: Gordonia sp. (in: high G+C Gram-positive bacteria) (assembly GCF_012515855.1). Lineage (GTDB taxonomy): Bacteria > Actinomycetota > Actinomycetes > Mycobacteriales > Mycobacteriaceae > Gordonia. Next base: position 3,061 of record NZ_JAAYXO010000146.1, read on the forward strand.
CGCGTCTTGGGCCCGCTGGTCCGTGCCTCCCTGGAGAACGTCCTCGACATGGGGCCGTCGGCGCTGACCGGTCCGGTCGCGCGCAACGACGCCGCCACCGTCCGACGCCACCTGGCGAGCCTTGCGGCCCTGCCCGATGAGCGTCTCGTCACCGGATACCGAGCCCTGTCGGCCCGCGCTGCGGCGCAGAGCGGTGCCGACCCCGAACTACGAGACCTGCTGGAGGCCACGTCGTGACCGAGAACGCCCCCTACGCTCCCGGCGCGATGACCGTGCACCGGGACCCGGCCGAGCTGCACCGCGTCACCAAGGTGCTGCGCGCCGCGGGCAAGCGCGTGGCGCTGGTGCCGACCATGGGTGCGTTGCACGAGGGACACCTGCAGCTGGTGAAGATGGCCAAGCTGCGGTGCGACGTCGTCATCGTGTCGATCTTCGTCAACCCGCTGCAGTTCGGCGCGGGTGAGGACCTCGACGCCTACCCGCGCACCTTCGACGCCGACTGCGCTCTGTTGGAGCCGCTGGGCGTGGAACTGGTGTTCGCGCCCACCGCGTCGTCGATGTACCCGTCGGGGCCGCGCACCACCATCCACCCGGGCGAGGCCGGCGCAATTCTGGAAGGCGCAGCACGTCCCACCCACTTCGCCGGGATGTTGACCGTGGTCAACAAACTGCTGAACATCGCGGCACCGCACGCGGCGTACTTCGGCGAGAAGGACTACCAGCAGCTGGTCCTGATCAACCAGATGGTCCGCGACCTCGACATGGACGTCGAGATCATCGGCGTCCCGACGGTCCGCGAGGCCGACGGTCTCGCGCTGTCCTCACGCAACCGCTACCTGTCGGCCGACGAGCGAGAGCTTGCCACCGTCCTGTCCGCGGCGCTCCTGGCGGGGACCCACGCTGCGGGTGGCGGTCGCGACGCCGTCGTCGCCGCGGCGCGAGCTGTGCTCGACACCGCCCCGCAGATCGAGGTCGACTACCTGGAACTGCGCGGACGTGGACTCCAGGAGGCACCCGAGCAAGGCGACGGTCGACTGCTGGTGGCCGCTCGCGTCGGCCCCGCACGACTGATCGACAACGTCGGCGTCATGATCGGCGTCGACCTCCGCGACCCGGAGGCGGTCGCCGACCTGACCGACAACGCTTTCAATTCGACCGCTCCAGGCGACACAGCCACCCAGGAAGAGGAGTAATCCCGATGTTCCGAACCATGATGAAGTCGAAGATTCATCGCGCGACGGTGACGCAGGCCGACCTGCACTACGTGGGATCGGTGACCATCGACGCCGACCTCCTCGACGCCGCTGACCTGATGGAAGGCGAGCAGGTCTGCATCGTCGACATCAACAACGGCAACCGTCTCGAGACCTACGTGATCGCCGGCGAGCGCGGTACCGGCGTCATCGGCATCAACGGTGCCGCAGCGCACCTGGTGCACCCCGGTGACCTGGTGATCATCATCGCCTACGGCGTGATGAACGAGGCCGAGCTGGCCGAGTACTCGCCGCACGTGGTGTTCGTCGACGCAGACAACCGCCCGGTGAGTCTGGGCGACGACCCCGCCGATGTTCCCGAAGGCTCCGGCCTCAAGGATCCGCGCACCCTCGCGGCCGCGTCGGTCTGACCCGCCCAGACCCGTGCTGCTCACCGTCACCGTCGGAAACACGAACATCCAGGTCGGGGTGTTCGCGGGCTCCGGCGATCACGCGGAACTGGTGCGCGACTGGCGCATCCACACGCAACCGCATCTGACGGCCGACGAGTTTGCGCTGCAACTGCGCGGTCTGCTGGGACCGGACATCGAGCAGGTGACGGCGGTCGCCGGCCTCTCGACCGTGCCGTCGCTGCTGCGGGAGATGCGCGAGATGGCTCCCCGGTATTTCGGCAACGGTCCGCACGTGCTTCTGGAACCCGGGGTTCGCACCGGTGTGCCACTCCTCGTCGACAACCCGAAAGAGGTCGGAACCGACCGCGTCGCCCACTGCCTCGCGGCGCACGAGAACTACCCCGGCGGACCGTGCATCGTGGTCGCCTTCGGTACCGCGACGGTGATCGACGCGGTCTCCGCGAAGGGGGAGTTCCTGGGCGGCGTCATCGCGCCCGGCGTCGACCTGGCCGTCGAGGCGCTCAGTGAGCACACCGTCACCGTGCGGAAGGTGGAGCTGATGCCGCCGCGCAGCGTCATCGGCAAGAACACCGTCGAGGCGCTGCAGTCGGGAATCATCTACGGGTTCGCCGGGCAGGTCGACGGATTGGTGCAGCGAATTCGCGACGACGTCCCCGGCTTCGACGGGGACGACGTGACCGTAGTGGCCACCGGTTACCTGGCGCCGCTGATGGTCGATCAATGTCGCACCATCACCGCCCATCACCCGTATCTGGCGCTCGACGGTCTGCGTCGGGTGTACGAGCGCAGCCGACGCGCCGGAAGGGGACGGCAGTGAGTAGCGGACGCCAGACCTCCGCTGAGCGCATCTACGGCCGCGACCTCGAGGTCGGCCGGGTGTACCAGCTGAGTGAGTTCGTCATGACGCGTGCGGAGTTGATCGACTTCGCGCTCAAGTGGGATCCGCAGGGCTTTCACATCGACCAGCAGGTTGCCGACGACGGTCCGTACGTCGGCCTCATCGCCAGCGGTGCACACACGTTCGCGGTCATGCAGCGTTTGTCTGTGCTCGACGTCTACGACCACTGGGCGGTGATCGCGGGCAAGGGCGTCAGCGACGTCGCCTTCCTGCGTCCGGTGCGCCCCGACGACGTTCTGACCGGCACGCTCACCGTGGTCGAGGCGACGTCCGACGACCGCAATCGAACGCTGGTGGTCGTCGACTCGGAGTTGACGGTCGCCGGTCGGCCCGTGCTGCGGGCGCGCGTGTCGTCGTACGTGCACGCAACACCGGCTGTTTAGCCCCCCGGTGACCGCAGTTTCCCCGCCGCGTCAGTTCCTGGCGTCCACCGACAGCGTGGGCTTGGGTTCGCCGTTCTGATCGGCGTCGAGTTGATCCCACATCGAATCGACGAGCGGCTGAAGGAACAGTTGGCCGACGTTCCGGACCATCATCCCGACGACCTGCTCGGCCACGCTGCGCTTGGTCGAGGCGAAGCCCGCCTCGCGTAGCTTGCCGACCTCATCACGGCTCAATGCGGTCAGTTGTCGGAGCAGTGTCTGCGGCCCGCTCGGGTCCAGCAGCACCCGTCGCATGTAGCCGATGACGGCGGGATTGTCGTTGAGCATCTGGCGGACGGCGTCGTCGCGTGCCGCGGCGACCTCGGCGGGCGAGCCGTCGCGCGGTGCCCGTTCGATCGCGGATCGGTGGTAGTCGACGATCAGCTCGTCGACCGCCTGGCGCAGACCGTCCTTGGTCTTGAAGTGATGCTGTACCAAACCGACGGTCACGCCGGCTCGCGCCGCCACCGCTCGCATCGACACCCGGTCTTCGCCCTGCTCGGCATACATGTCGAGCGCCGCATTGCGGATCTTCGCTTTGGCAGTCAGGTCGGCGTCGGCGGCACGTGGATCGCTCATGTCGGGTCCCCCTCTCCGAAACAGAGTATACAAACGAACATTGACCGATACATTTCAATTGCTTACAGTACATTTGTATAGGGCGTCGAGTGGGGCGTCTCACAACGATGCCTGGAGGTTCACGAAATGTCGGTTGAGGCGAGCGGATTCGGATCCGAAGCAGTGATCGTCGAGGCGGTCCGCACACCGGTGGGGCGTCGTGGCGGTGCGCTGAGTGCCTGGCATCCCGTCGATCTGCTCGGCGCGACGATCGCCGATCTGATCGACCGGTCGGGAGTGCAGCCCGAGTTGATCGACGACGTGATCGCCGGATGCGTCCTTCAGTCCGACCAGCAGACCGGAAACATGGCACGTCACGCCGTGTTGGCGGCGGGCCTGCCGGAGTCGGTTCCCGCTGTCACGATCGACCGCCAGTGCGGCTCGGGACAGCAGGCGGTCAGCTTTGCCGCGCAGGCGGTGATGGCCGGGTCGCAGGACCTGGTGGTGGCCTGCGGCGTCGAGTCGATGTCGCAGGTGCCGATGCCGCCCGCGATGACGCCGGGTGCCCCGCTGGGACCGCAGTACAGCCCGCGGGAACTGGCCCGCTATGACGAGGCCGGCGGGCTGATGGCGCAGGGGCTGTCGTCGGAGTTGATGAACACGCGGTTCGGCTTCACGCGCGCCGAGCTCGACGAGTTCGGCATGCGCAGCCATCAACGTGCCGCCGCGGCCACCCGCGCAGGCTACTTCCGCGATCAACTGGTTCCGCTGCACGCCGACCCCGCAGACGCTTCGTCTCCCGTCGTCGACCGCGACGAGGGCATTCGCGAGAACCTCGACCCGGAGAAGGTGGCCGGCCTGCGCACCGTGTTCGCCGAGGACGGCAAGACCACCGCGGCCAACTCGTCGCAGATCAGCGACGGCGCCGGTGCGCTGCTCATCGCGAGCCGCGAGTTCGCCGCCGAGCACGGCCTGCGTCCCCGCGCCCGCTTCCGCGCGCTGAGCGTGGCGGCCGACGATCCCATCATCCAGTTCACCGCGATCCTCGAGGCCAGTCGCAAGGCGCTCAAGAAGTCGGGACTGACCGTCGACGAGATCGATCTGTTCGAGGTCAACGAGGCCTTTGCGGGAGTGCCGCTGATGTTCCAGCGCGAGTTCGGGATTCCCGACGACAAGCTGAACGTCAACGGCGGTTCGGTGGCGATCGGACACCCGCTCGGCTCCACCGGCGCCCGGATGCTGACCGATCTGCTGAACGAGCTCGAGCGCAGCGGAAAGCGATTCGGGCTGCTCACCGTCTGCGAGGCCACCGGCACCGCGAACGCCACCATCATCGAACGACTCGATCAGGAGTGACTGACATGAACGCGATCGTGACCGGCCTGCCGTCGACCCACGGCGACGACGTCCAACTGAACACCACGACGCTGATCCGACACGCCGCGCGGACCTACCCCGAACAGGAGATCGTCTACCGGACCGCCGACGGTGGGTGGGATCGCTACACCTACGCCGACGCCTACGCGCGGATCCAGCAGGCTGCGAACGTCTTGGCAGGCCTCGGGGTCGGGCCGGGTGACGTCGTCGGAATCCTCGACTGGAACAGCAAGCGTCATTTCGAGCTGTACTGGGCGATCCCCGGCATCGCGGCCGCCATGCTGCAGATGAACCTGCGGCTGGCGCCCGAGGATCTCGGGTACGTGACCACCCACAGCGGTGCGTCCGTGGTGCTGGTCGACGAATCGCTGCTGCCGGTCGCTGCCGCGCTCGCGCCGCATGCGCCCTCGGTCACGACGTGGGTCGTCATGTCCGACCGCCCGTCGTCGGAGATCGATCCGGGCCTGCCGAACGCGGTGTTCTTCGAAGACCTGATGGCCGAGGCGTCGGACGCCTACGACTGGCCGGAGATCGACGAGCGATCGACATACAGCGCCTGCTACACGACGGGCACGACCGGCCGGCCCAAGGGCGTCTACTACTCGCACCGCGGCATCTACCTGCACACCATGGCGCAGGTCGCAGCGATCAAGATGGGCAGCGACGACACCGTCATGCTGATCACCCCGATGTTCCACGGACAGAGTTGGGGACTGCCGCAGTCGGCCGTGTACGCGGCGGCCAAGGTGGTCCTGCCCGGGCGGTACGTCGCCGAGGACACCTCGGTGCTCGTCGACGCCATGCTCGCCGAGCAGGTGACCGTCGCGAACGGTGCACCGGCCATCTTCGGTCCGATGCTGGCGTACATCGAGACCCTCGACGAGGCTCCGGACCTGAGCCGCGCACGCCTGCTCTCGGGTGCCACCGAGCCGCCGCTCAGCATGATGCGCGGCTTCTACGAGCTGACCGGCGCGGACGTCATCCACGCCTACGGCGCCACCGAGACCACCCCGTTCGTGACGATCAACGCGGGCATCAAGCCCACGCTGACCGAGCTGACCGACGAGGAGCGCTGGGATCTCAAGCGATGCCAGGGCCTGCCGGTGACCGGTGTCGACGTGCGGATCGTCGACGCGACCGGTGCGGAGTTGCCGCACGACGGAGTCGCCGAAGGCGAACTCCTGATTCGCGGTCCGTGGATCACCGCGCGCTACCACGACCTCGCCGACGTCCCCGGCGAGCGATTCATCGACGGCTTCTGGCGCAGCGGCGACGTCGCGACGATCCACCCCAACGGCTACGTCAAGGTGGTCGATCGACTCAAGGACGTGGTCAAGAGCGGCGGCGAGTGGATCTCGTCGATCGACATGGAGAATGCGATCGTCGCCCACCCGCGCGTGGCCGAGGCCGCCGTCATCGGCGTCGCCCACCCCAAGTGGCAGGAGCGCCCGGTGGTCGTGCTGGCGACCGTCGACGGTGCGGACGTCCCGCTGTCGGAGATCCACGAGCTGCTCGACGGGAAGTTCGCGAAGTGGCAGCTGCCCGACACGGTGATCCGGGTCGACGCCCTGGCACGCACCAGTGTCGGCAAGCTCGACAAGAAGGTGCTGCGCGCCGAGTACGCCGACGTCTACCAGGACGCGCAGTGAGCACGCCGCTG
>NZ_JAAYXO010000147.1 GCF_012515855.1 Gordonia sp. (in: high G+C Gram-positive bacteria)
CTCGTCGGGCGCGACGGCCCGTGGCTGCTGGGCCTGCAGATGACCAGCAAGGACCACGACTTCGACGAGCGCCAGGAAGCCCGCGCGGGCCGCTTCTGGGTCGACATCGGCGCCGGGGACTGGGACAACCGCGGCCGCGAGTCAGAGGTGCGGGTGAACCGCGTCCTCCGCCTCGACCCGGATGCCGTGCGACGCGTCTCGGTCTCGCTGCCGCGGCCCCTGTTCGACCAGGTCGTCGCCGGCATGCGCGAGCACCTGTAGCGCCCTTCGGCAGACTTCTGAGTTCCTAAGGAACGTCAAGCCACTTGGCGGCTTGTAGGCTTGGTGGAGGCGGGCTGGGATGTTGGAGCGCTTTGCGACTCCTGTGACTCCTGGCCCGCCGCATGCTTGCGGCGTTCGCGCATCCGCTGGTGCCGGACGTTGTCGCGGCGGCGCGGTTGGAGTTGGTAGCGGTCCTTGACGATCGCGCGGCCTTCGGCCTCGGTGATCGGGGTGCCGTCGACGTCGCGTAGGACGTAGTGCTGGCCGGTGCGCATGCAGGTCGCGATCCGGGTCAGCATGGTCGTGGCCAGGTGGCAGACCGCTGAGGAGTGGTGCCGATCGCCTGCCATCAGCCGCTGGTACTTCGCCGCGATCTGCGGGTCGACCTTGCGGGCCTGGTCAGCAGCGGCGAACAGCATCTCGCGCAGCAGCGGGTCGCCGGCCTTGGTGATCGAGGACTCGACCTTCGACACCCCGGACTGGCTGACCTTCGGCACCAGACCGGAGTAGGCGCGGATCGCAGCCAGGGAGGTGAACCGGTGCGGGTCACCGATCCGGCCGGCGATCACGGCACTGATGACCGGCCCGACCCCTGGCGCTGAAGCGACGATCCCGTCGGGGTCGGCATCGGCGTAGAGGTTCGCGATCCGCTCGTCGATCTCCTTGATCTGACCGGTCAGGAACAGTGCCTGCTCGGCCTCGTGGGCGATGTCGGCGGCGAGCTCGGCGAAGTCCATCCCGTCGCTGCCGTCATCAAGGGTCCACAACGAGAGGGTCTCCTTGGCTGCGACGATCAACGCGGCGGCCCGGTCTTCGCGCCACGCGCCGCGGGAACGGGCGATCAGGAACCGTGCCAGGCGGGCCTGGCCGAGCCGGATCACCGCGTGCGGATCGGCGTAGCGGGCCAAGAACTCCAACGCGGCGATGCCATAGCGGGCGTTGAGGGCCTCGTACCAGGCCGGGCCGAGCAGCTCGGTCAGCGCGTCGAGTCGTGCGTAGACCGCGGTGCGACGTTTCACCATCGTCGAGCGCTGCCTGGTCAACCTGCGCAGCGGATCGGCCGGCCCTTGGCCGGAGTAGGGCCGCAGCCCCTCGGGATGCAGCAGCGGCAGCCGCGCGAGCAACTCGGAGTCGATCCGGTCGTTCTTGGTGTGCTTGGAGTAGTACTTGCGCAGGTCCGAGGACTGCGTGGTCGGGACCATCACCACCGTTGCGCCGCGGCGGCGGAACCACTCCGCGACCACGATCCACGCGTTCCTGGTCGGCTCAACCACCACGGTCAGCTCGCCCGGCTCTGCCAGGTCGAGGTCGTCCCAGAGCCGCTCCAGATCAGCCGGTCGGGTCCAGAACTTCCTGCCCCGCCACACGGTCTTGCCGTCGACCGCGAGCGTGGCCTGATGCGCGGCCCGGCAGGCCACGTCGATTCCCAATGTCAACGCCATCGGCGTCCTCCTGTCAGTCACTTTCGGGTTCCCAGGTGACTGACCACCGCGGCCACGGCCCAGACATTCTCTAAGCAGGAGTCCCGCACGCCGGCTGGCTCCAAGTTCCCGAACAGGGACACCGCTCGACCAGACACCGAGTCCGCGGGCGACCACTCAGATGCCAGGGATCACCACGTGTCCCGGTCGGAACGCTCGACCGCCCACGGACCCACCGTCAGGCTAAATGTCGGACGCCACGGCTAGCGTTTGCGGCATGACCAACGAGTTCGCCGAGGCCCACCGCGCGGCCTCCGCCACGTTCACCGATCGCATCAAGGGCGTCACCGACTGGGACGCCCCCGCCCCCGTCGCCGGGTGGACGGCCCGCTCGGTCGTCGAGCACCTGCTGGAGTGGTTCCCGGGCATGCTCGCCGCCGGCTCCGACATCGAACTGCCCGCGGGGCCGGATCCGAAGGCCGACCTGCTCGCCGCGTGGGAGCACCAGCGCGACGCCGTCCAAGCGGTCCTCGAGGACCCGGCCACGGCGTCCAAGACCTACTCCAACCCCATGACCGGCGACATGCCGCTGCCGGTGATGATCCAGAACTTCTACACCGCCGACGTGTTCATGCACACGTGGGACCTGTCCCGCGCGACCGGCCAGGACGACCGGCTCGACGCCGACGTGGCCGCCGGGATGCTGGCGGGGATGGAGCCGATCGAGGAGATGCTGCGCGGCTCGGGCCAGTTCGGCACGGCCCGCGGGCCGCTGCGCGACGACGCCGACGCCACCGACAGGCTGATGTCCTTCATCGGGCGCGACCCGTACTGGACGGCTTCGTGAGCGGAGCTTGACCCTGACACGGTGTCAGGCGGTGGAGTGCTGACATGTTGAGTATCGGAGAGTTCGCCCGCCTGGTCGGGGTGTCGGTGCGCATGCTGCGGCACTACGACCGGCTGGGCCTGCTCGAGCCGGCTCGCGTCGACGAGTACACGGGCTACCGCTCGTACTCCACCGGCCAACTCGACCGGGCCAACCGCCTGGTCGCGCTGAAGGACCTCGGCTTCTCCCTCGACCAGGTCGGCCACCTGCTGGCCGATGGGGCGTCCGAGGACGAGGTGCTGGAGTTGCTGCGCCAACGCTCTGAGGCGTTGACCCAGCAACTGAGGGCCGACGCACGCCGTCTCGCGCAGGTCCAGGCGAGGATCCGCCTGATCGCGAAGGAGAACCCCATGTCCACGTTCCACGAGACCACCCTGCCCGCCCTGACCCTGGTTGCCCGATCGGTGCGCATCACCGACATGGCGTCGTTCGAGACCGAGATGGGCCCGCTGTTCGACTCCGTCGGCTCGGCGCTGGCGGCGGCAGGCGTCCATCCGGTCGGCCCCGGCGTCGCCCTCTACACCCCCGACGGCGACGCGATGGTCGCCTCCGCCGCCGAGCCGATCGGGGACGCGCCCACCCCGGCCGGCCTCGACGAGATCGCGGTGGCGGCGGTCGACCGGGCGCTGACCACGCAGTATGTCGCACCCGACCTCGACGCGATCCAGGCCGCCTGGCAAGGCCTGGTCAGCGAGGTGGAGCGTCGCGGGCTCACGGCGCACGGCACCTGCCGCGAGGTGTACCTGTCGACGCCGTTCGACGGCGACGGTTGGGTCGTCGACCTCCAGCAGCCGGTCGACTGATCAGCTCTCGGTCGTCCCCGCCCGGCGGTCGACGAAGTAGCTGTCGTCCATCGCCGGGTCGGGCGCGACGGGCACGAACTGGCGGCGCAGGTGGTCCTCGACCCACCGCCGGCCCGCGACGGCCTCGCGGGCGTCGTTGACCGCGTTGCACTGGTCCTGGTTGAGGTAGAACTCGATCTCCTCCACCGCGCGGTTGGCGCGGTCGAACGCCTCGAGGTCCTCGCCCTCGGCCGAGCGCGCGACCAGCCGGTCGACCGTGCGCTGCACTGTCTCGCGGCGCAACCGGCGCTTCAGCTTGGGCAGCAGGTCGATCTTGCCGTCCTCGCTGACGATGATCACCATCGCACCGCGGCCGTCGCCGGCGAGGTAGCGGATGGCCGAGTTGTAGCGGGCCCCGCGGCCCGAGTCACCGGTGCCGGTCGCCACGCCGTCGAGGATGACGCCCACCGCGTGCAC
>NZ_JAAYXO010000148.1 GCF_012515855.1 Gordonia sp. (in: high G+C Gram-positive bacteria)
CGCCCGAAACTGTTCAAACGGCCCACCGTCACCATCGACATTGGTCCGCCGCTTGACCTGACCGATCTCAGGCAGCTCGGGCCCGGTCCCGAAGCGGCGATCGCCGGTACGCGCCGACTTGCCGACGCTCTGGCTCAGATGCTGGATCAACTGGCAGAGCGACACGGCGCGAGCGACCAATCCTCACGCTGCCGGTCATGAGCAACGTCCTCGTGACAGCCCGGTGAAGAATAGACGGGATTGGTGGCGAGATCTCCGCGTCCGAAATGGCGATGGCCCCGAGAAGTCCTGGGGCCATCGGCGACTGAATGTGAGTCACTCGATCAGTTCTGGACCTGATGTCGTCGTAGATGTGGAAACTGCCGGCCAGCACCGCCACTCACGATGATGCGCAAGCCGCGGGGAGCCCATTCGGGCCGATCTGGTGGACGCCGACTCCCGGCTCGTCCCCGAGCAGCCAGGACAACGAACGTCCTCTGAACTCAAGGAAGTGCGCAAAGACCAGTTGAGAGCGCTGGCATGATCGTGCGGGTCGCGCTCGGCGAAGGCGGCCAAGCGAAACGCAACGCCTACACAACCCACGCTGTTCGCAGCCCAGGGGACTGCTGATAGAAGACGGTGCGGGGTCCCAACATCTTCGGCATCCGCTAGATCGATTCTCATCGTCGAGGATCGACTGGGTCAACGTAAATCGAAGCCAAGACGACCTCCGGTGCTGTCGTCGATCGGCATGCGCGGCAGCTCTACATAGCTTCTGCCGCGGCGCCCGCGCAGCCCGCGAACCGTCGGCCCTGTGCCTCCGGGAACGTCCCGCTTGGTGGTCGTCTGCCCCTGCAGTCGCACCTTGTGCGACCCCGAGGACATCACTGAGTACATCTCATTGCTGCATTCAGCTGTGAGCCCCAATGACGATTGTTGACGGACGCTGGCGAGTCCCAAAACCCGATCCCCACCAGGTGATTGGAAGGCTCGAAACCGGGCGGCACGCATGCTACGAAGGTTCGTAGATGGTCCGTCCCCCGGGGGGACGGACCGGTGTCATTTCAGGGGTCTTTGACGAGACGTGACGGGCGGTGACGAGGACATCATGCACGGTGGGGTGAAGTTCTACCGCGGCTCGGCAGCCGCCGCACGCTCCTATGTCGAGGCCGACCACTCACGTGGCGATGACTACTACCTCGCCGAGGGAAGCGGCGTTGCCGAGCACTACGCCGTCAACGTGAGCGGCGACGGAACTGTCATCGATCGGCGTCCCGATCTCGACGGCCCGACGTACGAAAAGTGGGTGGCCGGGTACGACGTGTCCACCGGTCAGCCGAAGGGCCGGTTGCGCGATGACGATCGCGCGTTGAGGTTCGTCGAGGTGGTCGTCAATGGACCCAAGACCTGGTCGCTCGCGGCCGCACTCCATCCGGATCTCGCTGCTGCTTACGAAGCGGCACAGACCCGCGCGGCCGAGGAGGTCATCGGGTGGGTTGCCCAGCACGCAACCACACGCGTCGGTCCGCGCGGACGCCAGGTCCAGGTACCCGTCGAGAAGATCGAGGCCGCGGTCGTGCGGCACTACACATCGCGTGCCGGTGACCCGCACCGTCACCTGCACGTTCAGATAAACGCGCGCGTGCACGCGGCAGGTGCATGGCGTGGCTTGCACTCCGTCGGAGTTGTTGACTCCATCGAGGCGCTCAATGGCATCGGTCACGCCGCCGTGATGTGCGACCCCGAGTTCCGCACCGCGCTCGCCGAACATGGCTACACGCTCGACGACTCCGGCGAGATTCAGCAGCTCGCGCCGTACGCCGGTCGGTTCAGCCAACGAACCTCGCAGATCAACCGCAACGTCGACCGCTACGAAGCCGCATGGCGCACCGAGCACCCCGGCGAGGAGCCGGGGCCGAAGCTGCGACAGTCGTGGGATCGTCGCGCGTGGGCTGATGCACGTCCCGACAAGGTTGTACCGGCCGACGGCGTCGACCTTGTCACTCGGTGGAACGTCGAGCTGCACGACCTCGGCTTCCGTCTACCGATAGAACCCGTCGAGGTGCGAGCGACGACTATCGGTCGGTTGCGTCGCGACGCTGCCGTTGATCTCGTCCTCACCCGGCTCGGAGCGAAACGCTCGGCCTGGAACGCCGCCGACATTCGCGGCGAAGTCGAGAAACTGATCCCCGCGGTCGGCATCATCGCCGACCGAGCCGCACGCACGGAGCTGGCCGAAGACCTCACCGCACGCGCGGTCGCCTGCTGCCGGCCGTTGCGCGAACGCGGTGACGTGCCGGACCACATCAGGAACCTCACCTCCGACCGGGTACTCGACGTCGAAGCGAAACTCATCGACGCCATCGCAACGCGCGTACTGCAACCGGTCCAACGTCCGGGCCGGATCACGAACAGCGACCACCTCGATGCCGCGCAACGGGCGGTCGTCGCGGCACTTGCCGGCGACGCCGGCCTCCTCGTCATTGAGGGTGCGGCCGGCACCGGAAAGACCACCACCCTCGCCGCCGCCCGCGCTGCCCTCGATGCGCAGTACCGCCGACTTCTTGTCGTCACACCGACCCTCAAAGCAGCACAGGCTGCGCGACAGCAGGTCGGCACCGATGCGTTCTCCGCGGCTTGGCTCATCCACCAAAATGGTTTCCGATGGGACCAGGACGGCCACTGGTCACGCATCAACCTCGCCCGCGAACAGATCAACGTCGCCGCACGGCTGTCACCCGGCGACGTCCTGCTCATCGACGAAGCCGGGATGCTCGACCAGGACACTGCCCGCGCACTGTTTGCGATCGCCGACCGCGCCTGCGCGACTGTTGCGCTTCTCGGGGACCGCCACCAACTGCCCGCCGTCGGTCGCGGCGGGCTACTCGACATCGCCGCACGCTGGACACCACCAACCGCACATCTCGAGCTCGAGTCCGTGCATCGATTCGTCGATCCGGAGTACGCCGACCTCAGCCTGAAGATGCGCGAAGGCGACCACCCAGCCGACGTCTTCGACGCCCTCCTCGAGCGCGGACTCATCAGCGTTCACGCCACCGATGTCGAACGCACCGCCGCCCTCGCGGACATCGGCGCCGCAAGCGAGGACCTGATCATCGCCGACACCCGCGAACAGGTCGGCGC
>NZ_JAAYXO010000149.1 GCF_012515855.1 Gordonia sp. (in: high G+C Gram-positive bacteria)
GGCTGGAGGCCGTGAAGAACTCGCCACCGGAGAGGTTCGCGATCTTGCGAAGCGACTCGTCGTCGACGGGCACGGACACCTGCTGCACTCCGCCCGCCGGGTTCTCGATCTCGACGGTGCCGGTGAGCGTGCCGAACGAGATCGTCGAGACCGGGACGCCCATCTCCTTGGCCTTCCGGGCCGCGGTGAAACCGCCCCGCGGATCGTCGGGGCTCTCCGGCACGGTCTGCGTGCCGTCCGACAGCAAGACGATGCGGGCGGGCGGCGCCGCGTCGGCTCCGCCGAGAACCGCGTTGAGCGTCTGAATCTGCTGCAGGGCGGCGAAGATGCCCTCGCCGGTGGCGGTCTTGTCGGCCAACTTCAGTTTGTCGAGGGCGTTCTTGGTCGCATCGTGGTCGGGTGTCGGTGAGACGAGGGTCGATGCGGTCCCCGCAAACGAGACCAGCCCGAGGTTGATGCCGTCGGTGAGTTCGTCGGCGAAGCGCTTGCCCGCGGCCTGGGCAGCCTTGAGCCGCGACGGCGCGACGTCGGTGGCCTTCATCGAGTTCGAGACGTCGACGACGAGCATGACGGTCGCGCGGTTTCGCGGCACGTCGCGCTCGGCCATGGGGCCGGACATCGCGATGGTCAACAGCAGCAGACCCACCAGCAGAATCGCGACCGGCACATGCTTGAAGCGGTCCTGGTTCTTCGGCGTCACCGACCGCAGGACATCCAGGTTCGCGAACTCGAGGGCCCGCGCCCGCCGACGCCGCATCACGTACACGTACGCGACCGCCAGCGCGACGACGAGCAGCGTCGCCAGCAGCCACCACGGGTGTGCCAACAGATCACTCATCAGCGCACCCCGGCAGCGATCGTGCGACGTCGGGTTCCGACGAACCGAACGGTGTCGGCGATCCAGTCGCGATCGCTCCGCAGCGACAGCACCGGCCCGCCCGCGCTCCGGAAGGCGCTGAGCACCTCGTCGCGGTGAGCGGCGGCGGCCCGTGCGTAGTCGGCGCGGACCTGCGGCGTCACGTCGAGATCGACGATCTCACCCGATTCGGCGTCGCGCAGCGTCACCGGACCCACCGGCGGCAGTTCGACGTCGCGCGGATCGAGTACTTCCACGCCCAGCAGTTCGTGGTGCGCGCCGATGGCACGGAGGGAACGCGCCCAGTCGATGTCGCCGAGGAAATCGCTGACCACCACAGCAAGCCCCCGCCTGCGCATCGGGCGGCGGAGTGCTTCCAGGCCCGCGTCGAGATCCCCTCGAACTCCGGGCGCCGACCGCTTGGTGGTCGCGATGGCTTTGAGCAGGGCGCGATCGTGCGCGCGACCCGACAGCGCGGGGATACGGACGATGTCGTCGCCGGTCACGATGATCGCGCCGTGGCGGTTGCCGCCACCCGCCGTCAGGTGGACGATCGCCGCCGCCGCCGCGACCGCCAAGTCGCGCTTGGAACGTCCCACGGTGCCGAAGTCCAGGCTCGCCGACGCATCGACGACGAACCAGGTCTCGAGCTCGCGGTCCGCGATCATCTGCCGAACGTGCGGAGTGCCGGTACGCGCGGTGACCGACCACTCCATCCGACGGATGTCGTCGCCGGGCTGGTACTCGCGAGCCTCACCCGGTTCCGAACCCGGTCCCGGGATCAGCCCGAGGTGTTCGCCCTGAAGCACACCGTCGAGCTTGCGACGGACGGTCAGCTCCAGCGACTTGAGAGCGGCGGTGAGTTCCGGGTCGTTGAGCGTCCCTGCCTCGAACGACGGCAGATCGCTACTGGCCGCCATTGGCCTGCTGAGAAACCGGGGCCTGCTGGGACACCGGGGCCTGCTGGACCGGACCCTGAAGCTGGACCGGCGCCTGCTGAACCGGGCCCTGGTGAGCCGGTGCCTGCTGCACCGGAGTTCCCGTCTGCGTCGCCGAGACCTGTGGCAGTCCGACGGTCTGCAGGATCCGGGTGATGATCTGGTCGGGCGTCACTTCGTCGGCCAGGGCGTCGTACGACAGCACGATGCGGTGGCGCAACACGTCCGGAATCACCTCGACCACGTCCTGCGGGATCGCGTAGTCCCGGCCGTGGATCAGCGCGAGCGCTCGGGCCGCCGCGACGATGCCGAGGGTCGCACGCGGCGAGGCGCCGTAGGCCAGCCACTTCTCGACGTCGTTGAGGCCGGCCTCCGCGGGGCGACGCGTCGTGTTGATCACGCGCACCACATAGTCGACCAACGCGTGGTGCACAAAGACGTTCGCGGCCAGGTTCTGCAGACGAATGGTCGATTCCGGATCCAGGATCGGCGAGGCCGTCGGCGGGACGTTGCCCATCCGATAGACGATCTCGCGCTCTTCCTCGATCGTCGGATAGTCGACGAGCACCTTGAACAGGAAACGGTCGCGCTGCGCCTCGGGCAGCGGGTAGACGCCCTCGTTCTCGATGGGGTTCTGGGTGGCCATCACCAGGAACGGCGACGGCATCGGGTAGGTGGTGCCGCCGATGGACACGTGACGCTCGGCCATGACTTCGAGCAGCGCCGACTGCACCTTGGCCGGTGCGCGGTTGATCTCATCGGCCAGCAGGAAGTTCGCGTTCACCGGACCGAGTTCGGTGTCGAACTCCTCGCGGCCCTGACGGTAGATGCGCGTTCCGATGAGGTCCGAGGGAACCAGGTCGGGGGTGAACTGAACGCGCGAGAAGCTGCCGCCGATCACCGTCGCGAACGTCTCGACAGCCAGGGTCTTCGCGACGCCCGGCACGCCCTCGAGCAAGATGTGGCCGCGTGCCAGCAGTCCGGTGAGAATGCGCTCGACCAGCTTGTCCTGACCGACGATCACGCGCTTCACCTCGAACATCGCGCGTTCGATCAGCTGCGCATCTGCCGGGGTGAACGTGAGGTTCGCAGCCGGACTGGCCTTCGTCTCGGATTCGCCACTCGTCGTGCCGCTGCTGCCTGTTGAAGTCAAGCCATTGCTCCTACTGATCGAGGCGTGCGTTGTACCGCCACCCACAGTAGCGGCCTTGTCTGAGCGTCAGAGGAGCCGCACGACGTTCGGCATGGCACCGTCCGTCCGGAGTGGGGAGATCTTCACCACGTCGCCGGACTGAGGCGCCTCGAGCATGGTGCCGTCGCCCATCACCATCGCGACGTGAGCACTCGCGTTGGGTCCGTAGAAGATCATGTCGCCGCGCTTCATCTCCGCGAGCGGAACGTGCGGGCCCGAGGTGTACTGGTAACCCGAGTACTTCGGCAGGTCGATGCCGACGCCCGCGAAGCCGTAGACCATCAGGCCGGAGCAGTCGAACCCGACCTTCTGGAAGTCGCCGTAGCTGTCGGCGACGCCACCGTCACGGATGCCGAGCGTCGGCCCGTTCGCATCGCCGCCGCCCCACGCGTACGTGACACCCAACTGCGACTTCATCCGATTGATGACCACCTCGACGGCCTGCGGCCCGCGAAGGCCGGGCCGGAGCGCTCCCCCGTCGCCGCCGGGCGCACCGCTGCCGCTGAACAGGCTCCCCAGCGAGCCGTTGCCCAACCGGGTGATCGTGTTGTTCTCTCCCTCTTCGAGCGGGCCGGTTCCACCGATGCCGAGTTCGTCGAGGAGCTTGGAGTTCGGGATCTGCTGCTGGCCGATCAGGCTGGCCAGCAGCGACTGGCCGGTGTCGGCGGCCAGCGTGGCCGCGGCTTCGGCAGCCTGCGCGATGAGGTCGTCGCCGGCGACGGGCTTGGCGGGAATGCCCTTGATCACCTTGTCGAGCTGGTCGACGGGCGAACCCGGCCGCGGCGTCGCCGGAGCGTCGACCTTGTTCGGCTTGGTCCCGCGGAGTTTGGCGAGCTTGTCGGCGAGCGCGTTGCGGTCGGAGACGAGGGCTTCGCGCTTGGTCTGCTGCTCGCGGACGGCGGTCTGCGCTGCGCGTACCGCCTCGATCGCATCGCGGCGGCGGGCGGTCGCATCCGCGGCGGCCATCTCGGTCTGCTGCCGGGTGGCCTCGGTCGCCGCCACGCGGTTGGCCTGCTGATTACGAGCGACCTGCAATTTGCGGATCACCGTCTGCTGTTGACGAGTCACGCGATCGACGGCGGTCATCTGATCCAGCACCTTGTCCGGATCGTCGGACGCCACGTACTTGGTCATCGCGCCGCGGTTGTTGCCCTGGCGGTACACCGTGCGCACGAAGCTGTCGAACTCCTTCTGCGCGGCCTCCACCTTGGAACCGATCTCGGTCAGCGAGTTCTTCGCGCTGCGGCTGGCCGCCGCGGCGACCTGCTGGGCCGCCATCGCATTCTGGAAGTCCACCAGGGTTCGATCGACATTGCCGCGCTTCACCGCGACAGCGTCCTCGAGGTCGCTGAGGCTCTGATCGACGTCCGCGATCTCGTTGATCAAGGTGGCAACCGGATTGCTGTCCTTGGGTTCGCCGAGAGCCGGGCCCGCACCGAGCATGCTGACGAGCATGACGGCACCGACGGTCGTGCCTCGCGCGGCCATTCGGGCGCTGTGCTGTACTGCCTTCAACTCGAGTACTCCCTCATAACATCTATCCCCCGAGCACCTTCGGTGTCTCCTGCACCGTACGTCACAGGAGTGCCATCGCAAACCGTAGACCAAGAATTACAAACACGTGATTACCTGCGAGAACGACGCGAACTGCAGAAAGAGCGAAACCTTAGAATCGCGTCACGGTTGAATAACACGCGTCCGAACGACCGCAGCCGCTGTCGCCCTCAACAGGGCGGCAGCGGCTGCGGTGACAGCATGCGCGTCAGTTACGACTGCTCGTCGGCGCCACCCTCGGCCTCGGTGTCGGCAATGGGTTCCGAGGTCTGCGCGGTCGCCCCGGCGGCCGAGCGGCCGCCGTCGGGTTCGGCGACGTCCGCGCCGCGACGGCGCTTCATCATCACGCGGGCCAGCACGGCGCCGATCACCACGACGACGATCAGCCCGATGGTGACGCCGGTCCAGTCGACATTCGGGTCGATCGCCTTGTTGTACATCTGGGTGGCGGCCTGGGTCGCGTTGGCACCCTTCGAGATGTCGTTGGCCGAATCCTCCAATTCCACCCGACTGAACTCGTCGGATGCGGTGCCGTTGCCCGACGGACCGAAGACGAGGACCGTGCCGCCAACCTGGGACTGGATCTCGGTAGCGATGTCGCGGTAGGCGGTGAACTTCGGGTACGACTGCTCGAGGACCACCACGTGCAGGTTGTCGCCGTTCTCGGCGGCCTGCTTCACGAGCGCCGTGAGGCCGGCCTGCTGGTCGGCAGGCGCCCAGACTCCGGTCTCGAGGAGAGCAGCCTTGATGGCGGGCATGTCGAGGTTCGACCACACGACGGCAGGCGGATCGGCGACCGGTGCTGCGAGAACGAACTCGGTGGGGCCCGGATTCATCAGTATTAGCTCCCTGAAACAGTCGGAGGGGACGTTGCGGCCAAGAATACGACAGCCGATGCGGAACACCACAGACGGTAGGCACGACTCGGCCGACCCGTCAGAGAGTGAATTCCTCGTGTCGACTCGACACTAACGCCAAACCAGTACGGCCGTACTGCTATCATGGTGGGTGTAGCAGCGCGGCCCCAGCCAGTCGCTTCTGCGACGCTTCTGACGAACTCCCGACGGCGCAGCCCGCCGCCGGATATTGCACGAAACGAGTGGAGCACACGTGAGCATCAATTCCTTTGACTCCCGCGGCACGCTCGAGGTCGGCGAGAACTCTTACGAGATCTTCCGCCTCAGCGCTGTCCCCGGAACCGAGAAGCTGCCGTACGCACTGAAGGTTCTCGCCGAGAACCTCCTGCGCACCGAAGACGGCGCCAACATCACCACCGAGCACATCAACGCTCTGGCCAACTGGGACGCATCGGCCGAGCCGAGCATCGAGATCCAGTTCACCCCGGCCCGCGTGCTGATGCAGGACTTCACCGGCGTGCCCTGCGTGGTCGACCTCGCCACCATGCGTGAAGCCATCGCCGCCCTGGGCGGCGACCCCAACAAGGTCAACCCGCTCTCGCCCGCCGAGATGGTCATCGACCACTCGGTGATCCTCGACGTGTTCGGGCGCGCCGACGCCTTCGAGCGCAACGTGGAGCTCGAGTACGAGCGCAACGGCGAGCGTTACCAGTTCCTGCGTTGGGGCCAGGGCGCCTTCGACGACTTCAAGGTCGTCCCCCCGGGGACCGGCATCGTGCACCAGGTCAACATCGAGTACCTGGCACGCACCGTCATGGTCCGAAACGGCCAGGCGTACCCCGACACCTGTGTCGGCACCGA
>NZ_JAAYXO010000150.1 GCF_012515855.1 Gordonia sp. (in: high G+C Gram-positive bacteria)
CAAATGTTTCGGTCAACCGAACTTTGCTGTGGGCAGCGCTCCAGAAGGTTTCGCCGCAGTATCCGACGTCGCCGCCCGACCCGGCTGCGCACCGGTGTAGTAGTGGAAGAATGCCTTCCTCCCCAGCGCACCCCTTCTCCGTCGTCAGCGGTGACCTGACCCTGCAGGGCGACCACTGGCCCGCCGTCGGTGCCCAGTCCGGCACCACTCCCGCACTGCTGCTGCACGGCGGCGGCCAGACCCGTCATTCGTGGGACCGCACCGCCGCGTCGCTCGCCGCGCGCGGCCGCGAGGTGTACACCCTCGACATGCGCGGCCACGGCGACAGCGATTGGGCCCCCGACAAGGAATACGGCCTCGAGGCCTTCGTCGCCGACCTCAAAGCGCTCCTGGGCGGGCAGTCGCGCAAGCCGGTGATCATCGGCGCCTCCCTCGGTGGCATCACCGGCCTGTGCACGCTCGGCGAGGACCCCGACCTCGCCGCGGCCCTGGTGATGGTCGACGTCGTCGTCAACGTGGAGCAGAAGGGCATCGACCGCATCAAGGCCTTCATGACCGATCACGTCGACGGCTTCGCGAGCCTGGAGGAGGTGGCCGACGCGATCGCCGCCTACAACCCCGAACGCCGACGCCCCAAGAACCTGGACGGCCTCCGCAAGAACGTGCGCCAACACGACGACGGTCGCTGGTACTGGCACTGGGACCCCGAGTTCATCCGGTCCAGCGAGGGCGACGAGCCGCGGCGACACACCGACCCGGAACGCCTCGCCGCCGCTGCGCGCCGGGTGACCGCACCGACCCTCGTGGTGCGCGGCGGGAAGTCGGACGTGGTGAGCGACGAGGGCATCGCCAACATGCTCGAACTGGTCCCCCACGCCGAGATCGCCGACGTCAGCGACGCCGGACACATGGTGGCAGGCGACGACAACGAGGTCTTCGCCGCGGCGATCGTCGATTTTCTGGACGCGCACGCGCTGTAGCCGCGGTCGGGCTCGGCCTCTCCTCTGCTGGTCGAGCTCCGGCGAACGGAGTGAGCCGGTATGTTTCTCTTGCTGGTCGAGCTCCGGCGAACGGAGTGAGCCGGTATGTCGAGACCGTCGAGGTTCCCTGCCCGCGGCGGTCTCGATGAACCGACTCACTCCGTTCGTCGGCACTCGACCAGCGGAAAAGAGCTAACGCTGGGCGAAGGCCTCTGCCACCTGCTCGGCGGTGAGCCCGTAGTCCGCCAGCGAGTACTTGTGCTGAGGACGACGGTCGCCAGACTTGGAGTCCTCGTCGAGGGCCACCATCGCGGCGCGGGCGTCGTGGGTGAAGTCGGCGCCGATCGCGTCATACACCTGTTGCACGGCCCCGAAGGGATCCGAGCGCAGTTCGGCGAAGTCGATGTCGACGAACTGGGCGGGGTCGTACTTGGCCCGCGCCGCCGAGAACTCCCGGAGCCCGCGCGACCACAGGTCCAGTTGCGTCGCACCGATCCGCTCGCGGGTGAACACCGTCGAGTAGTCCTGCGTCGCGTGTTCGGCGAGACTGCACATCGAGGCGATGATGGTCTCCGGGGCACGGTGCGTCTGCACGACGATCGCGTCCGGGTACACCTCCATCAGTGCGTCGAGCGCGAACAGGTGACTCGGGTTCTTGAGCACCCAGCGCTTGTCCGGGTCGTTGGCGCCGATCAACTGCAGGTTGCGACGATGCCGGGCGTACGCGGGCGTCCAGTCCTGCTCCGCGAGCCACGCCGAGTACGACGGAATGTG
>NZ_JAAYXO010000018.1 GCF_012515855.1 Gordonia sp. (in: high G+C Gram-positive bacteria)
CAGTCGGCACCGGTGTAACGCGCCATCGTTCGTGCTTACCTCGCTCCTTCAGACCCGGCGCCGCTTCGGCGGGCGGCAACCGTTGTGCGGCTGGGGGGTGACGTCCGAGATCGTGCCGACCTCGAGGCCGGCGGCCTGCAGCGAGCGGATGGCGGTCTCGCGACCGGAGCCCGGTCCCTTGACGAACACATCGACCTTCTTGACGCCGTTCTCCTGCGCCTTGCGGGCAGCGTTCTCGGCGGCGAGCTGTGCGGCGAACGGGGTGCTCTTACGCGAACCCTTGAAGCCGACGTGGCCGGAGCTGGCCCAGCTGATCACGTTGCCCTCGGGGTCGGTGATCGAAACGATGGTGTTGTTGAACGTCGACTTGATGTGGGCGTGGCCCAGCGGGACGTTCTTCTTGTCGCGACGACGGGTGCCCTTCTTCGGGCCAGCGCTACGTGACTTGGGTGGCATTACTTCTTCTTCCCGGCGATGGTCTTCTTCGGGCCCTTACGAGTGCGGGCATTGGTCTTGGTGCGCTGACCGTGGACCGGCAGGCCGCGACGGTGCCGCAGACCCTGGTAGCAACCGATCTCGATCTTGCGACGGATGTCGGCCTGCACCTCGCGGCGCAGATCACCCTCGACCTTGACCGAAGCCTCAATGTACTCGCGGAGCTTGTTGACGTCAGCGTCGGTCAGATCCTTCGAGCGCAGATCCGGCGAGATGCCGGTTGCGGCGATGATTTCCTTCGAGGTGGTGCGACCCACCCCGTAGATGTAGGTGAGCGCGATCTCCAGCCGCTTCTCGCGGGGGAGATCCACACCTGCAACACGTGCCATGTGGCGTTCCTAACTTACTCAGAGGTCTGCTCCCAGTCCGTCCCGACTCTGCGTCGGGCCCCGGCCTCTGAACCGAGGGTCGGCAGCCGCGCGTCTGCGACTGCTGGTTCTGGGAGTTCTGCGTATTCCCGATATTCAGTTGTGTGTCTTCAAGCGACCTTGAAGAAGTCGATCAGCCCTGACGCTGCTTGTGACGCAGGTTCTCGCAGATCACCATGACCCGGCCGTTACGACGGATCACCTTGCACTTCTCGCAGATCGGCTTGACGCTGGGCTTGACCTTCACGTCAGCTTCTCCCTATTCATTGTGGTGGCAAGTGCCATGTGCCTGGGCAGCACGAAGCGACGCATCGCTCCGGGCGGCCCACACGAGGGTTACTTGTACCGGTAGACGATGCGTCCGCGTGCGAGATCGTAGGGCGACAGCTCCACGACCACACGATCCTCGGGCAGAATGCGGATGTAGTGCTGCCGCATCTTGCCACTGATGTGGGCGAGTACCTTGTGTCCGTTCTCCAACTCAATGCGGAACATCGCATTGGGCAGGGGTTCGATCACACGACCCTCGACCTCAATGGCCCCTTCTTTCTTCGCCATATCCTCCGCGATTCTCCGGCGACCGGGGCTACCCGTGTCTACCGACTTCTGCTTCGTCTATCCGCTACGGTGGCGGTACGAACGATCACCTGAGTCCGGGGCGGATGGCACCGGGCGCAGGCATGCATGACCGCACGACGCACCGACGTTCGATGTTACGCCAGATCCGCTGTCGCTCCAAACGACGTGACACACTGGACACCATGCGCGCTTTCATCATTCGCAGCGGACTCACCGGTCTGGCCCTGTGGATCGCCACCCTCATCGTTCCCGGCGTCTACTTCGACTTCGGCGGCACCTCCTCCTGGTGGGTGAAGGTCGGGATCGTCTTCCTGGTCGCGGTGGTCTTCGGCCTGGTCAACGGGATCGTCAAGCCGATCATTCAGATCCTGTCGATCCCGCTGTACATTCTGACCCTCGGTCTGGTGCACATCGTGATCAACGCCTTCATGCTCGAGCTCACCAGCTGGCTCACCACCAACGTCTTTCATCGCGGCATCGTGGTCGACGACTTCTTCTGGTCGGCGATCTTCGGCGCGCTGGTGATCTCGGTGGTCGGCTGGCTCACCGCCCTCGTCATGCGCGATCAGGTGCAGAACCTGTGACCGATCGTCGCACCGTCGCGGTCTCCGGCGTGGGACGGACGCCCGCGGTCCCCGACGTGATGCGACTCGAAGTCGGCGTCGCGGTGGTGGAACCGAACGTCTCGGCCGCCATCGAACGCGCAGGCACCTCCCTGCAAGCGGTCCTCGACGCCCTGGTGGCCGCGGGCATCCCCCGCGCCGACCTCTCGACGTCTGCGCTGTCGGTGTATCCGCAGCACCGGGCAGGCGACGACCCGGGCATCGCCGGCTACGAGGTCACGAGCATGCTCACCGTCACGGTCCGCGATCTCGACGCCGCGGGCTCGATGCTCACCGCCGCGGCCGAGGCCGGCGGCGACGACCTCCGCGTCCACAACGTGGCGTTGACCGTCGACGATCCGTCCGGCCCGTTGAAAGCCGCACGGGACGCGGCCTTCGCCGACGCCCGCGAGCGTGCGGACCAGTACGCTCGCCTCTGCGGCGCAACCCTCGGGCCGGTGCTCGAGATCAGCGAAGGATCGTCGGGTCCCGGCCCGTCGCCGCGGATGGTCGGCCTCGCGGCGGCCATGCCCGTGGAAGCGGGCGAGCAGCAGGTGACCGTCGCGGTGAACGTCGTCTTCGAACTGGTCTGAACCGTGCGCAGCGTAGTTCAACGAGTCAGTGCCGCCTCGGTGACGGTCGACGGCGAGACGGTGGGTCGGCTCGAGCTCGCCGACGGCGCCCTCGGCCTGGTGGCACTGGTCGGCGTGACCCACGACGACGATGCGGCGTCGGCGGTCAGGCTCGCCGACAAACTCTGGAACCTCCGCATCCTCTCCGACGGCTCCGATCGTCGTGAGGTCTCCGCCGCCGACCTCGACGCACCGATCCTGGTGATCAGCCAGTTCACCCTGTACGCCGACACTGCGAAAGGTCGGCGCCCCTCCTGGAACGCCGCCGCGCCGGGCGCGGTCGCCGAACCGTTGGTCGACGCCGTCGTCGACGCCCTGCGATCTCGGGGCGCGACCGTTGCGACCGGACGCTTCGGCGCGCACATGCAGGTCGAGCTGGTCAACGACGGGCCGGTGACGCTGGTCCTGGAGGTCTGAGCGACACGGCTCGCCCCACCGCGCTGATAGGGTGACTCGGTGCCGAACCCGCTGGATTCGCCCGTCTCGTCACGACGGGCACGCATCGCGCTTCTCGCCTCCGTCGCACTCCTCGCGGTCACCACGACCGTCGGCCTGACGCTGCGCGTGTGGCACAGCTACCTGGATCTCCACGTGTACCGCACCGGTGCCCGCGTCTTCCTCGACGGCGACTTCCTGTACGGCGTGATGCCCCCGGTCGACGGCGTGTATCTGCCGTTCACCTATCCCCCGCTGGCCGCCATGCTCTTCACCCCGTTCGCGGTGATCCCGGTGACCGCCGCCGACGCCCTGATGTTCGCCGCCACCCTCATCGCGCTCGGCGTGGCGCTGTGGATGGTTCTCGGACGACTGATTCCACGCATCGACTGGATGCTGCGACTGGCTGCCGTCTTCGCGTTGGTCGCGGTCTTCCAGTTCTTCGAGCCGGTCCGGGAGAACCTGGGCTTCGGCCAGGTGAACATCCTGCTGATGGCGGCGATCACCGTCGACGTGCTGTGCCGTGCCCGTCGCTGGCCGCGGGGACTGCTCATCGGCATCGCCGTCTCCATCAAGCTGACCCCCGCGGGCTTCCTCCTGTACTTCGTCCTGCGCCGCGACTGGCGCGCCGTCGGAATGATGCTCGTCGGCACCCTCGGCGCCGTCGGGCTGGCGTGGCTGATCTCGCCCGCGGACTCGGTGCAGTACTGGTTCCACACGCTCCGCGAGACCGGTCGCATCGGCGCCCCCTACTTCGCGAGCAACCAGTCCATCAAGGGCGCGGTGTTCCGGTTGGGAATGAGCGAGTCGCTCTCGACCGTGCTGTGGCTCGGCCTGTCTGCGGTCGCGGTCGCGCTCGCCGCATGGTGGATGTACCGGCTGCTCGCCGCCGGCCAGCAGGCCACCGCCCTGATGGTCAATGCCGCCGTGGTCCTGCTGATCTCACCAGTCAGCTGGTCGCACCACTGGGTGTGGATCGCCCCGGTCCTGGTGATCGCGGGCTACGCCGTCAGCACGCGCCGGTTCGGTTGGCCCCTCGCGGCCGCCACGACCGTGACCGCCGTGGTGTTCGCCGTCGGACCGCACTGGCTGCTGCCCGCCCGGCAGGATCGAGAGCTCAGTTGGACGTGGTGGCAGCACCTGGTCGGCAACAGCTACGTCTGGCTCACGGTGGCGGCGCTGATCGTCGGCGCACTGTCCTGGAAGCCGACGGCGGCCCTCGAGTCGGCCGACGACTGACCCCGACTAACTACGACAAGACCCCCGCCGGCCGGACGGCCGATCGGGGGTCTTGTCGTGAATCAGGTGTGACGCGGAGCCGCGTACGCCGCAGTGTCGCGACCGCGGCAGGTCAGGGCCGCGGAGTCAGAATCCGCGGACCGTCAGCGGTCACTGCGACCGTGTGCTCCCAGTGCGCAGCACGCGAGCCGTCGTCGGTGACGACCGTCCAGTCGTCCTCCAGGACGGTGGTGTCCTCGGTGCCGAGGGTCAGCATCGGCTCGATCGCGAGCGTCGATCCGACCACCAGCAGCGGTCCGCGGTTCGGCTTGCCCTCATTGGCCAGGAACGGCTCCATGTGCATCTCGCGTCCGATGCCGTGACCGCCGTAGCCGTCCACGATGCCGAACTTGCGGCCGAACTTCTCGGCCGCCGCACGGGTGCCGAGTTCGATCGCATGCGAGATGTCGGTGAGCCGGGCGTCGGCCACCATCGCAGCGATGCCCGCCTCGAGCGACAGCCTGGTGGCCTCGCTCAACTCCAGATCGGCCTTCGACAGCTCACCGACGCCGAACGTCCACGCCGAGTCGCCGTGCCAGCCGTCGAGGATGGCCCCGCAGTCGATCGAGACCAGATCGCCCTCGGCGAGTATCACGTCCTTGGACGGGATGCCGTGGACGACGACCTCGTTGACCGAGCTGCAGATGGACCCGGGGAACCCGTGATAGCCCTTGAACGACGGCACGCCGCCTGCGTCGCGGATCAGCGCCTCGGCGATCGCGTCGAGTTCGAGCGTGCTGACACCGGGCTTGGCCGCGTCCCGGACGGCCACGAGCGCCCGACCGACGACGGCGCCTGCCGCCTCCATCGCATCGAGTTCGCCCGCGGACTTGAACGGAACCGGCTTCGGCTTACGAAAACCCACTGGTCCGGATCAGGCCTTGCCGAGAGCGCTCAGCACCCGCTGGTGCACCTCGTCGACG
>NZ_JAAYXO010000019.1 GCF_012515855.1 Gordonia sp. (in: high G+C Gram-positive bacteria)
ACACCGGCTGGCAGATCGTCATCGGCCACGACCGCCACCCCTGGTTCATCCCACCAGCAGACCCCGACCACCCCAACCGCACCCGCCAACCCCTCCGCTCCAACGCACGACGCACCCTCACCAACGAGGCAACCGCAGCAGCGTGAAGCGACAGTCTGAGCGGAGCCGATCAGTCGATGGTCAGCTCACCCATCCGATCCCAGCCGTCACCGTCGACCTGCCGAGAGATGATCCTCGGCGTGGACACCAAGTGCGGTCGCATCGCTTCGAGGCCCTTTGCGAAGTGGTCGCTGGAGACGTGCGGCCCGGCGCCCTCGTCGGTGAATGCCTCCACCAGCACGAACTCGTTCGGGTCATCCAGGCTGCGGGACCATTCGAACCAGAGGTTGCCGGGCTCGGCGCGGGTGGCCGCGGTGAACTCCGCGACGGCCTCGGGAAACGCCTCGACGCTGGACGGCTTGACCTGAAACTTGACCACGATGAAGTACATGAGCGCCATGGTGCCAGAACTCATCCGACGGCGGTGCCCACCAGGGATCCGATGCCGTAGGTGACGGCCATGGCGAGTCCGCCGCCGATCATCACCCGTATCGTCGGCCGCCACGGCGAAGCCTTGCCGAGGTAGGCGCTGAGCGCACCGGTCAGCGCGAGCGCCAACAACACCGCGACGACGGCAACGGGGATACGCCAGGTGGCGGGCGGAAGCAGAATCGCGATCAGCGGGAGTGCGGCACCGAGCGTGAACGCCACCGCCGAGGAGAACGCAGCTTGCCAGGGATTGCTGAGGTCGTTCGGGTCGATTCCCAGCTCCGCTTCGGCGTGCGCGGCGAAGGCGTCCTTTTTCGTCATCTCCTCCGCTGCACGTTCGGCGGTCTCAGCGCTCATCCCCTTGGCTTCGTAGAGTCCCGCGAGCTCTGCCAACTCCTCTTCGGGATCCTCCTCGAGTTCCCGCTTCTCCTTCGCGAAAAGCGCGGCCTCCGTGTCTCGCTGAGTGCTCACAGACACGTACTCCCCCAAAGCCATCGAGACGGCGCCCGCGGCGAGTCCGGCAATGCCGGCGGTGAAGATCGGGCCCCGGTCGACCGTCGCCGCAGCGACGCCAACCACGATTCCCGCCGTTGAGACGATTCCGTCGTTGGCCCCGAGAACGCCCGCGCGTAACCAGTTCAGCCGGTTGGTGATTCCAGAGCCGTGCGGCTCGTTCGCGTGTCCAGTGCCCGGCATGGCCGTTTCGTCGGTCGTCATGACCTCATGATCGTCCCGACACCATCACCCCGGCAAGCAAGGCTTGGCGAAGCTGAGCGGACGGGGACAAGCGGCCGTAACCTCTCGGCATGGACACCATCAACGGTCTGCCCGCCCATCCGCTTCTGGTGCATTTCGTCGTGGTAGCCGTGCCGGTGACCGCGTTGGTCGCCATCGCAGTCGCGGTCTGGCCCCGCGCGCGTACCGCCCTCGCCGTGTTCCCGTCGATTCTCGCGCTGGTGACTCTGATCGCGGTACCGATCACCACGAGCGCGGGCGAAGCACTGAAGGAGAAGGTCGGGCACTCCGAGGCCGTCGAGAAGCACGCGGCCCTCGGCGACGAATTGATCCTTGCGGTCGGGCCCCTGTTCGGCCTCGTCGCACTGCTGTGGCTGTTGCAACTGCCTGCGGTGACCGAACGTCTTCCGCTGTCGACCAAGACCATCGCAACGATCGACGTCGTCGTCCGAGCGGCGACGGTCGCCGCCGCCGTCGCCGCGATCATCATGGTGATCCTGGTCGGCGACAGCGGGGCGCGCGCCGTCTGGGGTGGTTGACCCCGAAAGCAGTTAGATCGGCATCAGGTAGTGCTTGCGCTGGTTACGCAGCACCTGCTTGTCGCGCAACTGCGCGAGTGCCTTGCGAAGCTGAAGGCGCGTCTCCGCGGGCTCGATGACCGCGTCGACGTAGCCCTTTTCCGCCGCCAGGTACGGGGTCGCCATCATCGCGTTGTAGAACGCGATGAAGTCCTGCCGGACCTTGTCCGCGTCGTTGACGGAGAGACCCTCGGTCTGTCGACGGGTGAGGATCGCGGCGGCCGATTCGGCGCCCATCACGGCGATCTTGGCGGTGGGCCACGCGAAGTTGATGTCGGCGCCGAGCTGCTTGGAGCCCATCACCGCATACGCGCCGCCGTAGGCCTTGCGCAGGACCACGGTGATCTTCGGGACGTCGGCCTCCACGTAGGCGTACAGGAACTTGCCCGACCGCCGAATGGTGCCCTTCTGCTCTTCGACGAGGCCCGGGAGGATGCCCGGCGTGTCGACGAGGAAGATCAGGGGGATGTTGTACGCATTGCAGATGCGAACGAAGCGGGTCGCCTTCTCCGACGAGTCGGTGTCGATGGTGCCGGCCATGACGCTCGGCTGGTTGGCGACGATACCGACGCTGCGGCCGTCGACGCGCGCGTAACCGGTCAGGATGTTCGGCGCGAACAGCTCACCGACCTCGTGGAAGGCGCCGTCGTCGAACAGCCGGATGATGATGTCGCGCATGTCGTAGCCGGCGTTGTCGTTGTCCGGCATGAACTCATTGAGGAGCAGGTCCGACTCGGTGATCTCCGGCTCGAGGCCAGGGTTGATGATCGGCGGTGCCTCGTGCGCGCTCGACGGCATGTACTGCAGGTACTCGCGGACCCATTCGAACGCTGCGGCCTCGTCCTGGGCGACGTGGTGGATGTTGCCCCAGCGCGCCTGGTTGTGGGCGCTGCCGAGATCCTCCGCCGAGATCTCCTCACCGGTGGTCTGCTTGATGACATCCGGTCCGGTGACGAACATGTAGCTCTTGTCCTCGACAGCCACCAGAATGTCGGTGTTGGCCGGGGTGTACACGGCACCGCCCGCACACTTGCCGAGGATCACCGAGACCTGCGGGGCCAGGCCCGAAAGGAGGTCGTTGCGACGACCCATCTCGGCGTACCACGCCAGGGAGGTCACGGCGTCCTGGATGCGGGCGCCGGCGGAGTCGTTGATGCCGACCATCGGGCAGCCCAGCTTGCCCGCCCACTCCATCAGCGCCGACACCTTACGGCCGAACATCTCGCCGACCGTGCCGCCCATGACCGTCTGGTCGTGGCTGAACGCCGCGACCGGACGCCCGTGCACCATGCCGTGACCGGTGACGACGCCGTCGCCGTATCCGGTCTCGCCCGCTCCGGGCATCTTGGCGAGCGCGCCGACCTCGACGAAGGTGCCGGGATCGAACAGCAGCTCCAGCCGCGCGCGCGGCGAGAGGATCCCCTTCTTCGCGCGCTTGGCGACGGCCTTCTCGCCGCCCGGCTCCCGCGCCAGCTCGAGCTTCTCACGCAGGTCAGCGAGCTTCGCCGCCGTCGTGTGTGCTGCTGCCTTGCCCACAGTTTCCGTCACGCCAGGTACCTTCTCACTTCTCAGTCTTCAGTTCGGCCATGCGCCGACCGAGGTCGGCTCCGACCTTCGCGACGTGGGGCTCGTCGACGATGCCGAGATGGTCGCCGCCGATGTGCAGGATCTCCAGATCCTCCACGACTTCGCCCCACCGTCCGTCTTCGTCGATCTCGGCCCACTGCGGCTCCAACTCAATGGCGCCGTCGTGCATCTTGTCGGCGCGGTAGAGGACTACCTTGCCGTCGTACTTGGACGGATTGATGCTGGTCAGCGCACGGTTGTCGATGAACGACGTGCGCTGGTGCTCAATGATTCCGCCGGGGATCTTGGCGTCGGACATCGACATCATCTCCATGATGATGGCGAACTGCTCGTTGTCGTCGGCCTCGACGAGCCGGTCCATCGGCACCGGGATGTTCTCGTCCAGTCCGTAGGTCCGGACGGCGAACGACTTCCAGCGCTCCAGCCGGGCACGCTTGTTCTCCGGGGTGTCCGGCACGTCGTGGCGCGGCCGGACGACGTCGATCAGGCCGACGAAGGCGATCTCCTCGCCCTCCTCGCGCAGCACCTGAGCCGCACCGTAGGCCAGGGCACCGCCGAGCGACCAGCCGACGAGCACGTACGGCCCGTGCGGCTGAACCTCGCGCAGCTTCGGCATGTACTGCCGCACCCGCTCCTCGATGGTGCCCTCGACGCGGTCGAAACCGATCACCGGGATGTCCTCGGGCAACCGCTTCACCAGCGCCTCGTACGCAGAGGTGTTGCCGCCCGCGGGATGGAACACCAGCATCGGAGTCGGGTCGCCCGCGGTGACGTCGAAGGTGTGCTGCGGCTTGCCGTCAGCAGTCTTCGGCACGCGCAGGAAGCGCACGAAACCATCGACGTCCGCGGCGTCGTCCATCTGCTGGCGGACGTAGTCGGACATCTCCTCGATGGTCTCCGAGTCGAGGATGTCCTCGATGTCGACCTCGCCGCCCGTGCGCTCGTTGAGACGCTCGGTCAGCTTCTCGGCCAGTTCCTCGTCGAGGACCGGCAGCTTGTTGAAGATGCCGCCTGCCGACTTACCGGTCACCACGGCGTACGCACCGAAGGTCAGTCGTTCCGCGGCGTCGCGCGGCGGCACGTCGGAGCCCGCGGCTTCGGCGACAGCGGCTTGGTCGGTGAGGTCGGTCGGAATCGCGGCGGTGTCGGGTGCCGATGATCTCGATACACCCTCGTCGCTCCGCTCGTCGGGCACTCGATCAGCCTGGGGGGCTGCCTCGGGAGCAGCAGCCTCAGCCTGGGGAGCCTCAGCCTGGGGAGCCTCGGCCTGCGGTACCTCAGCCTCGGGAGCGGCCTTGGCGCGCTCGGCGTCCTTCGCCAACTCCTCGTCGATGTAGCTGTTCAGCGCGGCGGTGTCGAGCTCGCCGCCGCCGGTGAGGGTGTCGAGCTCGTCGAGCTGATCGCGGTGGGTCACCGCGAAGGCGACGAACTTCTCGACGTCGGCGAGGTTGGCCTGACGCATCGCCTGCAGCTGGAGCTGCGGGATGTTGAACTCGTACTCGACGCGGTTCTTGATGCGGACGGCCATCAGCGAGTCGAGGCCGAGCTCGATCAGCGGGATCTCGCGCGGCAAGTCCTCCGGGTCGTAGCCCATCGACTCACCGACGATCACCGCAAGACGGTCGCCGACGGACTCGCCCGAGTCCGGGCTCCACACGTTGCCGATGTCGTCGACGATCTCGTCCTCGACGACCACCTTCTGATCCACCAGACCCGAAGTCTCAGCGGCCTCGGCGGGCGTCGGAGCAACCACAGCCGCGGTCGCCCGAGGCGCCTTCGACGAACCGGTGACGGCCGCCTCCCACAGGAGTGCGAAGTCGGTCTGCGGACCCCCGTACACGGCCACCGACGCGCCACCCGGATGCCGGGTGAGGACGGTGGTCACGGTGCCTTCGGTCGGGATTTCACGCACGGCTTCGTCTGCGACGACGGCCGCATCCGCGCCGAGCACCTGCTTGGCAGCAGCCAGAATCAGGTCGCGCGGTGCGGAGACCGCCGCGGCGTTGACCTCCCAGGCGTGACGACCGTCGGGCAGCGCGACGTGCGAACCCGGCATGGAACCGGTGCCCGAGCCCGCCGCGATGGTGGCGTCGATCCAGTACGGCTTGCGCGCGAAGCGGGTGCGCGGGATCGGCGCGAAGCGCTGATCGGGGCCCGAGCCGAAGAGCGAGGCGACGTCGACGGGATGGCCGTGGACGTACAGCTTCATCAGCGCGTTGACGACGCCGTAGCTCTCGTCCTCCTTGCGGCGCAGCGTCTCGATCAGCTCGGCGTCGTGCACGCCGGCGCCGAAGGTGGTCGCCGCCACCGAGATCAGGACGGCCGGGTTCGGCGAGAGCTCGACAAAGGTCCGGTGCCCCGCCTCGACCGACTTCGCGATGGCCTGGGCGAACCAGACGCTGTGGCGCAGTCCCTTGAGGAAGTACTCGATCGTGTGGATCTCCGAGCCGGGTCGGTAGAACTCCTCGCGGTCCACGGAGCTGTAGACGCCCACCGTGGTGCGCTCGGGCGTGATGCCGGTGAGCTCGTACGACAGCTCGCCCAGCAGCGGGTCCATCTGCGACGTGTGGCTGGCGCCCTTGGTCTGCAGCTTGCGGCCCAGCTTGCCATCGGCCTCGGCGCGCTCGACGATCGCGTCGACCTGCTCCACGGGTCCGCCGATGACGGTGTGGGTCGGCGCGGCGTACACGCAGATCTCCAGGTCCGGGAAGTCGACGAGCACGGCGCCGATGTCTTCCGCGCTGTACTCCACCAAGGCCATGTAGCGGATGTCGTCGCCGGTCAGCATCGACTCGCCCTCGCCCATCAGGCGCGACCGCTGGCAGATGACGCGGGTGGCGTCGGCCAGCGACAGGCCGCCGCTGATGTACGCGGCCGAGGCCTCGCCCATCGAGTGCGGGACCAGCACGCCGGGCTCGGCGCCGTAGTGACGCATGGTGTCGGCGAGCGCCACCTGGATCGTGTAGATGCCGATCTGAGCGGTCTCGATCTCGTAGGTCTGCTCGTCGTCGAGGAAGATCTCGACCATCGAATAGCCGAGCTCGCGTTGGATGAACTCGTCGACGCGATCGGCGTACTTCGCGAACACCGGATTCTCGGTGTACAGCTGCTTGGCCATCTTGCGGTGCTGTGAACCGAAGCCCGACAGCAGCCAGACCGCCGACGCCGCATCCGGCGAGTCGCAGGTGTAGACGAACGGCAGCGCCTTGCCCTCGGCGACGGCACGCACGCCCTTGACCGCGTCCTCGTACGAGCGGGCCATGACGACCGAGCGGGTACGACCGTGGTTGCGATGCGCCAGCGAGCGGCCGATCTCGACCAACGGCGTCTGCTTGCCCTCGTCGGACTCGAGCCACTCCAGCAGGTCAGCCGCCGCCTTGCGACGACGCGACGCCAGGAAGCCGGAGATCACCAGCGGCACCGCGGCACCGGGAACGGCGGCGGGCGCGAAGCCCTCGGCCGGGTCCTTCTCGACGGCCACCTCGACCTCGGGCGCCTTCGTGGCCTGGGCGGCCAGGACCGCGCGCTCGGCCTCGGTGAGGAAGTCCTCTTCGTCGTCGTAGTAGTCGTCGACGTCGGGCTCCGGGGCCGCCGCCACTGCGGGCGCCGCGGCCGACGGATCGGCGTAGTCGGACGGGAGCACCTCGCGCAGCACGATGTGCGCGTTGGTTCCGCCGAAGCCGAAGCCCGAGACACCGGAGATGGCGTGACCGGAGTAGCGCGGCCAATCGGTGGGCTCGGTGATGACACGCAGATTGGTGGCGTCGAACTGGATGTACGGGTTGGGCCCGACGTAGTTGAGCGACGCGGGCAGCCGGTCGTTCTGCATCGACAGGATCACCTTGGCCATGGCGCCCGCGCCTGCCGCGGACTCCATGTGGCCGTAGTTGGTCTTGGCCGAGCCCAGCAGCATCGGGGCGTCCGCCGTGCGACCGCGACCGACCACGCGACCGAGAGCGTCGGCCTCGATCGGATCGCCGAGCACCGTGCCGGTGCCGTGCGCCTCGACGTAGTCGACGGTCCGCGGGTCGATGGCCGCGTCGGCGTAGGCCGCCCGCAGCACCTGGACCTGCGCCTCCGGGTTCGGCGCGAAGATGCCGTTGGACCGGCCGTCGGAGTTCACCGCGCTGCCCGCGACCACCGCGAGAACGGTGTCGCCGTCTCGGCGGGCGTCGGCCATCCGCTTGAGGACGAACACGCCGCCGCCCTCGGCGCGGATCATGCCGTTGGCGTCCGACGAGAAGGCCTTGATCCGGCCGTCCTCGGCCTGGGCGCCGATCTGGTCGAAGCCGAGCGTCGCGGCCGGAGTGATCAGCATGTTGACGCCGCCGGCGATGACGACGTCGGAGTCGCCGTTGCGGAGGCTGCGCACGCCCTCGTGCACGGCCACCAGAGACGACGAGCACGCGGTGTCGATCGCGAGCGACGGACCGTGGAAGTCGTAGAAGTACGAGACGCGGTTGGCGATGATCGACGTCGCCGTGCCGGTGAGGGCGTAGGCGGCGGTCTCCGACGCGCCTTCGCCGAGGCCGAGGGTCGCGAGCATCTGATAGTCGTTGGTCGAGGTGCCCATGAAGACACCGACCTGGCCGCCGCGCAGATCGCTCGGCGGGATGTGCGCGTGCTCCAGCGCCTCCCACGTCAGCTCCAACGCCAGCCGCTGCTGCGGATCGACGTTCTCGACCTCGCGCGGGCTCATCTGGAAGAAGTCGGCGTCGAAGCCCTTGACGTCGTCGAGGTAGCCGCCGTGCACGTTGCCGTTCTCGATCGCCTCGGCCAGGCGCGGGTCGGCCTTGAACTCGAGCCAGCGGTCGTCGGGCAGGTCGCTGATGCCGTCGACACCGCCGATCAGCGCGTCCCAGGTCGACTCGGGTGTGTGGCCGGCTTTGGGGAAACGGGTCGCCAGGCCGACGATCGCGATGTCGTCGTCAGCGGAGCGTTCACGCTCCCAGAAACGGTCGGCGTCGAAGTCGAGGCCCTCGTCCGGGTCGCCCTCGATGATGCGCTTGGCCAGCGACGCGATCGTCGGGTGGTTGTAGGCCGCGGTGGCGGTCAGGATGACCCCGGTGAAGTCCTCCACGTCGGCGGCCAGGGCCACCGCATCGCGGGACGCCAGTCCGAACTCCTCCATCGGGCGGTCGTCGGAGATCTGGTCCGCGGGCACCCCGGTCGCCTTCGAGACCCAGTTCCGCAGCCAGTCACGCAGATCCTCGACGGTCAGATCGCCCACGGTCTCACCATTCGAGCCCGTGTGCTCCGTCAACGCAGTGTTTTCAGTTTCAGACATCACTATCCAGCCTACCGGGGGCGTTAATCATTTCGTTACAGACACTATGCGAACAGGCCCTATGCAAAGGGCCCGGCAGGCCACTTCGTGACATGCCGGGCCCGATTGCGCGCTCAGGCGTCCACGTCGGGGAATGCCGTCTGCTGGTATCCACCGCGGAGCGAACCGTCGATGTACGCGGCCTTGGTGGCCCGTCGGGCGATCTTGCCGCTGGACGTGCGCGGGATGGACCCGTTGGGCACCAGCAGCACGTCGCGGGCCATCACACCGTGGCGACCGGCGATGGTCGCGCGCACGGCGTCGGCGACCTCCTGCGCGTTGGTCTTGCGACCGGGGCGCTCGGCGACCACCACCAGTTGCTCGGAGGAGTCGTCGGCATCGCGCGTGAGACCGCTGAAGCCGCCTTCGAAGACCTCGTCGGGAAGCTGGTTCGCAGGCACGGCGAACGCGGCGACGAAGCCCGGGCGAATGGCGTCGCTCGCGTCCTCGGCGCTGGCTTCCAGGTCCTGCGGGTAGTGGTTACGACCATCGACGATGACCAGGTCCTTCACGCGACCGGTGATGTACAGCTCGCCCTGGTACCAGACGCCGAAGTCGCCGGTCCGCATCCAGCGGCCGTCGAACGGGGCGCCCTCGGCGTGCGAGCCGGTCTCCAGACGCTTGGCGATCGTGTTGTGGAAAGTGTCGACGGTCTCCTGGTCTTTGTTCCAGTAGCCCTCGCCGATGTTGAGACCGTTGAGCCAGATCTCGCCGACACGACCGTCCGCGAGCTCCTCGCCGGTCTCCGGGTCGACGATCGCGGCCCACTGGCTCAGTGCCACCTGGCCGCAGGAGACCTGGGCGACGGCGCCCTCGGCGTCGGGGTCCACCGGAGCGAACTCGCCGGCGTTCAGCTTGTCGCGGTCGACGTAACTGATCAGTGCCTCGTTGTCGCGCTGCGTCGCCGAGACGAACAGCGTGGCCTCGGCCATGCCGTAGCAGGGCTTGATGGCCTTCGGCGACAGCCCGTAGGGCGCGAAGGCGTCGTTGAACTTGCGCATCGAGCTCACGGTGACCGGCTCAGACCCGTTGATCAGGCCGATGACGTTCGAGAGGTCGAGCTCCTCGCCGTCGCGCGGCAGACCGCGCAATGCGGCGTGCTCGTAGGCGAAGTTCGGCGCGGCGGCGAAGGTCGGCGAGTTGTCGGCGTCGGCGGCCAACTCCTTGATCCAGCGACCGGGGCGACGGACGAACGCCATCGGGCTCATGATCGTGACGTACCGTCCGCCGAGCGCGGGCAGGATCACGGTGAGCAGTCCCATGTCGTGGAACATCGGCAGCCAGGTGACTCCGCGCGCGTTGCGGTCGATCTCGATGCAGTCGTAGATCTGCAGGCAGTTGGCGGCGACGGCCTCGTAGGTGATCTCCACGCCCGCGGGCACGCGGGTGGAGCCCGAGGTGTACTGCAGGTAGGCCACCGACTCGAGGTTGTTGCGACTCGCCTCCGGCGGCGTCCACGAAGCGCCGACCGAGTCCGGCACAGCGTCGACGGCGATGACGCGCGGACGCTCCTTGGCGGGGCGGTCGGCGAAGAAGTCGCGGACAGCCTCTGCCGACTTGGTCGAGGTCAGGATCGCGGTCGGCTTGCAGTCGTTGAGAACTGCGACGAGGCGATCGGTGTGGCCGGGCTCGTCCGGGCTGAAGAGCGGCACGGCGATGTTGCTCGCGTACAGCGAGGCGAAGAAGCCGATCACGTACTCCAGCGACTGCGGGGCGAGGATCGCGACCCGGTCGCCGGGCTCGGTGACCTGCTGCAGGCGTGCGGCGACAGCGCGCAGGCGCTTGCCGAACTGGGCCCACGTGAGGTCGATGCGCTCGCCGTCGCGCTCACGGCTGAAGTCGAGGAACCGGTAGGCGAGGGTGTCTGCCTGTTCCCGCACGTTGCGCTCGACGTAATCGACCAGCGTCGCGTCCTCCGTGAAATGGAGGTTGCCGGTCTCGTCGAGGAACTGCTCGAACTCGGTATTCAGCATCCAATAACTCCTGTATCCGCACTCAACGCACGGTCTGCGTCACTAACTTTCGCGCGTGATTCCCATCGGCACACCGGTGCCGCTCCCCCGAGGCGCACGAAAACTTCGGTAAGTTTACTCTCCCCGCAGAAGCGGGATGACGGGCGCGAAAGCGTCCATCTGGGTCGGGAACACTCCGACGTAGCTCATGGTGGTCTTCTTGCGGACTTCGCGGATCTGTTCCGCGATCTCCTCGAACGAGCCGAAGGCCAGGTACGGCGACGCCAGAATGTCGTCGACGGTCAGCTCCACATCGCGTGCGATGTTCGGCGGGTAGCCCTGCTCCAAGGCGTTCAACGCCATCTGGGCGGTTGCCTCGCGGTCGTCGGTGATGACGATGGTCGCGATGGTCCAGTTGAGTTCGATCTCGTCGAACCGCTCGCCGGCGGCCTGGCGAATGCGGTCGACGCGCTCCATCGTCTTCTCGATGGTCATGTCCGACAACCGCAGCTTGCCGTCGCGGGTGGTCCCGGTGGCCACCGAGATGATGTCGGCGTGCTTGGCAGCCAGCGCGAGCATCTTCGGGCCGCCGCCGCCGACGGCGATCGGCGGACGCGGGCCCTGGCGCGGACGGGGGGAGCCCTCCAGTCCGTTGATCTGGTAGAACTCGCCGTCGAAATCGACGGTCTCGCCGCGCATCAGGCGGTCGAGGATCGTCAGGGCCTCGTCGAGACGGCGGATGCGCTCACCCGGCGTGCCGAAGTCGATGCCGGCCTTGTCGAACTCTTCTTTCATCCAGCCTGCGCCGATGCCCAGCTCCAGGCGGCCCTTCGACAGCACGTCGATGGTCGTCGCCTCTTTGGCCAGCAGCGCGGGATGGCGGAAGCCGTTCGCGAGAACCGACGTCGCCAAGCGGATGGTGCTGGTCGCCTGACTGAGGGCGCCGAGCGCGGCCAGCGGTCCGACCTGATTCCCGAGATGGTCCGGGATCGCGAAGGTGTCGTACCCGTACTCCTCAGCGGTCTGGGCGAGCTTGACGAACTTGCGGGCTCCGCCCTCGTCCTTGTTGCCCTCGCCGCCCGCACCGAACCGGAACTTCCGAAGTCCGTCGGCGTTGTGCGTCGACGAGTCTTGGGCAGTCGTCACGAAGCTTCTCTCCTCATCGGTCCTGTGGTCCTGTGGTCCACACGGAGGACCCCAACCTGAGAAGGCTATCTCAGTGCGGCCGGTAGCCCAAGCTGACCGGCGTCAATACGGCACAACCGGTCCGTTCGGCCGACCGTGCCCTGAGCCGCCGCACACCCGCGCACGCCTACTTGCGTGCAGGACGCGGCGCCTCCGAGATCACGCCGGACGCCCAGCCGTACATCCACTGCGTCGCAGATCTGCCGTCGTCGGACTTCCAGTACTTGGTCGTCGCGTACATGGCATGCACCGGATTGTTGGCCGCGTTCGCCAGCTTCCCGATGGCCTTGATCGGGTCGACGACCGTCGGCGAATCGCAGATCAGGTCACCCGTCGCGCAGATCGAGTAGACCCGGTCAGACAGGTCACCGAAACCACCGCTGCGCGCGCCGGTCATCTTGATCCCGGGCACCAGGCCGCCGAAGCCGCCGAGCGCGATCTCCGCGCCGACGCCCTCCGGGCTCGGCTCGACGTCCTGCTGGCCGCCGGGTTGCCGACGACCGTCGGCGATCAGTCCGACACCGAGGATCAGATCCTGATCGTCGGCGGCGATGGGGCCGCGACCGTTGGCGATGTTGCTCGCGAGGTCACCCGCGATCACCGCGCCCTGCGAGAAGCCCATCAGGACGTACCGGGTGAGCGGGCAGTGCTCGTAGGTCTTCTTCAGCTTGTTGGACGCCCGGCCGGTGCCCTGTCGCCGCGAGTCGTTGTAGTCCGCCTGACGGTCGGCCAGATTGGTGGGATTACGGAACTGCGCCTTGTAGGGCACGGTGTAGACCTCGGTCCGCGCCTCGGGGAACTTCTGCTGCAGCTGTGACGAGATCCGGAGCATCAGCGACCGCGAATTGGCCGTCGGGTTGTAGGGGTCGTCGTTCGCCTTCGACTCCCAGGTTCCGGGGATCACCAGTGTCAGGACGTCCGGACAGTCGGCGGGCTGGGCGTTCGGCCGACCCGGACGTTCGGACGTCGTCGGTCCCGGGCCCGGCCCGGGTCCCGGCGGCGGGGGCGGCGGCTTGAGCCACTGAAACACCAGCAGCCCGATCAACAGCAGCGCCACCGCGCCGAGAGCGAGCACGATCAACAGCAGCCGCCGGATTCGGCGGCGCTTCAGCACAGGTTCTTCTCTGCGGCGTTGATCACCTTGTCGGCTTTGGCGGTGGCCTCAGCGTCGGTCTTCGTCATCGGACCGATCGCGGCACGCACGTACGCCTTCACCACGATCGGGTCGGCGTTCTGCTTCTTCGATTCGCAGACGTAGTGGCCCATGGTCAACGCGACATTGTTGTCGTCGTCGCCCATGAACGCGACGTTCTGCTTCTTGAGGTCAGTGAGGTACGCCTTGTCCTTGGCCGACAGTGTCACCCCGGGCGGAGGCGGCTTGCTGCCGGGGAAGTTGTCCGGCGGGGTGGTCGACGCGTTCGGCTTGGTCTCGGGAACCGAGACCGTCGCCTTGGAGGCTCCCGCCTCGGCCTGCTTGGAGGCCTCCGCGGACGCCGAGGACGACTTGAGCGACTTGCTGGAGTCAGACCCCGGCATGGTGGTCGTCGTGACTGGCTCGGTGCCGATCGGGGCGCTCGCCGTCGAGGAGTCGTTGCACGCGGTGAGCGCACCAACCGCGACGGCGAGAGCGCCGGCCGCGGCAGCGATGCGGATGTACTTGGCAGTCATGGTTCAACCCTACCGTCGGTCGGTGCCGAATCTCGCCGCACAAAGGGGTTTACCTGCGAAGACACGGGAATTCCTCAGACGAAATTCAGGCTCGGATGACCTGGCTCACTCAACGCGGGCACCGCCCTGCGGAGTCCACGTGATCTTGCCGCGCTCAAAGGTGTTGAACTTGGCCCCGTCACGGCCCGTCTCCTCGTCGCTGGTCGGCAGTCCGAGGCGATCGAAGGCGGGCACGTACGCCCCGCCGATCGCTCCGCCGACCACCTTCGGACCCTTGGGCCCGGTGAAGATCCGACCGTTCCGGAAGTCCTGCGCACGACCGCCCGGCACCGCGTACTCGGGGGTCAGGCATCCGCCGAGACCCTTGATCTGCGGTGCCTTCTTGAAGGCGTCGCCGACCTGGCAGGCCACCTTGTCGTCGGCGATCCCGAGCGCCCGGGCCACCTGCGGCCACGCCTGCGCCATCTCGAACTCCCAGTACGGCCACGTGTGGGTGCCCGACGGGCGATACACGGCCTGGCCGGGGATTCCGAGCTTGTTGAGCTTGGCGGCGAACTGCTGGCTGGTGACGCGTGAGAGGACCTCGAGACCGACGCCCGAGTAGTTGGTCGCCAGCATCGGGATGTCGGAGGGTTTGTCGTGGGGACCGACGACGCCGTTGCCCGACGAGATGTACAGGCTGGTTCCGCGGAGCTTCTCGGCCAGCAGGTACGGGTCGTGCTCCTTCCAGGCCGGGTCGCTCGGCGGACCGAACATCTTCATCGAGTCGTAGCCGCCACCGTCGCGCAGGGCGAACTGGATGGCCTGCGGCATGCCGTACGACGACAGCTGCAGGATCCCCGAGAACGAACCGGCGAACTTGTAGAAGCCGGGGTTGCGCGCGGCCAGCATCATCGCCGCCGACCCGCCCATGGACAGCCCCTCGATGCCGCGGACGTCGGTGGACCGCCAGTCCCGCTCCAGGATCGTGGGCAGCTCGTGGATCAGGAAGGTCTCCCACTGGTAGTTCTTGCCGCGGTCGGGCTCCTTCCAGTCGGTGTAGAAGCTCGACTCGCCTCCCACCGGCAGCACCACGTTGACGTTCTTGTCCTGATAGAACTGCTCGATGTTGGTGTTGAGGATCCAGCCGGACTGATCGTCCTGCGCGCGCAGACCATCGAGAACGGTCAGCTGGGGGAACTTGGCGGCCGGGTTCGAGAACCAGTCGCGGGCCAGCAGCAGTTGCACCTGGATGTCGGTGTTCATCGCCGGCGAATGCACCCACACCGCCACGCGATGCGCGGAGTACCAGAAGGTCTTGGTGACCGTCGCAGGCGGACCGGGCTTGGCCGCCGGCTTCCTCTCCGCCGGCTTGGCCTTGTCCTTGTCGGCCTTCGGCTTGTCCGCGTTGGGCTTGGGCTTCTCGGCGTTCGGCTTGGGCTCGGGCTTCGCGGGCGCCTCCTGCGGCGGCTTCGGCGCGGGCTCGGCGATTGCCGGCCCTGCTCCGGTCGCGACCAGG
The DNA here is from genome assembly GCF_012515855.1 of Gordonia sp. (in: high G+C Gram-positive bacteria). Taxonomy (GTDB): domain Bacteria; phylum Actinomycetota; class Actinomycetes; order Mycobacteriales; family Mycobacteriaceae; genus Gordonia. The sequence goes on from NZ_JAAYXO010000019.1 coordinate 15,058, forward strand.
GAAAGGGCGACAGCCACACTCGCCGCGCCCCGGCGCGTCACCGTCGACTTCGTCCAGATCTTCACTGCGTACTCCTCACAAGGTCCCCCGACCGATGTCCGTCGCGCTCTCATGTGCCGAGCACAGAGCGCCTCTGGAGTTTTTCTACACGGGAAGCGCGCGGAAGTCCGCGCGCCACGCTGTGACGCATGTGAATTGTGTGACTAAAGTTTCGTCGGCAGCCATCCGCGGCACCAGAAGCCGACACTCGCCCGAAAACGAACTGAGCCGCGACATCGCGGATGCGATGTCGCGGCTCAGGCCGAGTAGAGCTAGATCAGCGGAAGAACCCGCGGGCGTGCGCGTTCCACAGCATGTCCTGCCAGTAGCCCCACGCGTGGGTGCCGTTGGCGGTGTACGACATCACCGGGACGCCCTGAACGAAGGCGGCTGCCTCGAAGGCCTTGGCCTGCGCGAAGGCGAGCAGCTCCAGCGGGGTGCCCTTGAAGAAGTCGTCGACCACGTTGCCCGGCCGGTTGTGATGGCCGAAGAAGCCGTTACCGGTACCGACGAAGACCTTCAGACCACGCATGCGGTTGATGAGCATGAACGGATCGTTGGCGGTCCAGCGCGGGCTCCACGGCGGGCCCCACATGGCGTCGATGTTCCACGGCGCCGGTGCGACGTCGAGCATCGCCATGCGCAGCGCGGTGCGCATGCCCGGAGCCGACAGGGTCAGGTAGCCCGACATCGAGCCGGCTGCGTAGTACAGATCGCGACGCTGTGCGGCGTGCGTCAGCGCGGCGCCGCCACCCATTGACAGACCCATGATCGCGTACTTGCGGTTCTTGCCGGGGAAGCCGAGCTCGCGCATCTTCGGCACCAGGCGGTTGTCGATGACACAGCCCCAGCGGTAGCGCTTCTTCTGGCCGTTGAAGTTCGAGGGGGCGTCCCAGTCGGTGTAGAAGCTGTTCGGGCCGCCCACCGGCATGACGACGTCGACGCCGCGATCAGCGAGACGACGAGCGTTGGTCTCGATGTCCCAACCGCTGCGGTCGTAGCGCGCACGCATGCCGTCCAGCAAGATCACGGTGCGGGTGTTACCCCGCTTGCGCCACGCCTGGACGTTGACGATGCCCGGACGCATCGACTTGTTGCCGAAGGCGCCGTTGGTCGGCATTCCGCAGGCATCGATCTGGAAGTTGGCCCGCGTGGCTCCGCTCGACTGGCCGGCACCGACGGCGGTGCCCATGAGGCCCAGCACGGTGAGCGCCGCGATCAGGACCGCGGTGACCTTTCGGCTCCCCGCATGCCGCTTGCTCTTAGCTACGCGCATTGACTGCTTTCTCCTAAATTTGCTTTCGTGCGATCCCTCGCGGGACCGCCGTAAACGCTTTGCCTCTACAGGACTGCGGGCGCGACGCAACACGCGTCACACTGCAACCAGATAGAGCGACTCTATTCGACTGACACACCCTCACCAAACGCTGTGACTGCAATCACAGTGTCGGTGCTGGTGACACAGACACGGCCTGAATCCAGGGAATTCCTTCATCTGACCACATGCCGTGTCTATCGTCCGACCGACTAGCGACGTTACCGTTTCGAGATAACCGGCGGCAAGCCGATGAGAGATATCTGGCACAGCAAGCTCTCAGCCTGCGCTTCCGTTCACCTCAGACTCACCCTGCGACCGCCCGGGACCGAAGTCAGTCGACGGTCACGCCGTCGGGCATCGGGACCCCGCACCGCAGCAGCTCATACTTCGGCTCCCGCTCGATCCGGTAGCTGTTGAAGTCGAACGACTGCCGAAGGTTGTGACGGAAGCGCGCGAAAGACCACGTGTCCTTGTACGACGCGAAGCGGTCCTGCGTCTCCGGGCAGGTGAGCGCCGCGCGCGCCATCTTGACCTGGTCGACGTCGATGAATCCGGGGAACCCGCCGGTGCTGCCGCTCTCGGCGAGAACCCATTCGCTCGGCAGTCGCTTATCGTGGCCGATACGACCGTCGGTCAGCCGCGCCGTATGCGCGGCCAGCGGGTACGCCAGGCCCATCTGATCGATCACCCGCACGTCGAGCGGAGCGTTCATGCTCGTCATGCCCAGGTTGAGGAAGTAGACGCTGGTCTGCCGCGGGATGCCGGGGGGCATCTTGGTCGGCAACGGTGAGATGTACCACTGGTCGAAGTTCGGCGACGGCAGCACTACGCCGCCGCCCTTGGCCTCGGCCTTGTCGATCATCTCGACCATCGCCTCCATCCGCGGATAGGAGAGGTAGTCCTGGGCGGTCACCGGGTTCTCGTTGCCCATGTTGGTGACGTAGAAGCGACGCTCGTCGACGATGCCGTCGCGACCGATGTCCATTCCGGCGTTCGGCAGGACGGTCTGGTTGACCGCGACGCCCCACCACACGGTGGTGATGACGCCGCCGAGGAGCAGCAGTCCGGCACCGAGCTGGGCACGAGACCGCTTGGTGGCCAGCGACGTCGGGATCGTCACCGGAATCACCATCACCGGCAGGAGCAGGATGAAGATCGGCGACAGCAGCACGCGACCGTGCATGAAGTCACCGCCCTGGCGCAACCAGTAGATCCCGAGGATCAGCCCCGCGGTCAGGGTCACCACGACCACCCCGTTCTGCGTCTGCAGCCGGTCCTGGACCCACGACCAGCCCGACTTCAGTCGGTCGAGCGACGACGGATGCTCGCGGCCGAGGATCTCGTGCTCGTCCTCGGCGTCGTCGGACACCGGCGTCGAGACGGTGCGGTTCAGGTAGGCGCCGATCGCGAGGATGATGCCCGCGACGATCGCCACGATTATCGGGAGCAGCAGCGTGTACGGGCTGAAGAGGTTGCCCAGGTAGGCGAATCCCTGATCCCACTTGGCGCCGCTGGCGTCCTTGGCGATGGCCGGGTTGGGCACCAGCAGGCCGTAGTAGCCCATCCGGAAGATCTGGTAGCCGACCGGCACCGCCCCGGCCACGACCACCATCAGCACGCGCATCCGCCAGCCGATCGGGGTGACGAACAGTGCCAGCAGGACCAGCCCGCCGAAGACGGCCATCTCGGGTCGGATCAACGGTGCGAGGCCTGCGCTGAAGACCAGCGCGAAGAAGGCGACGCGGGTGCGGGCCGACTGGTCGGCGCGATCACGACGACCCCACGCCAGGTACTGACACCACAGTGCGGCGATCCAGAAGATCGTCAGGCCGTTCTCCAACCCGGAGGTCGCGAAGTCGCGGGCGGGCGGGATCACGATGTAGATGACGGCGCCGAGGGGAGCCAGCAGCGTGATGCCGGGGCCCAGGGCACGACGACCGTACAGTCGCGCAGTTCCGTACATCGCCAACGGCAGGGCCGACACCGAGAGCACCAGCGCCAGCCACAGGGCGACGTACTCGGTCTGCTCTGCGCCGGTCACCCACGCCCAGAACCAGTTGAGGTAGGTCCACACGGTGGAGGTGTTGGCCTCGACGCGCTCACCGGCGTTGAACACCGGGCCGTTGCCCGCCAGCAGGTTGCGGACCGTCCGGAGGACGATCAAGCCGTCGTCAGCGATCCACCGCCGCTGCCAGGCGCCGATCGCGAACAGCACGGTGATGGCGATCGCACCGATCGAGAAACTCGCGATCGGCGCGATGAGGTGGCGGCGGCTCGGCCGCTCCTCCACCACCGGGATCGCGGTGGTCAGCTCATCGTCGTGCTGCGGGGTCGAAGAAGGGTCGTCAGATCGGGACATAGACCGCGACACCCACCAGCACGACCCACGACAGGGCCAGGAACTGCAGGACCCGATCACCGAGGGCCACTTCTTCCGGCTCGCCTGCTTCGCCGCCGTCGACGTCGACCGCGTAGCGAAGGATCGCGATGGTGAACGGCACCATCGAGATGGCATAGAAGACGTTGTCGCCGCGGTTCTCGTCGAAGGCCCAGAGTCCGTAGCAGAGGACGACGGCGGTGGCCGAGAGCGTCCACACGAAGCGCAGGTAGGTGGTGGTGTAGTACTCGAGCGACTTGCGGATCTTGGCGCCCGTGCGCTCAGCCAGCTGCAGTTCGGCGTAACGCTTGCCCGCCGCCATGAACAGCGAACCGAAGGCCATCACCAGCAGGAACCACTTCGACAGACCCTGCGGGAGCTCGGCGGCCACACCGCCGGCGATGGCACGCAGCAGGAAGCCCGACGACACGATGCAGATGTCGATGACCGCCTGGTGCTTGAGCCCGAAGCAGTAGCCCAGCTGAATCACCAGGTAGACGGCGATCGTGACGGCGGTCTGCCAGTTGGCGAGGAATGCGATGCCGATCGACGCGGCGGCCAGGACCACGGCCAGGACGAACGCGAAGTTGCGCGGCACCACACCCGCGGCGATCGGCCGGAAGCGCTTGGTGGGGTGCTGCCGGTCCGCTTCCACGTCCAGCGCATCGTTGATCAGGTAGATCGACGACGCGACCAGGCAGAACGCGACGAATGCGATGCCCACGTTGCCCATCCGGGCCGGGTCGGTCAGGGTGTCGGTACCCGCGGCCATCGGCGCCGCGAGAACAAGAACGTTCTTCACCCACTGCCGCGGGCGGAGCGCCTTGATCAGGCCCGAGGCCAGATTCTTCGGCGGGCCGGCGACGCCGTGCTCGATCGGCTCCTCGCTCATGGGTGGTTCCTCACTTGCTCAAGTCTGAACGGTCGGTATCGGTTTTCTTGCTACCGGGGTTTTTGCTGCCGGCGATCACCGCGGCCGCGGTCAATGCGCCGACGAGTGCTCCCGCGGCCACATCGGAAGGGTAATGGACACCCAGAACAAGACGCGAAGCGAGCATCGGCGGAACGATCGCCGCGGGCAGCAGGATCTGCGCCGCGGGCTTGCCCGTCGCCCGGCCCAGCAGGATCGCCGCGGCGGTCGTCGACGTCGCATGGCTCGACGGGAAGCTCAGCTTGCTCGGCGTTCCGACTCCGACGGCGATGTCGGGGTGGTTCGGGCGCTTGCGACGCACCACGCGCTTGATGACCACCGACGCCGCGTGCGCGACGAACGCCCCGGCGCCGGCCTCGAGGTAGCGCCGGCGGGCGAGGTCGTCGCCCCGCCGGTGCGCGGCGTAGGCGCCCGCCCCGGCCAACGCCAGCCAGCCGAGGGAGTGCTCACCGAAGTGCGACAGCCCGCGGGCTGCGGGAAGCACGCCCGGACGGTCCGCGAGCGTGCCCTGAATGGCGACGAGCACGGCGGCCTCGCCGGTCGCCGGGGTCTGATCAGTCGATTCCGAAGACACGTGCCCAACTCTCCTTGCTCACCAGGTCGTCGTGGGCGGCGCGGTACTCGCGGCGCTTGGACTCGAACTCGTCGCGCAGTTGCTTCACCAGCGTCGCCGACTCCGCGCCGAGCGCGAGCATCTTGTCGCGGTCGCGCTGGCGGTACACCACACCGCGACCGTCGGCGGTGGTCACGGTGACCCCGTCGACCCGACCGAGCGAGAACCAGCGGGCCTCGACCGGCGGGTAGTTGGCCTGCGGCACGCTGTGGTGACGCGGATCGGCCGGGCGGGCGTTGTTCACGACCGCCGCGGCCAGCGCCTTCACCTTGGCAAGCGCACCCTTCGGCTCGTTGACCCCGAGCGCCGTGGCCTCACCGGTGGTGATCGGCAGGTCGGTGGCCGACGGCAGCACCACGGCGTCCGGGTACTGCTTGCGGATGCCCGCGACCTTGCCCAGCGCCGTCGGCAGGATCGACCGGATGTGGTCGGGACCGGCCAGGAAGTCGCGGATCGCCTCGTTCTGGATGGCCACCGTCGAGTACTCCAGGCACAGCAGGTGCTTGGCCGTGGCCTTGGCCATCGACTTCAGGATGCCGTCGATGGATCCGTCGGTGTAGATCGAGGCGACCACGAGGCGATTACGCAGGTGGAAGTACGCCTGCCAGTCGATGGCGTCGTCCTTATCGCTCCAGGCCATGTGCCAGATCGCGATGCCGGGAACGGTGACCGTCGGATAGCCCGCACGCTCGGCACGGAGGGCGAATTCCCAGTCATCCCACTTAAT
>NZ_JAAYXO010000151.1 GCF_012515855.1 Gordonia sp. (in: high G+C Gram-positive bacteria)
CGGCAGCGTCAGTTGAGCCGTAGTCCAGTCCACGCCAACGATCGCTCACTTCTAGGAGATCTCCCTTGACCACGTTCAGAATCACCACCAGGATCGTCGCCGCCCTCGGTGCCGCAGCGGCAGCGCTGACGGTCGCCGGCGTCGAGGGGGAAGCGGGCGCTGCGCCCGCGTCGACCGAATGGACGCACAACAGCAGCAAGTTCACGATGACGGTCAGTGACGCCACTCCCGCGGTGGGCGACACCATCACGCTCGCGACCGCCTTTCAACGAAAGCTGACCTTTGAGGACATCTACAACTACAAGGCGCTGATCGACGGTTGCCTCGAGTATGTGGATGGCAGCGGCAAGTGGGAAGGCCGCCCGGTTTCGCCGTCCCGCGTTCAGATTGAAGCCGCGCCGGCGGGCCAACAGGCCTTCGTCCGCGTGGAATCCACCGGAGGCAGCGCGTGGCAGGTCTGGGGGGTCGGTGGGTCGTGGGGCACCGCGCGCACAATCTCGATGGACTTCTACGTGACCCGGGGCTGCGCCACCGGCAAGGCGATGCCGACCACCATGCACTATGGCGGACACCTCGGGAGCGGAATCTACAACGACCCGAGCCGCGGTCCGGAGATCACCGTGGCCGTCCCGCCGACCGACCCGGGCGACGGCGGCACCAACCCCGGTGACGGCGACGGCGATGGCGACGGGGGCACGCCCGACAACGGTGGCGCCTCCGGCTCGCTCGATACCGGCAGCCTCGGCAACCTCTTCGGCTGACCCTCCCACTGATTTCGAGAAAGGTGTCGCATGTCGACATTTCGACGCTCGGCTGCGGTGGTCGCGGCCGGCGCAGCAGTTTTCACCCTCGCCGGCGCGTTCGCCGGAGTCGCTGGCGCGGAGACCGTCGGCCCGGCGACCGGGGAGAGCAACTCCATGAAGTTCCAGCGGTCGGTCTCCGCTGACGCGATCGTCGACGGAAAGGTCCGCGTCGGCGACACGATCACCGTGACCAACCGGTTCGATCGGAAAGTCGGGTGGACGCTGAGCGAAGTTACGGACACTCATCCGACCTGCTTTGAGGCAGTCCCGCAGACATCGGTCTGGACGGTCTCGGGCAAGACCTACAACAACATCGTCGGCAGCCCCGGTTACAAGAACGAGTTCACTTCGGGCGCGGGCTGGACGAAGCTTGACCCGCCCCTGCTCTGGGGCGCGGACCCCCTCATCTGGACGCAGGATTACGTCGTGAACTGCGAGGTGGGCGATCTCCACACCGGTGGCGTGGCGTGGAAGTCGTCGAACGCGCTCGAGGACAAGAACAAGTTCCCCGATGCCGGTCCGACCATCACCGTCGTGAAGTCGTCCACTCCGGGAGGCGGCGGTGACGGCGGCGGCAGCGGCGGCTCCGGCTCCCTCGACACCGGCAGCCTCGGCAGTCTCTTCGGCTGATCGACCAGAACACAGGAGAATCCATGATTTCTAAGTACACCCACCGCACCGCGGCGGTGATCGGTGCGGGCATGCTGGCGGCGTCGCTCGCGGCGATCACGTCGGGCCCGGCGGAAGCAGCTCCGATCACTGCGGACTGGTCTCCCGGCGCCAATGGCGACACCCAGCTCAGGAGCACCGTCAGCGACGGCACCCCCAATATCGGCGATACGATCACCATCTCGACCGAATTCCAGCGTAAGTGGTCCATCGAGAACGTCAAGGCCTTCAAGCAGATCGCCGACGGATGTATGAAGTACATTCCGAATAGCGCCAAGTACCAGGGAAATCCGATCTCGGGGGTCGTGGTCAATTCTGCACCTGCCGGTCAGCGGGGCGATGTGAGCATGTCGGCTCCCTACACCGGGGCGTGGCAGACACCGGGGCTCGGCGCAGGCTGGGGAGACAGTCGGACCTTCGCCATCAGCTTCGTCGTCGGGGCGAACTGTGCGACCGGTGTACCGCTGATGACCACCACGCACTACAGCAGCGCCATCGGAGCAAGCAACAGCCAGGACCGTGGTCCGGCGATCACCGTGAATGCGCCCGCCCCGAAGACCGCGACGACGACCGCTGTGTCAGTCAGCCCGGCTCCCAAGGTCGGCGATCCGTCGACCGTGACTGCCACGATCAGCAGCGAATCTGCAGTCGCCGACGGCAGTGTCGAGTTCTTTAACCACGATGTCTCGATCGGGACCGCCGATGTTGCGAACGGCAAGGCGAAGGTCTCCTGGACTCCGCGCAACGGTGGAGCGTATCCGCTCAAGGCGGTCTACTCGGGCACTTCATCCCTGGCTGGTTCGTCATCGTCGATCAGCGGCAGCATCGCTCCCAAGGATCCTGATCCGGAGCCGGGTGCGCCGACGATCGCGCTCAACGGCGCACCGAAGGTCAACGAGTCGGTGACCGTCACCGTGAGCAGCGACGCAGGCGAAGGCAGCGCAGTCTCGTTGTCTGCGAACGGCAGCCCGATCTGCGGTTCGCTCAAGCTGGACGGGAACGGCAAGGCCGAGTGCCGATGGACCCCGGCGAACGACGGCGCCGTCGCGCTGAAGGCCGTGGTCGGTACCAAGTCGACGACCAAGAACGTAACGGTCAGCCCGGCAGACGGTGGCCCGGGTGACGGTGGCCCCGGTGACGGCGGCGATCCCGGTGATGGCGGTGACAACGGCAACGACGGCGGTGACAACGGTGGCAGCCTTGGTGGATTCGGCAGCTTGGGCAACGCCTTCGGCAGCTGATCGACCGGTCACCATCGCAGCGTGATGACAGGAGCCCCGGACCAGTACGGTCCGGGGCTCCTTCGCAATGTTCTCAGGTGTGTTCGTCGCCGAACCGCGGATGACTAGGCGTCGATCGTGACCGGCGCCTTTCGGTACGACAGGAATCGATCGTCCACCTGCCCCTTGCGGAGCTGCTTCACGTCGGCGGAGACGGCCATCGTCATGGTCCACGGTGAGACCGTGCCCTGCTTGGGCAGTGTGTCGAGGGCACGCTGCACATAGCCGGCGCCGAAGTCGAGCAGCGGTCGCGTCTCCATGCCGGGATCGGCCACCGGCTCGACGGAGGTGTAGCCGCCCTCATCCATGTGGGTCAGGACCCGGCACAGGTACTCGCACAGCAGGCCGATCTTGAGGGTCCACGACGAGTTGGTGTAGCCGATGGCCAGCGCCCAGTTCGGGATGCCCGAGAGCATCGCGCCGCGGTAGGCGATGGTGTCGGCGAGGTTGATCGCCTCGCCGTTGCGGCTCAACTCCATGCCGCCGAACATCTGCAGGTTGAGGCCGGTGGCGGTGACGATGATGTCCGCCTCCAGCACGGTGCCGTCCTCGAGTTCGATCCCGCCTTCGACGAAGGTCTTGATGCGGCCGGTGACGATGGATGCGGTGCCGCGCTTGAGTGCCTTGAAGAGGTCGCCGTCGGGGACCACGCACAGTCGCTGATCCCACGGGTTGTACGGCGGATTGAAGTGGGTGTCGATGTCGAAGTCGCGCGGCAGCAGCGCGGCGTTGGACTGGCGGATCACCTTGCGGGCGGCCCGGGGGAAGCGCTGGCACAGCGCGTAAACGATCTTCTGCTGAAGGATGTTCTTGTTGCGGCTCAGCTGGAAGCCGCGTTTGGCGCCCAGTGTCTTCTTCATCGCGTTGGCGATGGCGTCCTCGCGCGGCAGCGGGATCACGTAGGTGGGCGTCCGCTGGAGCATCGTCACGTGCGCGGCGTCGTCGGCCATCGAAGGCACCAACGTCACCGCGGTGGCACCCGAACCGATGACCACGACCTTCTTGTTCTTGTAGTCGAGGTCCTCGGGCCAGTGCTGCGGGTGGATGATCTGGCCGGTGAACCGATCCCGGCCGGCGAACTCGGGCGTGAAGCCCTCCTCGTAGTTGTAGTAACCGGTGCCTGCGAACACCCAGCGCGCCTTGACCAGCGAGGTCTCGCCGGTGTCGTTGTGCCGGACGGTCAGGGTCCACAACTGTTCGGCATCGGACCAGTCGGCGGAGACGGCACGCCGGTTGAACACGATGCGTGATTCGAGTCGGTCGTCGGCGACCGCCTCGCGCAGGTACTCGACGATGCGGGGGGCGTCGGCGATGGCCTGCGGGTCGAGCCACGGCTTGAACTCGTAGCCGAAGGTGTGCAGGTCGGAGTCCGAGCGAATGCCGGGGTAGCGGAACAGGTCCCAGGTGCCGCCGATGGTGTCGCGAGACTCCAGGATCGCGAACGTCTTGCCGGGATGCTCGACGGTCAGGTAGTGAGCGGCGCCGATGCCGGAGATGCCTGCGCCGAGGATGGCGACGTCGAGCGGCTGATCGCTGAGGGCTGACGCGGTGCCGGTGGGGTCGGGGGTCATGGAGATCTTCCGTTCATCCGGTGGGCTTTGTTCTTCGCTACCAATAGTCGTTGTAACCATCGATTGTTTGCAAGTGTAAAAGAAACCAAGATCGCCTACCTATGGGTGCATAATCGACCACATGAGATCTGGGAGTGAGCCGCTGCCGCCACCGAGCGATGCCGTCGCCGAGCTGATTCGAACCGGAGTGGGGCTGGTGCTGAACGCACCGCCGGAATGGGTCGCGGAGATGAATCGCGCCGTGGCGCGTCCGGCGGGCATGGAGCGGGGGATCGTCGACAGCGTCGACAGTGACACCCTCGCGATGACCTTTCAGATCAACGAGGGCAACTTGAACCACTGGGCGCAGAGCAATCTGACGCACCCCGGTGTGCGCGTGAGCGTCAACATGAACGAGGAGACGGCGAGCTTCATTCGCGACCTGGTGCGGCGCGGATTCGACTCGGGTGCGCTCGACTCCTTTCGCGCCGGCCAGAACGCCGCATGGCAGATCTGGATGCAACTGTGCTTTCAGCTCACTGACGATATGAACCTGCTCAGGGAGTTGCTGGAGGTCACGTCGCGCTCGATTGCGACCTTCATCGACGACACCGTCGGTGAGCTGACCCGGCAGATCGACGTCGCGCGCGCCGAGTTGGCAGGTGACAACCATGCACAGCGGCGCGCGGCGGTGGCGTTGCTCCTCGAGGGGGCGCCGATCGCCCCCGCCCGTGCCGAGTCCCAATTGCGCTATTCGATCGAAGGCCGCCAGCGGGCGCTGGTGGTCTCAGCCGAGGGCGGTGTCGGACTCGACGATCTCGAGGCGGCCTGTGAGGTGATCATGGCGGATTCTGGGGCGTCGCGACGGCTCACCGTTGTCGGCGGCGCCTCGCAACTGTGGGTCTGGCTGCCGATCGACGACCTCGTGGTGGAGCCGGCCCTCACCGCGCATCCGAGAATCCAGGTGGTGGCCGGATCGGTGGGCGACGGGGGAGAGGGATTCCGGCGCAGCCACTTTCAAGCGCTCGATGGGCGGCAGCTGCTCACTCGGCTCGGGTCGACGGCTCGCTTCGCCGCCTACGACGACCTAGCCCTCGTCGCGGCGATGGCAGACGACCTGACCCGTCTCGACGACTTCGTCGCCCACACCCTGGGCGATCTCGCCGACGCGGACGCGGGTCTGCACGAGTCGATGCGGACCTGGTTCTCGACCGGCTGCAATGCGGCAGCGGCGGCGGCGCGCCTGTACACGCACCGCAACACCGTGGTCCGACACGTGGCGCGGGCGCAACAACTGCTGCCGCGACCGCTGGAGGCGAATACCGCTGCGGTCGCGGCAGCGTTGGAACTGCTTCGCTGGCGAGAGTGACGCGGATCCTGGCCGCGCTACGCGTCGGTCAGCGTGTCGCCCTTCGGCGCCACGTACGGCGCCTTCGACCGACTCAGCTCCACCGCGCGGGTGAACTCCTCGTCGATCTGCGGGTCGGGGCGGTAGGTCAGCGCGCTCACGATCACGGTGACCACGAAGCTGGCGACGAAGCCGGGCACGATCTCGTAGAGGTCTTCGCTGAGCCACGACTGGCCCCAGACGTAGGCGACGACGGCGCCGACCACGATGCCGGAGAGCACGCCCGCGGTGTTGGCCCGCCGCCAGTACAGGCACAGGATGATCGCCGGGCCGAACGCGGAGCCGAAGCCGGCCCAGGCGAAGGCGACCAGCTCGAGGATGCTGCTGGACGGCGAGAGGGCCAGCAGCGCTGCGATCACCGCGATCGCGAGGACGCCGAGCCTGCCGAGTCGCACGTAGGCCTTGTCCGACAGTTCGCGTCCGCTGCCGGTTTTGGCGGCCACCAGCTTGTAGAGGTCCTCGACGAGGGCCGACGAGCAGACCACCAGCTGCGAGGAGATGGTCGACATGATCGCGGCGAGAACGGCGGCCAGCACCAGACCCCCGATGAACGGGTGGAACAGGAGCTGCGACAGCACGAGGAAGATGGTCTCCTCGTCCTTCGGCGCCTGCTCGATGTGCTTGGCGAAGTAGGCGATGCCCACCAGTGCCGTGCCGACGGCGCCGAGTGCGCACAGGAACATCCAGCCGATGCCGATCCGGCGGGCGATGCCTGCCTCGGAGGGGGTGCGCAATGCCATGAATCGGACGATGACGTGCGGCTGGCCGAAGTATCCCAGGCCCCACGCGAGTGCGGAGATGATGCCGATGACGGTGCTGCCCGAGAAGAAGCTCAGGTAGTCGGAGTTCACTGCGGTGACCCCGTCGATGGTGGCGCCGATGCCACCGAGGTCGATGATGCCGATGATCGGCACCGCCACGAGGGCGACCACCACGAGCAGGCCCTGGGCGACGTCGGTCAGTGAGGCGCCGAGGAAGCCGCCGAACAGCGTGTAGATCATGGTGACCACGGCGACGATCAGCATGCCGCTGGTGTAGTCGACGCCGAACGAGCTGTCGAAGAACTTGCCGGACGCCACCATGCCGCTGGAGACGTAGAAGGTGAAGAACACCAGAATGATGACGCCGCAGATGATCCGGAGCATGCGTGAGGTGTCGTGCAGGCGCGATTCCAGGAAGCTGGGGATGGTGATGGAGTCGCCCGCCACCTCCGTGTAGGCGCGCAGGCGCGGCGCGACGATCTTCCAGTTGGTCCAGGCGCCGATCAGGAGGCCGATCATGATCCAGGACGCGGACAGGCCTGCCAGGTACATGGCTCCGGGGAGGCCCATCAACAGCCAGCCGGACATGTCCGACGCGCCGGCGCTCAGGGCGGCGACCCACGGTTTCAGCCCGCGTCCGGCGAGCATGTAGTCGTCGAGGTTGTCGCGGGTCTGGCGGTAGGCGTACCAGCCGATGCCGAGCATCGCTGCGAAGTACAGCCCAACCGCGACCAGGGCGACGACTTTCTCCTCGGAAGGGACGGTCATCTCTTCATCTCCTCGGGTGGTTTCGGGCCGGAGAACCTGCCGCCAGGCCGAGTGCGATTGGCCGGGCGTGCGATTCAATGTGACACAGGTCTCGAGCTGACGATGATTCTTCCCGAGGATCAGCCACCGAACGTATGTGGGGGTGCACAAGATGTGCACCCCCACTTCGTGGGATCGTACGTGACGTCAGGCCTGCGGCGGCCGCGGTGTCGCATGCTCCGCCTGCATGAGGTCGGCGACGAGCTCGCCGAAGGCCCGGTCTGGATTGCCGAACCGATGCAGTGTCATCGACACTGCCTGCTCCAGTAGCCAGTAGCGCAACTCCACGCGACCGGACGCGGTGACGGCGTCGTCGAGCAGTGCGACCTCGGGACGGTGTGCCAGCAGGTCACGCAGTCCGTCCCCCGCGGCGCTCGCCATCCGGACACGGGCGATGTCGCGCGTGCTGAGGCGGGTCACCAGCGCGGCGTCGTCCGCGGGAGCTCCGATGTCCACGTTCAGCCGACGCGCGGCGTCCAGGACCGTTGCCAGCGCGGCGGAGATTCCGGGCTCGGGAACCACCAGGGCACGGCTGCCCGACCGGTGCGCGGCGGCGAGCAGGCGAGCGACGCGGACCGGTGAGGAGTCTGCGGTCACGCGGACCGCGACGGCGGCTGGACGGTAGCGGAAGATGTTCGCTTCCGAAGCCAGCCCGGTCTCGTCGTGGGCGACGCCGAACTCCGAAGCCCAGGCGCGGTCGTCGTCCGCGAGCGCCCGCCGCAGCCACGCCGAGGCGTCGGCGTCGACGACATCGTCCACGGCGTCGGCGAAGGCGGCGACCGCGGGCATCGTCGGGGCCGCGACGTCGCCGGTGGTGTGCGGACGGTCGTTCCACTCGCCGAACAGCATCAGGTAGTTGGGTCCGCCGGCCTTGGAGCCGAGGCCCACCGACGAGCGCTTCCATCCGCCGAAGGGCTGGCGGCGCACGATGGCGCCGGTGATGCCGCGGTTCACGTAGGCGTTGCCCGCCTCGACCCGGTCGAGCCACCTGCGGACCTCGCGCGGCTCCAACGAGTGCAGACCCGCGGTGAGGCCGAACTCCGTGGCGTTCTGCAGTTCGATCGCCTCGTCGAGGGTCTCGGCGCGCATCAGGCCGAGCACCGGGCCGAAGCACTCGGTGAGATGGAAGAACGAACCGGGCGCCACGCCGTCCTTGATGCCGGGCGACCACAGGCGGCCGGTGTCGTCGAGTTGCTCGGGCTTGAGCAGCCACCGCTCGCCCGGCTCCAGCGTGGTGAGCGCGCGCCGGAGCTTGTCGCCGGGGTCCTCGGTGAGTGGGCCGACGGTCGCCGACAGGTTGGACGGCCAGTCGACCACCGCCGACGAGGCCGCGTCGACCAACTGGCGACGGAAGCGATCGGAGTCGTAGGTGCTCCCGACCAGGATGCCGAGCGAGGCCGCCGAGCACTTCTGGCCGGCGTGTCCGAACGCGCTGTGGACGAGATCGGCGATCGCCAGGTCGCGGTCGGCAGACGGGGTGATGATGAGTGAGTTCTTGCCCGAGGTCTCAGCGTTGATGCGCAGTTCTCGACGCCACGAGGTGAACAGCGCGGCGGTCTCGGATGCGCCGGTCAGGATGACCCGATCGACGTCCGGGTGACTGATCAGCGCGCGCCCGGCCGGACCCTCGTCGGGGAAGACGCCCTGGCACACGTCGCGAGGGACGCCTGCCTCCCAGAGGGCCTCCAGGACGGCCATCGAGCAGCGCGGGGTGGGCTTGGCGGGCTTGTGGATCACGGCGGCGCCGACAGCCAGCGCGGCGAACGTCCCGCCCGCCGGGATGGCGATGGGGAAGTTCCACGGCGGGGTCACCACCACCACGCGGTCGGGCGTGAACTCGGCGTTGACGTCGTCCAGTTCCAGGGCACGGTGAGCGTAGTAGCGGGCGAAGTCGATGGCCTCGGAGATCTCCGGGTCCGACTGCGCGACGGCCTTGCCCGCCTCCGCGGCGGCGATCGACACCAGGTGGCCGCGGCGACTCGCCAGGATGTCGGCGGTCCGGTACAGAATGGCGGCGCGCTCGGACGCGGGGCGAGCGCTCCAGGCGGCCGCACCGGCGCGCGCCCGGGCGACGAGCTCGTCGACGTCCGCTTCGGCGAGGCCGGCGGGCACCGACTGCTCGGCGAGCCACTCCGGAGTCGCGGTGGCGATGGCGGCCCGCGCCCACTCCTGGTTGGCGGGCAGGGCCGCGTTGGTGTCGGGCTCGTTGGTGAATGCGGGGAGGGGGAGCGAGGCGTCGAATCCGGTCCGGTCCGCCTCGAGCGCTCGGTTCTGGTGATCATTGGGGCGCGGCGCCTCATGGCCGTCGGCGGTGAGGATCCGAGCCAACTCGTTCACGGCGTCGCGGAAACGACCGGCCTCGCGACGGTACATCGCACTGCCCGGAGCCAACTCGAAGATGCCCGACATGAAGTTCTCCGACGCGGCGTTCTCCTCCAGACGGCGGACCAGGTAAGAGATCGCGACGTCGAACTCCTTGGGCTTCACGGTCGGGACGTACAGCAGAAGACGACCGACGTCGGCGCTGAGCACCTCCGCCTGCTCGGTGGCCATGCCCTGCAGCATCTCGAACTCCACCCGGTCGCTGACACCGCGACTCTGCGACAGCAGGTGGGCGAAGGCGATGTCGAACAGATTGTGGCCTGCCACCCCGACGCGCAGACCGCGCATGTTCTCGCGGTCCAGCAGCCAGTGCAGGACCAGTTTGTAGTTGGCATCGGTGGCGGTCTTCGACGAGCAGGTGACCTTGGGCCAGCCCGCCACCTCGGCGTGCACGGTCTCCATGGCCAGGTTGGCGCCCTTCACCAGACGCACCTTGATGCCTGCGCCGCCGTCGGCCACCCGGTGCTCGGCGAACGTTGCCAGTCGTTGCATGGCGCCGAGCGCGTCGGGCAGATATGCCTGCAGGACGATGCCCGCCTCGAAGTGCTTCAGCTCGGGCAAGCTGAGCAGTCGGGTGAAGACCTCGATGGTCAGTTCCAGGTCGCGGTACTCCTCCATGTCGAGGTTGATGAACTTGGTGCCCGCAGGTGCGGCGGCCGCTTCGAGGTACATCGGCGTCAGCCGGTCCAGCACGTACTGGACGGTCTCGTCGAACGCCCACATCGAGATCTGCGACGCGACCGAGGAGACCTTGATCGACACGTAGTCGACGTCGTCGCGGCGGAGCAGGGCCCGCGCGTCGGCGAGGTGGTTGTCGGCCTCGCCGTCGCCGAGGACCGCCTCGCCGAGCGGGTTGATGTTGAGGCGGTGGCCGCTTTCGCGGAGTTTGGCGACGGCCTTGCTGAACTGGCGGTCGCGCGCGTCGACGATCATGTGGCCGACCATCGCGCGCATCCGGGCGCGAGCGGTCGGGATGACGACGTTCGGGAGCTTCTCCGCCAGGGCGCCGCCGGCGGCGATCTGCGCACGGTCGAGCCTGCCGAGCGTGGCCGGGATGTCGGCGGCGATCTCCGAAAGAGCCTCAGCGGCCGCCCGGGTGTCCTCGGTGCCGATCACCCGGTCGACGAATCCGACGGTGAAGTCGAGGCCGCGGGGGTCGGAGAGCATGGCCGCCAGGCGCTGCGCCGAGGCATGCGGCCGAGTCTCGGCGGCTGCGGCCTCCCGAAGCCAGCGGGTCACCAGGGTCTCCGCCGCGCGAGCGAGCTGATCGAGCTCGGCGACCGCGGCGGTCGGGTTGATTGCGTGCGCAGTGGTCATGTTCCCAGTACACGCCGGGCCGACCGCGAAGTCGTTGTGGGATCTTACGAAGCGATAGCGCGATCCTTGGTTGTTCGTCCAGGTGGCGTGGCAGACTCGACAGGCATGGTGGTCCAGCCTTCCGTCGCGTTGAGCGAGGTGGTCGTCGCACTCGACACCGCCGTCGCGCGGGTCCCACTGGTGCCTGACGACACCGTGCGAATCCGGTCTGTCTCGATGTTCGACGCCGACGACCTCGCCGCCCAGGCCGACGGTGGCGCCGACCAGCTCACCGATGCCGTGCTGCTGGTCGGCATTGACGGAGGGACCGTGACCGACTGGCTGACCCGGCTCGCCGATCCCGGCCGGATCGGTCACCGACCGGTCGTGATCTTCACCAAGACCGATGCCGCGGATCTCGTCGACGCGGCGTCAGCGGTGGGGATCTCTGTGGTGGTCGTCGACAGCCGGGCGCGGTGGGACCGCGTCCTCATGACGGTCCAGGCCGTGCTGGATCGCAACGACGGTCTCGACCGGGGGCGCGACGACGCCGGGGCGTCGGCGTTGGCGCACGCGGTCGACGTCGACCTCGTCGGGCTGGTCGGGTTGATCGCTCACGGCACCGGGGGCCTGGTGTCGATCGAGGACGCGACCAGCGCGCGGGTGTTGGCGTACTCGCCGTCCAAGGGCGAGGCCGACGACCTCCGTGTGCAGACCATTCTCGGGCGCGCGGGGCCGCCGGCGTATCTGGAGCTGCTGCGGGAGTGGGGCGTGTTCGCGGCGATCCGGCGGGGCATGGAGGTGGTCGACGTTCCCGAGCACCCCGAGCAGGCCATGCGCCGCCGCCTGGTGGTCGGCGTGCATTCGCGATCCGGACGTCACCTCGGATCGATCTGGGTGCAGGAGGGGGAGCGGCCCCTGGCCGACGACGCCTCCGACGTCTTGCGTGGCGCCGCCG
Organism: Gordonia sp. (in: high G+C Gram-positive bacteria); assembly: GCF_012515855.1. Taxonomy (GTDB): domain Bacteria; phylum Actinomycetota; class Actinomycetes; order Mycobacteriales; family Mycobacteriaceae; genus Gordonia. The sequence continues at coordinate 11,915 of NZ_JAAYXO010000151.1, forward strand.
CCATCGCCGCGCGGATCCTGACCCGCGAGATGCAGGCGCCGTCCACCGAGGGACAGCTGGTGCAGCGACTGTTCGGCGCGCACGGCGGGATCGACTCGTCGACGGCCGGGGCCTATCTGCGGTGGCCGATCGATGAACCGGTCGCAGTCGTCGGCATCGCGGCGGTCGGTGGCGATGAACGCCATCGCGACGAGGTGATGGCCGCGGTCGGGGGTTCGCTCCGGCTGCACGCCAGCGCGTTCGTGGCCTCGGCACTGACCACAGTGCTCGACGGTCGCGCGTACCTCCTGTTTCCGGCCACCGGCTCCGCCGCCATCATCAGGTGGACGCGGGGTCTGGTCACCAGATTCGACGACGACCCGGTGCTCGGCGGCGCGATGCTGCACGCGGCGGTCGTGATGCCGCTGGCCGGTCTCCACGACGTGCCTGCGGGACGCGCGGAAGTGGACCGGGTCCTGTCCGCGACCGCGTCCGGCGCCGACGCCGCACGAGTGACGACGCTGGCGGAATCGCGGACCGCGGTCCTGCTCGGCGAGATCCTCGACGTGCTCGCTGCGCGCGACGACCTCGCGGACCCGCGGCTGACGATCCTGGTCGACTACGACGGTGAGCACGATGGAGGTCTGGTCGCCAGCGTCGCCGCCTATCTGGAGGCGCACGGCAACGTGCGCGACGCCGCTCGCGCCATGGGGGTGCACGCCAACACCCTCCGCTACCGGATCGACCGTGCCCAGCACCTCTCGGGCCTGCGCTTCGACGACGCCGGCGACCGGCTGCTCACTGAGATCGGGCTGGCGGTGTGGCGAAGGCGGTCCGTCGGGTACAGATGAAGCATGGACATCACGCGTGAGACGGCGGCGGCGAGGGCTCGGAACTGGTCGCGGCGGGTCATCGACGATCCGGAGGGCCGGTTGCGTCGGTCGGCGGTCGCCATCACGGTGGTGCAGCGCACCGACGCGGACGGTCGAGCCACGCACGGCATCTATCTCGCCCGACGGCCGGCGTCGCTGCGGAATCACGCCTACCAGTTCGCGCTGCCCGGCGGTCGACTCGATCCCGGGGAGACCACCACCCAGGCCGCCCTGCGGGAACTCCACGAAGAGGTGGGCGTCGACCTCGGCGACGAGACGGTGATCGGGTTGCTCGACGACTACGAGACGCGGTCCGGCTACCTGATGACGCCCGTGGTGTGCTGGGTGGACGACGACCCGCCGGTCGCGCCCAACCCGGACGAAGTGCACCAGCTCTTCTTCGTCACCTTCGATGAGCTGCGCCGGCCGCCCATCTTCAGCACCATCCCGGAATCACCGCGCACCCTGGTCGCCCTCAGCATCGCCGACACCGTGGTCCACGCGCCGACCGCCGCGGTGATCTACCAGTTCGCTGAGGTGGTCCTCGCCGGGCGTGACACCCGGGTCCACGACCTGGAGCAGCCGGTCTTCGCCTGGCGCTGAGTC
>NZ_JAAYXO010000020.1 GCF_012515855.1 Gordonia sp. (in: high G+C Gram-positive bacteria)
ACACCGGCTGGCAGATCGTCATCGGCCACGACCGCCACCCCTGGTTCATCCCACCAGCAGACCCCGACCACCCCAACCGCACCCGCCAACCCCTCCGCTCCAACGCACGACGCACCCTCACCAACGAAGCAACCGCAGCAGCGTGAAGGGTGCCGATCAGAGTCGATTCAGCAGATCCCCGAGTCGGTCGATCGCGAGAGCGAGGTCGTCCTCGGACGCAGCGTAGCTGAGTCGGACGAACTGCTCGGCACCGACGTCGCCGAAGTCCTTGCCCGGGGTGAGTGCGACGTGTGCCTGCTGGAGCGCGGTTTCACAGAACTCTGTGGAGGTCAGCCCGGTGGAGCCGACGTCGATGTACACGTAGAACGCACCGTCGGGCGGAACGGGGACGTCGAGCCCGATTCGTGCAAGTCCCTCGAGCACCAGCTTCCTGCGATGCCGGAACTGGGCGCGGCGATCCTCCGCGACCGCGATGGTCTCGGGCTCGAAGCAGGTCAGGGCAGCGAACTGTGACGGGGTAGGAGGGCAGATGTAGTAGTTTTGCGCGAGTCGTTCGGCGACGGGGATCATCTCTTCGGGAACGATTGCCCAGCCGAGGCGCCAGCCGGTCATGCCGAAGTACTTCGAGAAGCTGTTGATGACGATTGCGCCGGGGTCGTCGGCCGCAATGCTGCGCGGCGGGCCGTCGGGACCGTCGTCGGCGAGCCCCAGGTAGATCTCGTCGACGATGCGCCATCCGTCGCGGTCGGCGACAGTCGCGCAGAGGCGAGCCAACTCGTCGTAGGCCAGGGAGGTACCCGTCGGATTCGACGGCGTGGCGACCATGACGCCGCGCGTCCTGTCCGACCATGCGCCGGCGACGGTCTCGGCGTCGAGCTGGAATCGCGTCTCCGGGGTCGTCTCGATCAGCCGGACCCGGCCGCCGAAGCTTTCTGCGAACCGGCGGTTGCAGGGGTACGACGGGTCGGCGACGAGGACCTCGTCGCCGGGGTCGATGAGCGCTGCGCACGACAGTAGAAGTGCGGCAGACGCGCCCGTCGTCACGACCACCCGCTCCGGCGCCACGTCGGCGCCGAACTTGTCGGCGGTGAATCCGGCGATGGCGGCGCGTAGTTCGTCAAGACCGAGGGCACCGGTGTAAGCGAGAGACCGGCCGTCGCTGATCCGCTGCACCTCGCGAAGGAATGCCGGCGGTGCGCCGAAGTCGGGTTCGCCGATGTTGAGCTTCACCACGTGGTGGCCTGCGGCTTCGAGAGCAGCGGCGTGCTTGCCGAACTCCATCGCGTAGAACGGGGTGACGGCTCCGGCGCGGCTCGAGAACTTCATGGTCTAGACCTTAGGCGTCGTGCTGTGCGGGCCGACGGCGCGTAGGGGAGGACCCTGAGGTTTCCCCGGTTTCACGGTCCAAGTGGTGACTTCCCGGCGTCGGTGGGCCACGGTGGAGTCATGAGTACAAACCTGGAACCCCGAAAGTCCGGCAGCGCTTCCATCTGGAAGATCGTGCTGATCGTGATCGCCGTCCTGATCGTCCTCTCGATCCTCGGCCCGCTGCTCAAGGCAGCGTTCTGGCTGGCACTGATCGGCTTGGCGATCGTCGGTGCCGGCGCACTGTTCTTCAGCGGGAAGAAGCCCTAGTCCGACCCTCCACGCCGGGCGCCGGCCGCGAGCTACTGCGGGCGAAAGACGAGTTTGCCCCGCGGGTGCGCGCCGACGAGTTCGTTGAAGGCCTCGCCTGCGTCGTCGAACCCGAAGTTGCGGGCGATCTCGACAGCGATGCGACCCGACGCGGCGTCGGCCAGCAATGGTTCCACCGCTTCCCTACGGTGATGGCGGCTCCGCTCGCTGCTGCCGTCGATGATGGTGATGCCGTCGTCGGCGCGTCCCCACGCGGCGATGCTGACAATCCGGTGGGGAGCTACCAGCGCAAGGGAAACGTCGATGGCCTCGTCGGTGCCGACGGAGTCGATCACCGCGGTGATCCGCTTGCCGGCGCGGGCTTCCTCGACGGCGTCGGCCAACCCCTCGCCGTACGCCACGGGAACAGCGCCGAGCTCGCGCAGGTGATCGTGATTCCGGGGCGACGCGGTGGCTATCACCGTGGCTCCGCCGGCGAGCGCCTCGGTCACCACAATCGAGCCGACCGCGCCGGCGCCGCCGTGCACCAGCACGACGTCGTCGCCGGTGATGCGGAGGGTGGCGAGGGCATCCACTGCGGTGACACCGGCCAAGAGCAAGGACGCCGCCTCGTCGAACCCGAGACCGCGGGGCAGGTGGTGGACGTTGTCGGCCTCGGCCAGCACGTACTCGGCGAACGCGGCGGTGGCCGGGTAGACGACGACCTCGTCGCCCTTCACGAACTCTGAGTCGGTGCCCGCGAGATGGACCACGCCGGAGGCTTCGGCGCCGGGTGAGATCGGCAGCCTTGAGGCGTCGGTGCCCATCGCGCCGCTGACGACCTTCACGTCATACGGGTTCAGGCCTGCGGCGCGCACCTGGACGACGACCTGCTTGCGGCCGGGAATCGGGATCTTCGCCTCGGCGACCTCCAGGACGTTCACGGGATCTCCGTACTCGGCGGCGATGATCTTCTTGGCCATGGTCTTGTCCACCAGTTCCTCTGCTGATCGGGGTGATTCCGGTACCACGGACCATCATGCCAACTCTGGACAGTAGCGCTCGATGAGACCTGTTCACCGGGGCCTTCACCGGTTACCGTGAACTTACTGTCACAGTAATTCTTCGGGATGGAGTCAGCGATGAGCGAGTCGGGGTTGGATCACTCGGGGTTGGATCACGAGGTGGTGATCGTCGGAGCGGGCTTCGGCGGCATGGGCGCGGCGATCGAGTTCACCCGGCTCGGGATCGAGGACTTCGCGATCCTCGAACGCGAGGACGACCTCGGCGGCACGTGGCACGTGAATCACTATCCGGGGCTGGCGGTCGACATCGCGTCGGTCACCTACTCGTACTCCTTCGAGCCCAACCCGTACTGGTCGCGGCTGTTTGCGCCGGGCGCCGAACTCAAGAGATACGCCGAGCACATCGCGGACAAGTACGACCTCCGACGGCGCATGGAGTTCGGGGTCGTGGTGCGCCGTGCCGAATGGGACGACGACGGCGAGTTCTGGACGGTCCACACCGACGACGGCCGCAGCCGCACGGCGCGGTATCTGGCCACGGCCACCGGTTTCCTCTCGCAGCCGCACACTCCGGACTTCGACGGCATCGACACGTTCGAAGGCGACATCATCCACACCACCGACTGGCGCGACGGTTACGACTTCGGCGGCCGCCGCGCCGCGGTGATCGGGACCGGCGCCACCGCGGTCCAGTTGATCCCGGAGATCGCGCGGGTCGCCCGGTCGCTGACGGTGTTCCAGCGCACGCCGATCTGGGTGGTCCCGAAGATCGACTTCCCGATCCCGAAGCCGGTGCAGCAGGTGTTCGCGAAGGTCCCGCTGACGCAGAAGGCCGCGCGGCTGGTGAACACCTCACTGCTCGAGGCGCTGATGGTGCTCGGCGTGCTGCACTACAAGCAGGCCAAGCCGGGAAACCAGGTCGCGACGCTGATGGCCAAGGCCCACATGCGCCTGCAGGTGCGCGACAAGGCGACGCGCCAGGCGCTGACCCCGCACTACGACTTCGGCTGCAAGCGGCCGACCTTCTCCAACACCTACTTCCGGACGTTCAACCAGCACAACGTCGCGCTCGAGACCGGCACCATCGACCACGTGGTGCGCGACGGAATCGTCACCGCCGACGGAACCAAGATCGACGTCGACACGCTGGTGCTGGCCACCGGCTTCAACCTGTGGGACGTCAACTTTCCGGCCTTCCAGATCATCGGCCGCGACGGGCGCGACCTCGGCCAGTGGTGGCGCGAGGGCCGCTTCCAGGCGTACGAGGGGATCACGGTGCCGAAGTTCCCGAACTTCTTGACGTTGAACAGCCCGTACTCGTACAGCGGGCTGTCGTACTTCACGACCATCGAGGGCCAGATGAAGCACATCGGCAGGCTGTTCGGCGAGATGCGGCGACGCGGCACCGCGCGCTTCGAGGTCACCGAGGCGGCCAATCGGAAGTTCCTCGACCGCGCCACCAAGAACCTCGAGTCGTCGGTGTTCTACGCGGGCGACTGCGCGTCGTCGCGCAGCTACTACTTCAACCAGCACGGGGAGGCGACCCTGCTGCGGCCGAACTCCACGCTCGCGACGTTGCACGAGCAGGCCAACTTCCCACTCGACGACTACGCGTACGCCTGACCGGCGGGCGCTCTCAGCGCCCGTGCCGCTGGTGGTAGTCGTTGCTGATGGCGTCGGCCCGCCGCACCTTGTGCTTGTTCAACAGCTCGGGGTCCAGCCCGTTGTTGACCATCAGATGCCGACGGAAGACGTGACTCAGCGCGGCCTGGAAGTAGACGAAGGGGATCAGCAGCAGGACGATCATGCCGACCTTGACCCACACCGAACCCGGGATGAACATGAATGCGGCAAACAGCGGGACCACCGGGATCAGACCGCGGACGAAGTAGCGGCGGAAGGCCCCGGGGCCGGTGAGGTCGTTGAGCACCCAGGGCTGCATGGATTCCGGCAGGCGGCGACCGAGGAGATAACCGATCTTCTGCAGCAGACCGGGGTGTTCAGTGCTCATGCCCCGACTATCCCACGCTCCCGACCGGTTCGAGAAGTTCCGGACCGTCGTTCGCGACGTGGTTCACCAGCGGCGAGACCTCGCGGATGTCGATGGCATCGACCAACTCCGCGGCGGGTGGCGCCAAGAGCAGCGGATCGGCAGCGGCATCGGGATCGAGCCAGGCGTCCCAGTACTCGTACGGCATGATCAGCGGCATCCGATGGTGCACGTCCTGGAGTTTGCCGACGGCGTCGGTGGTGATGATGGTGGTGCTCGAGACCCATTGCGAGTCGTCGCCTGCAGCCCTCGCCTCCGCCGGTCGCCACGCCGCCCACAGACCGCCCATGAACAGCCGGGTGCCGTCGGTCGGCGACATGTAGAACGGGATCTTGGTCGGTTTGCCCTTGGGGCCCGGTGGGCCGGGCTTCCACTCGTACCAGCCGTCCATCGGGATCAAGCAGCGCTTGCCGGGCAATGACTGCCGGAAGGCCGGCTTCTCGGCGAGTGTCTCGGCGCGAGCGTTCAACAGCAGTGGGCCCTTGCCGAGTTCCTTGGTCCACGACGGAACCAGACCCCACCGCATCGCCCGGACGCGTCGCGCGGCGACATCGTCGGGACTGCCGTGCTCGTGACGTTGGACGACGGTCATCACGGTCGTGGTGGGCGCGACGTTGTACGACTCGCGGACGTCGGCGTCGCCGACCTCGTTGATCGCGTCGATCTCGGCGGCCAGCTTGGCCGGATCGGTGGTGACTGCATAGCGTCCGCACATGAGATCCATGCTGGCACGCCACCGACCGCCCTGCATCCCGCCGCGCTGCCTTCGGAACAAACCTCGGCGGAGTGTTGTTGACCGAGTCGATGAACAACGATTCGACGCCGGCCGAGGATTCGACAGAGAGCTCGGTTGTCGCCGGTTTCCGGACTGAAGGAGGTGGCTCCACGATGCCCACGGCAACGCTGTCGCGCGGTGCGATCGTGACGGGTCGACCGGAGGGCGTACGCCCCTCTCATGGATCGCTAGACTTGGTAGAGCACATTTCCAGCGAAGGGAAGTACGTGTCTTCTGAGAGTCCTGGTCCACCCGAGACCCAAGAGCAGCTCACTGAGCGTTTCGAGCGCGACGCGCTGCCGCTCCTCGACCAGTTGTACGGCGCCGCGCTGCGCATGACGCGCAATCCGGCCGACGCTGAAGACCTGGTCCAGGAGACCTTCATCAAGGCCTTCTCGGCGTTCGCATCGTTCCGCGAGGGAACCAACCTGAAGGCTTGGCTCTACCGGATCCTGACGAACACCTACATCAACTCGTACCGGAAGAAGCAGCGCCAACCCGCGCAGTATCCCACCGACGAGATCACCGACTGGCAACTCGCGGCCTCCGCCGAGCACTCGTCGACCGGACTCAAATCGGCCGAGATCGAGGCGCTCGAAGGCCTCCCGGACGACGAGATCAAGGAGGCCCTGGGCAAGCTGCCCGAGGACTTCCGCATGGCGGTCTACTACGCCGACGTCGAAGGACTTCCGTACAAGGAGATCGCCGAAATCATGGACACCCCGATCGGCACCGTCATGTCGCGGTTGCACCGCGGCCGCCGCCAACTCCGCGACCTCCTGGCCGACGTCGCCCGCGAGCGCGGCTTCGGACGCACCAGCGAGGTGGCCAAGTGAGCGGGACAGGCGACAGCGAATTCGAGAACCTGGACTGCTCGGCCGTCCTTGCCGACATCTATCTGCTTCTCGACAACGAATGCGATTCCGGCGCGCGACTGCGTCTGGAGGGACACGTCAACGGATGTCCGTCGTGCCTCGAGCACTACGGGGTGCAACAGCAGCTCAAAGCGTTGATCAGCCGTAAGTGCGGCGGCGAGCACGCCCCCGACGGCCTGCGCGAGCGGTTGCGCGTCGAGATCCGGCGGTCGGTGGTCATCGAGCAGACGACGTACCGGATCGACGGTCAGTAGCGACTTCTCGCGACGCTTCGACGACGCAGCACCTACTCCGACGCAGCACCTACTCCGACGAAGTGAAGCGGCCCGATTCCCCTGAGGGAATCGGGCCGCTTCGTCGTCTAGCCGAGTCAGTTCAACTCAGGCGTTAGGACGCTTGCCGTGGTTGGCTGCGTTCTTCTTACGACTGCGCCTCTTACGTCCGCGCTTGCTCATGACGGACCTCCTTCGATAATGCGGTCACCTAGCGTCGACCATTGTTTCACGACGATCGCCGTCGACGTTAATCAGGCGGACACGAGTTTCGTCCGAGTGGTGCTGTAGCTAACATGTGCTCATGGCAGAAGACGTGGTCAATGAAATCGTTGCGACTGTTCTGGAGGTCTCGGTGGAGGCCGGCAAACGAGTCGAGGTAGGCGACACCCTCGTACTTCTCGAGTCGATGAAGATGGAGATCCCGGTCCTGGCCGAAGACGCCGGCGTGCTGGCGGAAGTCAAGGTGAACGTCGGCGACGTGATCCAGGCCGGCGACATCATCGCCACGTACCAGCAGGACTGAGAGCCGAGGACCGACGGAGTCGGGCAGGAGCTGAGCGCCGCCGATGGCCACCCTCACTGATCTCCTCGCTGAGCACACGACGCTGTCGGCGCCCGCTGGCGAACACCTGCAGCGGCTCGTCGCCGAATGGCAGCTGCTCGCGGATCTCTCGTTCGCCGATTACCTGCTGGCGGTCGCGGGGACGTCGGGTTCCATCGTCTACGTGGCGCAGGTGCGACCCAACACGGCATCGACCGTGTTCCCCCGCGACGAGGTGGGCCACCGCATCGACCAACCCGCGAGCGAGCAGGGCGCCAATCCGCTGATGTCGTCGGCGCTGGTGTCCGGTCTCATCGAACGCGAGCCGATCGCGACCCGATTCGGCCATCTGCTGATCGAGCGGCTCGCGGTTCCGGTGACGTTCGACGGCGAAGTGATCGCCGTGCTCGGTCGCGCGGGGGACGCCTCGGATTCGCGACCGGCCTCTCCTCTCGAATCGGCTTATCGAGATGCCGCCGAGGCGCTGTGCCGCATGGTGGTCGAAGGGACCTTCCCCCTCGATGAGGCGAACACCCTGGGCCTCTCGACGCCGCGCGCGGGCGACGGTTTCATCCGCGTCGAGGCCGGCGGCGGTGTCACCTATGCCAGTCCCAACGCGCTCTCCGCGGTGCACCGCATGGGTTGGACCACCGATCTCGGCGGCTCACAGGTCGCCGAGGTCCTGGCTGCGCTGCTGACCGATCCGTTCGAGTCGGCCGACGCCGGGGCGATGGTCATGGCCGCGGCGGGAACCGTCTCGGACGCGAGCCTGCCGCCGTCGGACATGGCGCTGCGCATGGAACTCGACGCGCGGCGCGCCACGGTGCTGGTGCGTGCGGTGCCGCTGCGGTCGGCGGGGCAGTCGCGGGGCGCGATTCTCCTGATCCGCGACGTCACCGAGGTCCGACGTCGTGATCTCGCGCTGATCAGCAAAGACGCGACCATCCGCGAGATCCACCATCGTGTGAAGAACAATCTGCAGAGCGTCTCCGCGCTCTTGCGACTGCAGGCGCGTCGGTCGGGGAACGAGGAGACCGCTGCCGCGCTGAATGAGGCGGTCCGACGGGTGTCATCGATCGCCCTGGTTCACGAGATGCTCTCGGGCAGCGTCGAGGAAGAAGTGGACCTCGACGCGGTGGTCGACCGGCTCGGCTCGTCGCTGGTGGACGTGTGGCTGCCGGACGGCGGCACTCGGGTCACCGTGCGACGCGACAGCCGTCTCGGCGTGCTGGCCGCAGACTTGGCAATGCCGCTCGTCATGGTCCTGACCGAAGTGATTCAGAACTCGATCGAACATGGATTCACCGCGGGCCAGGAGGGTGCCGAGATCGTGATCGCGGCCGAACGCGATGTGCGGGACCTGCAGGTGACGGTCACGGACAACGGCCGCGGGCTGCCCGAGGGCTTCGACATCGCGGCGTCGAATCGGCTCGGCCTGCAGATCGTCAACACGCTGGTCTCGAACGACCTGAACGGGACCATTGCGCTGGTGGACGCCCCGAGCGGGATCGGCACGCTGGTCCGGCTCGACATTCCGCTGCGCTGACCCCGGAACACCCAGACCCCGGAACGCCGAAAGCCCCGGTCGTTGACCGGGGCTTTCGGAGCAGTGAGTCTATGACGCTTAGACGGCGCTGCGTGCGCGGGTGCGTGCGTTGCGACGCTTGAGCGCGCGACGCTCGTCCTCGCTCATGCCGCCCCAGACGCCTGCGTCCTGGCCGGTCTCAAGGGCCCACGCCAGGCAGTCGGCGGTGACGGGGCACCGCTGGCAGACCAGCTTGGCATCGGCGACCTGCGCAATGGCGGGACCTGACGTGCCGACCGGGAAGAACAGCTCCGGGTCCTCATCACGACAGATAGCCTTGTGGCGCCAATCCATTACATCTCCTAATAGCTCTACGGCGTTGTCAGCACGCGCTTGCATCACGGTCAGTTTTGACTTGAGGTGCAATACCGAATTCACCTGGCTTGGGGCGCAGGACGTCGCTTGGCAGGGGTGGGTGATTGCGTCAATATCTGTTGTACTACTCTGCCCGGACGTTTGGCTATAGTTGTGATCTGATTGCCGGATACATCACATGGGGTTGGCAAGCCGTCAAACTCGTGCTTACCGGCCAGTAGCGCGGAGGTTAATCGGCCTTCGCGGGTGCTGCGACGTCGAGGACCGCGCGCCGGTAGCCGAACTCGAGATTCTGGTAAAGCCCCAGGTAGTCGCCATCCATTTGGACGTCGGCGGGTTCCGGCGAGGTGAAACGGACCCACTCCACATCGTCATTTCGGTAGAGATGACTCGCCTTGGGCTCGGTGCCGGCGATGAGTCGGCCGCCGAGGACCAGGTTTCGCGGAACGGCGATGGAGGTGGCGGCGAAGATGCCGAGGCCGGTGTCGAACGAGGTGCCCGGATTTGTGCGGATCTCGCGCGTGCCGAAGTAGGTCCACGGGCCGGTGTTGCTGACGAACCCGAACCGGACGCCTTCGATCGGCTCGTGGTCGGGGACCTCGACGGTGAACGCCGGGGGAGTGATCGACGGTTTGAAGAATGCGCCGAGGGTGGTGCGGAAGTACAGTCCGGCGGTGGCCTTCTTGCCCTTCGCGCGGAGCTCCTCCATCTGGCGGACCACGATGGCGTCCATCCCCATGCCCGCGTTGAACAGGAACCAGCGGTTCAGGGTGTGCCCGAGGCTGATGGACCGCCGCGAGCGCTGATCCAGCAGCGTCATCAGCTGGGCGGTGGCGGTGAGCGGGTCGCGGTCGATGCCGAGCGCCCGCGCGAACACGTTGGCACTGCCGCCGGGCACCACGCCGAGCGCGGGCAGGTCGGCGGGATTCCGTCGCGGCCGGTCGGGGGCGCCGAGAATTCCGTTGGTCGCCTCGTTCACCGAGCCGTCGCCGCCGTGGACCACGACCGCGTCGTAGCCCTCTGCGGCGGCGCGGGCACCGAGTTCGCCCGCGTGGCCCCGGTGCGTGGTGTGTTCCACGTCGACCTGGAAGCGGGAATCGAGGGTATTGGCCAGCGCGTCACGACCTTCAGGCGTGGTGAAGGTGGCGAACGGATTGGTGATGAGCATGACGCGCACGAGGGAACACGTTATCGCGCGCGCGCCCGATTCACGAGTTGGGGGTCCGCGGTCATACTCTGGAGTAGTGAGCAGTTCCGATCCCCTTCGCCGTGTCCCTGCCGTTCCGAAGACCCTTCGGTGGGTCGGGTTCGGCACCGCAGCTCAGGGGTCGCTCGGCTTGATCGTCGCCGTGATCTTCATCGTCCGCGAAGCGCTCGGCCATAAAGAGGTCGCGATCAGCGGCTACGGCACCGCGATGTGGTTCGTGGTGATCGGCGGCTCCGTCTTCGCGGGCGGAATCGCGCTGATCCGCGGCAAGCGCTGGGGACGTGCCATCTCGCTGATGGCGCAGATCCTGTTGCTGCCGGTGTCGTACTACCTCTACACCAGCGGCCTCCCCGCGATCGGCATCCCGGTGGCGATCCTCGCCGTGGTCCTGCTGGCCTTGTTGTTCGCTCCGGCGTCGGTGACCTGGCTCGAAGCCTCCGATCTCCCCCCGGACGCCTGACCGTCGGACACCGAGGTCCGGCCTGACAGGTCGACGTGACGAGGCCCATCGTAAGGTGGTGGCTATGACGCGCACCCTTGCCATCGCGAATCAAAAAGGTGGGGTGGCGAAGACCACCACCACGGCGTCGGTCGGTGCAGCCCTGGCCGACAAGGACGTCTCGGTTCTCGTCGTCGACCTCGACCCGCAGGGCTGCCTCACCTTCTCACTGGGACACGATCCCGACCAGCTGACGAAGTCGGTGCACGATGTCCTGATCGGCGCGGAAGACATCGCCGACGTGCTGCTCGACACCGACGACAATGTGACGCTGCTGCCCGCGACCATCGACCTCGCCGGCGCCGAGGCGCTGCTGCTGATGCGCGCCGGTCGCGAGTACGCCCTCAAACGGGCCCTGGCCGAGGTCGCGGAGGACTTCGACGTCGTGCTGATCGACTGCCCGCCCTCGCTGGGCGTGCTGACGCTCAACGGTCTCACCGCCGCTGACGAGGTCATCGTGCCGCTGCAGTGCGAGACGCTGGCGCATCGGGGCGTCGGCCAACTGCTGCGCACGGTCAACGAGGTGCAGCAGATCACCAATCCCGACCTCAAGATGCTGGGTGCGGTCGCCACGTTGTTCGACGCCCGCACCACGCACAGCCGCGACGTCCTCGCGGACGTCTCCGACCGCTACGAGTTGCCGGTCCTCGAACCCCCGATTCCGCGCACTGTCCGGTTCGCGGAGGCCTCGGCGTCGGGTGCCTCGGTGATGCGCGGCCGCAAGAACAAGGGCGCGACCGCCTACCGCGAACTCGCCGAGAACCTCTGGGACTCGTGGAACGGCGGCAAGGTCAAGACGCACGAGCTCGAGATCTCCTGACCTCGCGCCCGTGCGCCCGGCTCGGACGCCGGCGTCACCACCCTATCGGGAGACCACCCCGCTAAGAGATCGCCCGGTAGACCGCTGTCTCGAAGTCGAGGTAGCCGCCGACGGATGCGGGGTCGGCGAAGGGGAGGATCTGCGTTCCCCACATCCCTGCGACGTCCTTCTCCCGGTCGATCCAGTAGTACAGGTTCGCCAGCCCCGCCCAGGCCAGTGATCCGGCGGTCCGACCGGTGGGCGCCTCATCGTCGTTCACCATGAACGAGTACGCCCACGATTTCGATTGGCCGGGGAAGAACTCGGCGTCGTGCGTCAGTGCCGGCGCGGAACTGGCGAGCATCCCGACTTTGAGATCGCCCAGACCGTTGACGGAGGCGCTCCGGACGGTCTCGGCTCGCAGGACACGTCCGTGTTCGCCCTCACCGTCGCGCAACCACATGCGCAGGTACTTCGTGTAGTCGCCGATTGTGGCGTACACGCCGTGACCGCCCATGTCGACTTCCGGCTCTTGATCGAGGACCAGCCCGGTCGGGACCAGGGAGCCGTCGTCGAGGCGCTGATGAACTTCGGCGCGGCGGGCGGCCATCGAATCGGTCATCACGAACCCGGACTCGGACATGCCGAGCGGGTCGAACACCCGCTTCTGCATCACTTCAGACAGACGCTGTCCCCGGATCGACTCCACCACCAGGCCGGCCCAGTCCATGTTGGTGCCGTAGCTCCAGCGGGTGCCGGGGTCGAACAGCAGGGGTGAGCGCAGGCAGTCGCGGGACGCGGTGAGGATGTCGGGCTGTCCGGTCTCGGCGAGCAGCCGGGCGTACTCCTCGGAGAAGAACGAGTACGAGAGTCCCGCGGTGTGCAGTAGCAGCATGCGGGTGGTGATCGGAGTCGTCGGTGCGCGCAGGATCTGCGAACCGTCCGCGGCGAAGCCGTCGAGAACCGGCAACTCGCCGAGCTCCGGGACGTACTCCGACGCCGGGGCGTCGAGGTCGAGCAGACCGTCTTCGACGCACTGCAGGACCGTGGTCGAGGTGAGCGCCTTGGTGCACGAGAACACGGCGAAGACGGTGTCGGCCGTCATCGGCGTCGGATCGTCCAGCGACCGGGCACCCGCGGCACCGACGTACACGTCGCCGTCGCTTCGGGTGACCGTCGCAACGACCCCGGGAACGCGCTGGTCGGGGTCGGCGGAGACGACGCGCTGCAGAATGTCGTCGAGTGGTGCGAAGTCGGGCATCTCATTCTCCTGTGCTGGTGGTGATGATGACAGAAGTGATCATGTCCCCGCTGCGGCCGACGCCATGTCTGCGATCGGCAACGACTGCCTCTGAACGGCGACGACCTGTGTGACGTGCGTGGCACCTGATCAGCGGCGTGCGCGCGCCAGGGTCTCGGACGGCTTCTCGCCGAACCGTCGGCGATAACTGGCGGCGAAGACCCCGAGGTTCACGTACCCCCAACCGTGGGCGCTCGCGGTGACGGACGTACCGCCCGACAGCAGCTCGCGATAGACGCCCTGGAGTCGCTGCTCCACGAGGTAGCTGCGCACCGACGTCCCGAGGTAACGCGAGAAGCCGCCGCTGAGCGAGCGCACACTGATACCCGCGGCGCCGGCGATCTCGGCGACGGTCGGCAGGTCGCGCGCGTTGGCCTCGATGTAGTGCACGGCGGCACGGACGTAGCCCGGTGCCGCGACGGTCGACCTCCGTTCCAGGTCGACCTCCGCCCGCAGCGCCCAGTCTCGGAGGAGCTGCGCGGCGATCGTCTCCTGCAGGTGCTGGCCGATTCGTCCGGACGACACCTCGTCGGGCGCGACGGCAGCGGTGCTCGTCGCATAACCGAGGAGGTTGATCCAGGGAGTCCCGGCTCCGCCGATCTCGCAGCCCCGCGACCACAGAGAGTCGTCCGGCACGTGACCCCACCAGCGCAGCGCGAGGTCGGCCAGCAGGCGGTGTGGAACGGTGAGGTTCAGCTGAAGGTGGTCGTCGTCGGCGCCGAGCCGGTAGTCGGCACGGCTGCAGTCTGCGACGAAAGTCTGTCCGGTCGACAGCACGGCATCGGTCCGGTGTCCGACGCGATGTCGAGTCCGGCCGCGCAGAGTGGTGAGGACCAGCACGTTGCCCGCTTCGGCGTCGAAGTCGCGCAGGGAGACCTCGGTCCCGTAGCTGAAGTGGGTCATCGTGATCTCGCCGATGTCGATGGAGAACATCGACGAGGCCGGCGCGATCGCCCGGCCCACCGGCTGCACGTCGAACTGCATGTACTTGTCATCGGTCCACTCCGCGATCGCGTCCCAGTTGGTCTCCGGGACCAGCGCGCGGCGATCGCGCGGTCGCGGGTCGAGGTCGCTCTGCATGCTGCGAGAGTACTGGCGGTCGCGACGCGCAGCACTCGAATCTCCGACGACGAGTGGCGCGCGCTCAGCTCAGGGCGACGATCTCGGTGCCCCGCTGCTCGACGATGGTGTCGCCCAAGACGCGGAGCGACACCGGCCCCTTGACGTCGCCGCGGTCGACCGGGATGCGGAACTCCTCGTTGCCGTCGTAGGCGCGGCGGACGCTGATGGCCCCGGGCATCGGGACCATCAGTTGGCCCGCCATCACCGAGCCCGGGCCGATGGCCCCGGCCACTTGGAACAGCGGGGAGCCGCTGGACGCGTCGAGCACCACGGTGCTCTGGCCCGTCCAGAACGAGATGACGCCCTGGTCGATGATCGGCCTGCTGGTCACCGGTACCGCCGGATCTCCCGCGACCGGGTGGTCGCCGGCCGCTTCGGCCTGCGGGGTGAAGGTCCTGATTCGCGGTCCGGCCGGGCCGTTGACGACTCCCGAGGCGTCGGTGCCGCCGTCGTAGAGGGCGATCGCCGAGTCGGTGGCCGCGATGACGCGCGGCGCGGGGCCGGTGGCGCTCGTGGTGATCATCGTGGTGCCCCACTGCCGGATCTTCTCGTCACTGGTCTGATCGGCGCCCAGCACGGTGAGTCGGTACCCGACGTCGCCGTGGCAGCGTTCGACGACCGCCACGCGATCGGCCCCCGACAGCGCCGAGTACAGGCGGCATCCGGTGCGGTCGGGACCCACGTCGGCGTTCACCGGGGCGTCGATCCGTCCGTACTCGATGCCGCGCACCAGATTGGAGCCCCACGTCTCCAGGCGAGTCGAGCCGTACAGCAGCGCGTAGTCGGAGCCGATCGACAGGGTGGCGTCCGCGTCGGCGTCGCTGCTCCGGGCGCCGTGCCGACTGCCGTCTGCGCCGCGCAGCGACATCACTTCGCTGCATCCGCGGTCGTTGCGATAGACCGCCAGCACGCTGTTGTCACCGCCCTGCCAGCCTGCCGTGGCCGCGCACAGGGGGAGGTCGCGGCGGTAGCGCCACACCTGCTCGCCGTTGTCGAGGCGATGGGCGGTCACCGTTCCGTTCGTCGCGGAGATCACTGAATCGCGGGTGATCTGCGGGACCGACGTCACCGCGGACGGCGCCGACCATTTCACGCTCACCTGACGCGGGACGTTCTCGGCGGGCAACTGGACCGGGGCCTGCTCGGTCGCCGTCTCCAGGTGGCTGTGCCGTGCCGAACTGGTCCACCAGACGGCGACACCCGCAACGACCACCGCTGCGACGATCAGTGCCGTCACAATGAGGTCGGTGCGGGTGCGCCGTTCCGGAGGTGTCTGTCCCATTCTCGCGAGGGTAGGCGAAACTACTCGGCGGCGGGGGAGGCCGCTGCGCCTTCGGCGGACTTGCCGCCGCTGCGACGGCGACGGCGACGGCGGGGGCGACGCTCGCCGTCACTCTCGCCGGTGCTGCTCGAGTTCGCTTCTGCCTTCGGAGCATCGCTGGCGGGAGCATCGCCGGCGGGGGCATCTGCGTCCGCTGCGTTCGGGGTGGTCGAGTTCTCGCCGGCCGCGGCCTCCGTCTTGCCGCCGCGGGTACGACGGCGGGCGCGCTTCGGGCGGTCCGGACGCGGCTCGCGAGGTTCGCGGCGCTCGTCCGCCTTGCGCGGCGGCGCGCCGATGCGACCGTTCGCATCCTCGGGGATGCCGAGGTCCTCGCGCAGGTGGTCGGAGGTCGAGTAGGTCTCGGCGGGCTCGGGCATCCCGAGGCTCAGCGCCTTGTCGATGAGGCCCCAGCGGTGCAGCTCGTCCCAGTCGACCAGGGTGATCGCGATGCCGGTGCGGCCCGCGCGACCCGTACGACCGATGCGGTGGACGTAGGTCTTCTCGTCGTCGGGGCACTGGTAGTTGATGACGTGGGTGACGTCGTCGACGTCGATGCCGCGGGCGGCGACGTCGGTGGCGACGAGGACGTCGATCTTGCCCTCGCGGAACCTGTTCAGTGCCTTCTCGCGCGCCACCTGGCCGAGGTCGCCGTGCACGGCGCCCACCGAGAAGCCGCGCTCGAGGAGGTCGTCGGCCACCTTCTGCGCAGTGCGCTTGGTGCGCGTGAAGATCATCGTCGCGCCCCGACCCTCGGCCTGCAGCACGCGCGCCACCAGCTCGGCCTTGTCCATGGCGTGCGCGCGGTACACGTACTGCGTGGTGCGCTCGTGCACGGCGGAGTCGTTGGCGTGTTCGGCGCGGATGTGCGTCGGACGATTGAGGAAGGTGCGTGCGAGGGTGACGATCGGGCCCGGCATGGTGGCCGAGAACAGCATCGTCTGCCGGTCGGTCGGCAGTGCGCCCATGATCCGCTCGATGTCGGGGAGGAAGCCGAGGTCGAGCATCTCGTCGGCCTCGTCCAGGACCAGGACGCCGACCTTGCCGAGGACCAGGTGGCCCTGCTTCGCGAGGTCGAGAAGGCGGCCCGGCGTGCCGACGACCAGGTCGACCCCGTTCTGCAGTTCCTCGATCTGCTGCTCGTACGGACGACCGCCGTAGATCGAGGTGATCTTCAACGGGCGGACGGTGCCGTCGGCGAGGGTGACGTCGACGCCCTTGGCGGCGATCTCGAGATCCTCGGTCACCTGCACGCACAGTTCGCGCGTCGGGACGATGATGAGGCCGCGGGGGGTGTTGTCGAGTTGCCGCAGCCCCGAGGCGTCGTCAGCGTTCGCCGTCACGAGACGGTGCAGCAGCGGAACGCCGAAGCCGAAGGTCTTGCCCATGCCGGTGCGGGCCTGCCCGATGAGATCCGAGCCGGCGAGCGCCAGGGGAAGCGTGAGCTCCTGGATCGCGAAGGTGTGCACCTTGCCGTCGGCGGCGAGCGCATCCACGATCGCCGGGTGAACGCCGAGTGCGGCGAACGTGGGTGCAGCGTGGTCTTCGGCGACGATCGTGGTCTGGATGTCGTCGCTCCCGGCGGATTCGGCCGCCGTGGAATTGGTAGTCATATTGAGTTTCAAGCCTCTCGCGGTGTTCGTGCACGCACACAAGAGAAACCGCGGGGTCCCGACGGGCGGGACCCTCGGCGGACCAGGGCTCTATTCAAGCCCTTCGCAGGTGCGCGCTCAAGGTCGGACGTGCCGCTCGCAACCTCTGCAGGGAGCCGCGAAGTGTGACTTCGTCGGGCGGATCGGCCACACGCCTGGTCCTCAGTGTAGCGCCTTGCATACGCTGACTTGCATGTCGAACAACTCTGCAGCGGTCAACAAGCTCTACGAAGTCCTACTCGCAGGCGAGTTCGCCGCCTGCTACCGCCTGATCGAGGAGTCGGCCATGGCGCCGACGACCGCCGATCGGGTGGCCATCATGCGGTTGATCGCCGCCGAGATGGGGCATTTCGAGGTGCTGGCAGAGCAGATTCGCGCCGAGGGTGGCGATCCCGACGCCGCGGTGGCGTCGCACGCGAAGGTCTTCGATCAGTATCACCGGGTGACGATGCCGACATCGTGGCTCGAAGTGCTGGTCAAGATGTACATCGGTGACGGACTGGCGGCCGATTTCTACGTCGAGATGGCCGACGTGATGCCCGCTGAGGTCCAGCCGATCATGAAGCAGGTGATGGCCGAGACCGGGTCGTCGCAGTTCGCCGTCGACGGTGTGCGCGCGGCGGTCGCGGCCGATCCGGCCGTCGCGGCGCCGCTGGCCCTGTGGGGACGCCGGCTGCTCGGCGAGGCCATCACGCACATGCAGTGGGTGCTGGCGGAGGAAGAGGACGTGATGGCGATGCTGTTCGACGGCACCGCGACCCTCAACAACGCTGCAGACTTCTTCGAGAACATGGCCGCGCGTCATTCACAGCGCATGACCGAACTATCGCTGGCGTGACTGTCGGATCGTGACGGTAGGATTCTGAGCATGAGCGTTGATGTCAAGATCGGTATCGAAAACAGCCCGCGCGAACTGGGTTTCGCCTCCGCAGACAAGGCCGACGAGGTCTATGCCGCGGCCCAGCGAGCACTCGACGGAACGGACGCGGTCCTCGCGCTGACCGACGACAAGGGTGCGCGGGTGCTGATCCCGGCCGCCAAGATCGCCTACGTCGAGGTCGGCAGCGCGGAGAACCGTCGCGTCGGTTTCGGTGCAGCCTGACGCCGATCGCCTGCGCGGCCTCCTGGCCACGTCGGTCGAGGGTCCCGATGCAGAGCGTGTTCCCGGGGTAGCCGCCGCCGTCGTTCGGTCGACCGGTTCGGTCTTCAGCGGGGCTGCGGGACTGCGTTCGGCGACGGAGCAGCAGGCGATGACACCGGACACGGTGATCGCGCTGTACTCGGCGTCCAAACCGCTGACGGCCACCGCGGTGCTGCAGTGCGTCGACGACGGCGTGCTCGATCTCGACGCCCCGGCCGCCGAGTATCTGCCCGAGATCGGTGAGGTCGGTGTCCTCGAGGGCTTCGCCGACGACGGCGCCCCGCAGATCCGCGAGGTCCGGACACCGATCACCACGCGGATGCTGCTGCTGCACACCGCGGGGTTCGCGTACCCGTTCTTCGACGACCGCTATCGGCGACTGGTCGGCGATCGGCACTACCCGGACGTCGCAACGGCCCAGAAGGCGTCGCTGATGACGCCCGTGCTGTTCGAGCCGGGGAGCGCCTGGAACTACGGCTCCAACATGGACTGGGCCGGTCTGGTGGTCGAAGCCGTACGCGGTGCGCGACTGGGCGAGGTGCTCGCCGAACGGGTCTTCGCACCGCTGGGGATGGTGGACTCCGGCTTCGTCCTGAGCGCCGATATGGACCGGCGGCGCGCTGCGGTGCACATGCGCCGTCCCGACGGTTCGCTCAAGGCCACCCGCATCGTGATGCCGCAGGAGCCGGAAGTCCAGATGGGCGGTCAGGGCGTCTACTCCACGGTCCTCGACTACGCGCGCTTCCTGCAGATGTGGCTGCGGAACGGCGACGGCGAGGGCGGCCGGGTGCTGAACGCGGACACCGTCGACTGGGCGGCACGGAACGGATTGGTCGCGGAGCAACGGGTGACGCCGCTGCGTGGCGTCGATGCGGTGATCACACACGACGCCGACTTCTTCCCCGGCCAGCCGAAGTCGTGGGCCTACTCGTTCATGGTCAACGACGAGCAGGCTGCGACCGGACGCAGTGCGGGCTCGCTCGGGTGGGCGGGCTTGGCCAACGTCTACTTCTGGATAGACCGCACTGCCGATGTCGCAGGCGTGTGGGGCGCCCAGGTGCTGCCCTTCGCCGACCCGGTGGCCCTGCGCGCGTCACTGGACTTCGAGGCCGAGGTGTATCGGGCGCGCTGACCGGCTGTCGGCGTGGCCTCGAGGCTCAGGCCTCGGTGGTGCCTTCGTCCCGGGCGCTGAGCATCGGCACGCCGGCGAGTCCGCCCCACAGCAGTGCCGCGGTGGTGTCGACGGCGCTGGACTTGTCGACCGGCCGGCTGGCGTCGACCCAGTACCGTGCGGTCACGACGCTCGCGCCGACGAGTCCGGCGGCCAGCATGCGCGACCGGTGCGGGTCCATCCCCGAATCCTGCATGACGAGGCCGTAGACGGCGTCGACACAGGCTTCCGTTGCGCCGTCGACACGCCGGATCACCGCCGGATCCATGGCATCGGAGGCGAAGATCAGGCGATAGCCGGAGTTGTCGTCGTCGATGAAGTCGAAGAACGCCTGGACCGCTGCCTGTACGCGCTGCCGGTTGTCGCTGGTGGTCAGCAGGGCACGGTTCACATCGGCGACGAGCTTCTCAGCGTGCGAATCGACGACCGCGATGTACAGATCGAGCTTGGAGGGAAAGTGCTGGTAGAGGACCGGCTTGCTGACCCCCGCGTGGATTGCGATCTCGTCCATTCCGGCAGAGTGGTACCCCCGCTCGACGAAGATCTCGCTGGCGGCGTCGAGAAGTTGGCGACGCCGAGCGCTGCGCGGCAGGCGGGTGCCGCTGCGACCGTTGCCGGTCGATGCGGGTGCCTGAGGAGTGGAGGACGACATTCTTAGACCCTACTCGGCACGTCCCGGATCTCAGGCGTCCGCACCGCCGCGGAGGGTGCGTGCGGAGTCCTTCGTCCGATCTATGACAAAGTTGTCGGTGTGACCGGTACTTCAGAGCAAGGGGCGCAGCGCCCCCGTCGTCCGCGGCCCGACCAGCCGCTGCGCGCTCGATGGGATCCGATCGCGGACAGCGGCAGGCAGCGTTCCGACCGAGCTCCCCGGCGCAAGCGCAGCGCCGTGGGACGTTTCATCAGCGCATACGGGTGGCGCGCCTACGCCATTCCCGTCCTGGTCGCGCTGACGATCGCGTTGCTGGTCGTGACCGTTCAGAACACCGAGAAGGCACCGGCTGTGGCCTCGGAGCCGAGCGATGAGGTTCGCAACACGCACGTCGATGAGGAGACGACCGCTATCGGCGCGCCGACCGGTCAGATCCAGGAAGCGGCGCTCCCCGCGGGCGCGCTGCCCGCGGGCGGTGAGTTCACCACCAAGGGCGAGAAGGTCTATCGCATCGTGCCCGGTCGAGGGCCGAAGGTCGGGACCGGAAAGCAGCTGTACACCTACACGGTGGAAGTGGAGCGCGGCATCGATCCCGCCGAGTACGGCGGCGAACGTGCGTTCGCCAAGCTGGTCGACGCGACCCTCGCCAACCCCAAGAGCTGGATCGGCGCCGACAAGGTCTCGTTCCAGCGCGTGGACTCCGGCGAGCCGGACCTGCGGATCTCACTGAGCTCGACGGGCACCGCGCGCGAACTCTGCGGCTATCAGATCAAGCTCGAGACCTCGTGCTACTACCCGCCCGATGCGCGAGTGGTGCTGAACGAGGCGCGATGGGTGCGCGGCGCGCTGGCGTTCGAGGGCGACGACGTCGCATATCGCCAGTACCTGGTGAACCACGAGGTCGGTCACGGCATAGGCTACGACAAGCACCAGGTGTGCAAACAGAACGGCGCCCTCGCGCCGATCATGATGCAGCAGAGTTTCGGTACCGCGAACGCTCAGATCATGGCGCTGGACTCGGACATGAAGGACGTCGATCGCAGTCTCACCTGCAAGGCGAACGCCTGGCCGTACCCGACCAAGGCCTGACGGGCCGCTCGGAGGTCATCGGAGATGTCGTCACTGCCTGCGCTGGTGGAGCCCGCTGCGGATCTGACCCGCGACGAGGTGGAGCGCTACAGTCGTCACCTCATCATTCCGGATGTCGGGATGGCCGGACAGAAGCGGCTGAAGAACGCGAAGGTCCTGGTGATGGGTGCGGGAGGCCTCGGCGCGCCGACCCTGATGTATCTTGCCGCCGCAGGCGTCGGAACCATCGGGATCGTCGATTTCGACGTCGTCGACTCGTCCAACCTGCAGCGACAGGTGATCCACGGAGTCGCTGACGTCGGCCGACTCAAAACGGAGAGCGCCCGCGATTCCATCGCGGAGATCAACCCGCTCGTCGAGGTGCGGCTGCACCGGTTCCGGCTCGACCCGTCGAACGCAGTCGAACTCTTCGCCGAGTACGACCTGATCCTCGACGGCACCGACAACTTCGCCACGCGCTACCTCGTCAACGACGCCGCGATCTTGGCGGGCAAGCCCTATGTGTGGGGCTCGATCTTCCGGTTCGAGGGGCAGGTCTCGGTGTTCTGGGAGTCCGCCCCCGACGGCCGCGGCATCAACTACCGCGACCTGTATCCGCAGGCCCCTCCCCCCGGAATGGTGCCGTCGTGTGCCGAAGGCGGGGTGCTGGGGGTGCTGTGCGCGACGATCGGCTCGATCATGGGAACCGAGGCCGTCAAGCTGATCTGCGGCATCGGCGACCCGCTGCTCGGTCGGCTGCTGGTCTACAACGCGCTGGACATGACCTTCCGGACCGTCGTCGTGCGGGCCGACCCGGTGGGGGAGGCCGTCACCGAACTCATCGACTACGACGAGTTCTGCGGCGTGCTGACCGACGAGGCCGCCGCGGCCGCCGTCGGTTCGACCCGCACGCCGCGAGAAGTGGATGCGGCGCTGCGTTCGCCGACCCCGCCGGTGCTGATCGACGTCCGCGAGGCGGTCGAGTTCGAGATCAACCGGATCGACGGCGCCCGACTGGTTCCCAAGGGGGAGATCCTGTCCGGTCGAGCCCTGGGCGACCTGCCGCACGACCGTCCGATCGTCCTGTACTGCAAAACCGGGATCCGCTCGGCGGAGGCCCTCGCGGCCTTGAAGAAGGCAGGCTTCGAAGACGCCACCCACCTGCAGGGCGGCATTGTCGCCTGGGCCGCGCAGCTGGCTCCGGAGATGCCGGTCTACTGATCGGCTGCCGACATCACCGCCATGACCGACCCTGCATCGTCCGCTCCTGCGCCGTCTTCTTCTGCGCCGCGCCTGCTGCCCGCCGCGTTCAACGCCCTCCTGTGCATCGTCGGTGGGTTCGCGACCGGGTTGGCGACCGCGGTGCCGGTGTGGTTCGCGCTGCGGCTCGGCTGGCGGTACGGGTGGGGACCGGACGCGCCGGGTTGGACGCATCCGGACTGGCTGTACCCGGGGGTGTGCGGGGTTCTGGTGGCGGCGGCGGTTGCGCTGACGGCACTGCGTCTCCGCGGGGTCACGCTGGTTCTCGCTCTGCTCTTCGCGAGTGGTGTGGCGCTCGGGTGCACGGTTCCGCCGCTGGTGGCGTACCTGGTGGCAGCCGTCTGATCGAGTGACTCGCGCGGCTGGTGTCGCTCCGGCGAATCTATCGACGTCGTGGGTAATCTGGCGTTCGTGACCAGCATTGTCGAGCCGCCCGAGCAGGTGTTGACCACCTTCGGTCTCACCGCGCATCCGCCCATTGCGATGGACGTTGCGGCATGGCGCGTCGGCGAAGTGGTCTTGACGCTGGTTCCCGATCATGCGCGCGCCGCCTGGTCGGCGACGGCTCGCGAGAACCTCTACGTGGAGGGGATGCGCATCGCCCGCCCCATCCGCGCCTCCGACGGGCGCTACGTGGTGTCCGGGTGGCGCGCCGACACCTATGTGGCGGGCAGTCCCGAACCGCGCTACGACGAGGTCGTCGCGATGGCGGACCGGCTGCACGCCGCGACCGCGAAGCTCGAGCGCCCGCGTTTCCTGCTGCAGCCGCCCGCACCGCCGTTCAACGACGTCGACGTCTTCGTCGCCGCCGACCGTGCGGCGTGGGAGGAGAACCCGCTGCGCAGTGCGCGCGCGGCCGGAATGGACGAGCCGACCAGCGACGACGGTCTGCGAAGCATCGCCGAACTGAAGATCCTGGGCACGCTGCGCCGTCCGGTCGACCTGCCGTCGCAAGTGGTCCACGGCGACCTGTTCGGCACCGTCTTGTTCGCCGGCGCCGCGGCCCCGGCCATCACCGACATCGTCCCCTACTGGCGACCGGCGTCGTGGGCGGCCGCGGTGGTGGTGGTGGACGCGCTGGCCTGGGGCGGGGCGAGTGAAGACCTCATCGAGCGGTGGTCCAATCAGCCCGAGTGGCCGCAGATGCTGCTGCGCGCGGTGATGTTCCGGCTCGCGGTGCACGCGATGCACCCGCGTTCCACCTCCGGCGCGCTGCCTGGCCTGCTGCGCGTGGTCGACCTCGTTCGGCTGATGGTCTAACCCTTCGCGTCGCTCAGCGCACCAGCCGGTGCGCCTTCATATCGATCCGATCGTCGACCACGCGGACCCCTTCGTCGCGAAGCCGGTCGAGTTGCCGCCTCCGGATGCCCGCGGCCGGCTTCCCGGAGGCGGGAACTACGCGGTGCCAGGGCAGATCGGCGGAATCGGTCCGCATGATCCATCCGACGATCCGCGGACTCGGCAGCCCGACGACGGCCGCGAGGTCGCCGTAGGTGCTCACGTGTCCGGCCGGGATGGCCACCACCAGCGCGCGTACCTGCTCCACCTGCTCCTCGGTGATCGCAGCCACGGCTACAGCAGGTCCTTGACGAGCGCCGCGCACAGTTCGGGAGCGAGGAACGGCACCATGTGCTCGGTGTCGGCGTGGTGGACGGTCACCGAGTCGGCGCGTTCGGCCGCGCATGCGGCGAGGAATGCGGGTCGGACGAACGGTGGATCCACGCGGTCGGCGATGACGACATGCGTCGGCACCCCGCGGGGCGGCAGCCGGTAGCGGCCGGTCATCTCGCTCCACGCGACGGCAGCGGCCGGCGCGCTCACGCGCCACGAGACGCGGCCGTCCGGCGTCGGAATCAGGTGTTGTTCCACCTCGGCGTCGAGGATGTCGGGCGACACCGAATGCCAGCCCTCCATCCGCTTGGCCGCCTTGGCGTCGTCGGCGTCGGTGCTGCCCCAATGGGCCATCGCGGCCTCGGCGATGGTCCCCGCGAACTCCGCGTCGAGACCCTGCGCGGGATCGAGCAGCACCAGACCGGCGATGTCGTCGGGCCGGCGCAGCGCCAGTTCCAGACACACGGCGCTGCCGAACGAGTGTGCCAGCAGCACGACCGGGCGGGCACTGGCGGGGACGTGCCGGTCGAGCACCGCGGAGAGGGCGTCGGCGTTGTCGTCGATGCGCCACGGCGGCTCCCACGGACTGTGGCCGTGCCCCAGCAGGTCGGGGGCCACCACGCGGACTCCGGGAAGATGCTCGTCGGCGAGCCGTCCCCACCGCCGACCGTGTCCGGTGAGGCCGTGGACGGCCAGGACGTGCGGCGCGTTCGGGTCGTCGGGGCCGAACAGATGGGTGTGGAGGGTGCGGACCTCCGCGGCGGAACCGGGCATGCCACCAGCCTAATCGCGGATGTCGCCCGGCCTGTCCGGGAGTTGTCGCAGGTGCGTGCTTCCATAGGTGTCATGACTCGACCCGGCACGCGACTCGTGGCCGCCCAGGCTCCGGCAGACGCCGAGCGACGGTGGCCGACGGCAGCGACCGCCGTGATCGACGGCCCCCACCGTGCCGATCCGGAACGCCCGTGGCGGCCGTGGCGAGTTCACGGCGGTCCGGGTACGGGCAAGACGGCCCTGATCGTCGACGCCGCGGTCGCCCGACTGCTCCATCCGGACGTCGAGCCGGAGTCGGTGCTGGTGCTGGCGGCCAACCGGCGAGCGGCCGGTCAACTCAGGTCGGAGATCACCCGGCGCGTGCTGTCGGCGGGCGGCAGCCTCGGCGGCGCGCTCCGCGAACCACTGGTGCGGACCATCCACTCCTACGCCTTCGCGGTGCTGCGTCTGCAGGCATCGGCGCACGGGAACCCGCCGCCGCGGCTGATCACCGGATCCGAGCAGGACGTGATCCTGCGCGAACTGCTCGCCGGCGACGTCGAGGACGGCGCCGAGTACTGGCCGCCGTCGCTGCGACCCGCGCTCACCACCGACGGGTTCGCGCAGGCCCTCCGCGACCTGATGATGCGCGCGGCCGAACGCGGCCTGGGCCCCGACGACCTCTCCGCGCTGGGACGCACCCACAACCGGCCGGAATGGGTGGCGGCCGGGCATGCCTTCCGGCAGTACGAGGAGGGCATGCTCCTGCGGGGCGCCGTCGGCCTCGACGCCCCGGAGGCCAGCGTCACCGCCGTCGACGCCGCCGAACTGATCGGCTCGGCGCTGTCGGCGTTCGCCACCGACCCCGACGTGCTTCGCGGGCAGCGCCAACGGATCCGGCACCTGCTGGTCGACGACGCCCAGCACCTCGATCCGCAGGCGGCGTTTCTGGTGCGGCTGGTCGGGACTGGCGCCGACTCCGCAGTGGTCGCCGCTGACACCGACCAGTCGGTGTTCGGTTTCCGCGGCGCCGACTCGAAGTTCGCCGATGCGGTGGCCGACGACGACCCGGAGCGCGACGTGCTGCTCGACGTCAGCTTCCGCAACCGCGCAGCGGTGAACGCCGTCGGTCGGGCACTCGCGGTCCGCCTCCCCGGCGCGCGCCCGCATCCGTATCCGGTGGCCGACGAGTCCGGCGATCCCGAGCACCCCGCTGATCCGGGGCGGGCGGGTGTGCAGGTCTTCTCGTCCGCTGCCAAGGAGGCGACGGCCGTCGCCGACATGATGCGGCGGGCGCACCTGTTCGACGGCGTGCCGTGGTCGCAGATGGCGGTGGTCGTGCGATCAGTTCCGCGCGCGCTGCCTGCCCTGCGCCGGGCGTTCTCGTCGGCCGGCGTGCCGATGGCCACCCCCGCCAGCGACATCCCGATCCACCGCCAACGCGCGGTGGAGGCCTTCACCCTGGTGCTGCGGGTCGCGGCGGGTGGCGCGATGCTCGACGGCGACGAGGTGATCGCGCTGCTGACCGGTCCGATCGGCACCGCCGACCCGACCAACCTGCGCAGATTGCGTCGCGGAATCCGCCGCGTCGACGAAGCCGCCGATCGCGAGGTGGACTCGCTGACATCGCTGGCCGCCGCGCTCTCCGATGCCGGACGGATGGACGAGTACCTGGCCGGACTCACCGAGTTCGAGGCGATGGCACTCAAATACATGCGCAAGGTCATCGACGCCGCGCGAGTGGCGCATGCGGCAGGCGTCGGGGTGGAGGAGACGCTGTGGCGCGCGTGGCAGGCGAGCGGGCTCGAGCGGCGTTGGACGGCACAGTCGTTGCGGGGAGGTCGAGGCGGCGACCAAGCCGATCGCGATCTGGACGCGATGCTCGGGATGTTCGAAGCCGCGGGCACCTTCGCCGACAACCTGCCCGCGGCCGGAACGCTCGGATTCATCGAGTACCTCGGGCAGCTGCAGATTCCGCGCGAGTCGCGGGTCGCGGTGTCGGATGTCGAGTCGGTAGCGGTGGTGTCCGCGCACGCGGCCGCCGGTCGGGAGTGGGAGGTCGTCGCGGTGCCCGGCGTGCTCGACGGGCTGTGGCCGTCGCTCCGCAGCCGCGGCAGCATTCTCGGAACACCGGCGCTGATCGACCTGCTCGACGGCGTCGGCGCCGATGCCGTCGACACCATTGCGCGCGGCTCGGTGATGCTCGCCGACGAACGCAGACTGCTGCTGGTGGCGTGCACGCGGGCTCGCAGTCGGTTGATGGTGACGGCCGTGGAGGACGGCAGCGGCGACGCCTCGCCGTCGCGATTCGTCCCGGAGATCGCCGACGCGATCGGCGGCTACGGCGCCGACGCCGAGACGGAGCCGCTCGAGGCCGACGAGGTGCCGCTCGACTCCGGTGTGCGACGGGTGCTGTCGCTGCCGTCCCTGGTGGCCGAGCTCCGCGCGGTCGCGGTGGCGGGCGCCGACGCCGACGGCGGACCGGACGAGCGCACGCGGGTGGCCGCGGCACTCCTGGCCGACCTCGCGCAGGCCGGTGTGCCGGGTGCGGCGCCCGCCGACTGGTTCGGTCTGGTGGGCCCCAGCACCGGGGCTCCGCTGTGGACCCCGGAGAACGGACCGCGCACGCTGTCGCCGTCGAACGTCGATGCGCTGACCCGTTGCTCACTCCGCTGGATGCTGGAACGCAACGGCGGGCGAGACGGCGACGCCGAGCAGGCCGTCACCGGCACGCTGGTCCACACCCTGGTGCAGGCGGTGGCGGGCAAGCTCGACCGGGACGAGGTGAGCGCCGCGCTGCACGAGGTGTGGGACCGCGTGTCGTCGCCCGCCCAGTGGTACAGCGCGCGGGAACTCGAACGCGCCGAGGGCATGCTCACCAACTTCCGCGACTGGCTGCGGTTCTCGCGTGCCGACCTCAGTGAGGCGGGGGTGGAGGTCGAGGTCGACGCGACCCTCCCCACCGGGGTCGACGACCACGGCAATGCGCTGCTTCCGGTACGACTGGTCGGCCGGATCGACCGACTCGAGACCGACAGTCAGGGCCGCCCGGTGGTGGTGGACGTGAAGACGGGCAAGACCCCGATCCGTGCCGTCGACGCCGAGGTCCACCCGCAGCTGGCGACCTACCAGCTGGCACTGAAGCTGGGTGGGGCGGGGGAGGCGACGGAACCCGGTGGTGGACGACTGGTCTATGTCGCCAGCGCCAACAAGAAGACCGGAGCCGCGGAACGCACCCAGCCGCCACTGTCTTCCGAGCAGGTGGACGAGTGGATCTCGGTGGTCCGCGAGGCGGCGCAGGCGAGCATCGGGCCGGTGTTCACCGCGACGCCCAACAGCGGGTGCGCGCACTGCGGGCTGGTGCAGGCCTGTCCGGCTCAGCTCCGGGGGAAGGCGGTCATCGATGACTGAGATCTCGAACAGTGGTACTTCGAGCGGGGGCACTTCGAGCGGGGAGCGACCGCTGATCGGCGCGCGCTCGCTGGCCGCGGCGCTGGGGCTGCCGCCGCCGACGTCCGAGCAGATCGAGGTGATCGAGGCGCCGCTGGAGCCGATGCTGGTGGTGGCGGGCGCCGGCGCGGGCAAGACCGAGACCATGGCGTCCCGCGTGGTGTGGCTGGTGGCGAACCGGCTCGTCGGGCCCGAGGAGATCCTCGGTCTCACCTTCACCCGCAAAGCGGCCAGCGAACTCGCGGCGCGCATCCGTCGTCGGCTGTCGATGCTCGCGGGCAGTCCCGCCCTCCTGGAGTGGGATCCGGGGGGTGAGTTGGCGAGCCGGCTGCGCAGCGCCGACGCCGAGGTCTCCACCTACCACGCCTACGCGGGCAGGCTGATCGCCGACTACGGGCTGCTGCTCCCGGTGGAACCCACCGCCACCCTGCTGAGCGAGACCGAACTGTGGCAGCTCGCGTTCTCCGTCGTCGCCTCGTGGCCCGGCCAGCTGAACACGTCCAAGATGCCGTCGTCGGTCACCGAGTCGGTGCTGCGCCTGTACTCGGAGATGGCCGAGCACCTCGTCGACGTCGAGGACCTGCAGGCGGCGGGCGCCGACCTGTATCGGATGATCGACACGCTGCCCAAGGGCAAGGGACAGCGCGCGGAGCCGAGCCAGAAGCTCCGGGCCATTCAGGCGGTCGCCGACGAACGTCGGGAACTCATTCCGCTGGTGATCGCCCTGCGCGAGGCGATGTCGGCCCAGGGCGCGCTGGACTTCGGCAGCCAGATGTCGCTCGCCGCCCGGCTGGTGGCTCGCCATCCGGAAGTGGTCGACGCCGAGCGCGCCGGAATCCGCGCGGTGCTGCTCGACGAATACCAGGACACCGGTCACTCGCAGCGGATCCTGTTGTCGTCGCTGTTCGGCGGGCACGCGACCGGTGATCGTCGGCCGGTTGCGGTCACCGCGGTCGGTGATCCGATCCAGTCGATCTACGGCTGGCGCGGGGCGTCGGCGGCCAACCTACCGCGCTTCGCCCGCGACTTCCCACGCGCGGACAGCCGCGACGCCCGCCGGTGCGAGCTCCTCACCAGCTGGCGCAACTGCCGAGGCGCGCTGTACCTGGCCAATCAGAGCTCGGCGGAGCTGCGCCGTCGCGGCGTGCCGGTCAGCGTGCTCCGCGCGCGGCCCGACGCGCCCGCGGGCACGGTCCGGCTGGCCCTCACCGACACGGTCGTGGACGAGCGCGCGTGGATCGCCGACCGGATCGAGGACTACTACCGCACCGCCGAGCGCGAGGAGACGCCGCCGCCGACCACCGCGATCCTGGTGCGCCGCAACGAGGACTCCGCGCCGCTGGCCGCCGAACTCGAACGACGCGGAATCCCCGCGGAGGTGGTCGGCATCGGCGGTCTGCTGCACGTCCCGGAGATCACCGACATCGTTGCGACGCTGCGACTGATGGCCGACCCGATGGCCGGGACGGCGGCCATGCGTCTGCTGACCGGCGCCCGTTGGCAACTCGGCGCCGCCGATCTCGCAGCACTGTGGCGGCGGGCCCGGGAACTCGCGGCGGGCACCGGGACGCCGA